>JALOOH010000021.1 GCA_025454515.1 Chloroflexota bacterium
GGTCGCGGTCGAGATGACGCGGGCCGGCCGGGCCCGGGTGGAGGCCTGCCGGGTCGGTCCCGATCCGGGGCGCGCGCTGCGGTAGGCTGCGCGCGATGGCTTCCATGCCCGCGGTCCCGCCCCCCGCCCGCTCCTGGGGCGCCGTGGCGATCCTCGCCTCCGCCCAGTTCGTCATGGTGCTCGACAGCAGCGTGATGAACGTCTCCATCTCGCAGATCTGCGCGGACCTGGGGACGACGGTCCAGGGCGTCCAGGCCGCGATCACCCTGTACACGCTCGTCATGGCCGCGTTCATGCTCGTCGGCGCCAAGCTCGGCGACATCTGGGGGCGTGACCGGACGTTCGCGGTCGGCCTCGCCATCTACGCCGCCGGCTCGTTCATCACCGCGATCAGCCCGAACCTCGCGGTCCTCCTCTTCGGGTGGTCTCTCGTCGAGGGCCTGGGCGCCGTGCTGGTCGTCCCCGCGATCGCCGCGCTCATCGCATCGAACTACGAGGGGCGCCAGCGCGCCCTCGCCTACGGGATCATCGGCGGCGTCGCGGCGGCCGCCGTCGCGGCAGGGCCTCTCATCGGCGGCTGGGTCACCACCACCTTCACGTGGCGGCTCGTCTTCGTCGCCGAGGTCGTCATCGTGGCCGTCATCCTCCTCGTCCGGCGCCGGATGCGGCCCAGCCCGCGGCCCGAGGTGACGCCGCAGCTCGACGTGGTGGGCGCCGCGCTCTCCGCGTCCGGGCTCGGCCTCGTGGTCTTCGCGATCCTCATGAGCAGCACGTGGGGCTGGGTGAAGCCCGTCTCCGCCCCGACGATCGCCGGCCGGGAGATCACGCCGCTCGGCTTCTCCGTCGTGCCGTTCCTCATCCTCGCCGGCCTCGGCCTGCTGTGGGCGTTCGCCGAGTGGGAGCAGCGCCGCAGGCGGCTCGGCCGCGATGCGCTCCTCGACCTCGCGATGCTTCGGATCGAGACGCTGCGGGCGGGCCTGATGACGCTCGGGATGCAGCAGCTCGTGCTGCTCGGGATGTTCTTCGTCCTGCCCGTCTACCTGCAGGTCGTGCTCGGCCTCGACGCGTTCGAGACGGGGAAGCGCCTCGTGCCCATGTCCGTGATGATGCTCGTGGCCGCGCTCGCGGGGCCGCGCCTGGCGGCCAGCCGTTCGCCGAAGCGGGTCGCGCAGCTCGGCCTGGCGGCCCTGTCGGGCGGCGCGCTCATCCTCCTCGGCACGATCGACGTCGAGCTCGACACGACCGGCTTCGCGCTCGGGCTGGCCGTGTTCGGGGTCGGGGCGGGCCTGCTGGCCTCGCAGCTGGGCAACGTGATCATGTCCTCGGTCGCGCCGGCGCAGACCAACGAGGCGGGCGGGCTCCAGGGGACCGCGCAGAACCTCGGCGCGTCGCTGGGGACCGCTCTGATCGGCGCCATCCTGCTCATCGGGCTCACCAATGGGTTCATTGACCGGATCGAGACGAACCCGGACGTCCCGCCGGACGTCCAGGCTGCGCTCACGACGGCCGCCGAGTCCAAGCCGCTGCCCGTGGTGACCGTCGACCAGGCCGAGGAGCTGCTCGTTGACGCGGGCCTGCCGCCGGACCAGGCCGCGGTCGTCGCGGCCGACTACGGGGAGGCGCTCCTCGACGGGCTGCGCAACGCGCTTGGCGCCGCGGCCCTCTTCGCGATCCTCGCGTTCTGGTTCACGCGCAAGCTTCCCGGCCGATCCACGGCCGCGGCGGTCCCGGCGGCGGGCGAGCCGGACGTGGAGGTCGGGCCGCCGGACGAGGCATCGGCCGCGGCGTAGGCATCCGCCGCGATGTGGTCACATCGGCGTGATATCGTGACTACATGACAGAGGTCGGGATCCGTGAGCTGAAGGCGCACCTGTCGGAGTACCTCGAGCGAGCCGAGCGCGGGGAGGTCGTGCGGGTCACCGACCGCGGCCGCCCGAAGGCGATCCTCGGCCCGGTACCGGGACGCGCACGGATCGAGGAGGGGATCCGTGGCGGCTGGATCACGCCGGGCAGCGGCTCGCGACTCGGTCCGGTGAGCCGGGTGCGGGCATCGAGACGCGTGCTCGATGCCCTGGCCGAGGATCGCGGCGAGTGAGCATGTACGTCGACTCGAGCGCTCTCCTCAAGCGCTACGTCGAGGAGCCGGACTCGGTCTCGGTGGACGCGCTGCTGCGCGCCGACGACTCCCTCCTGACGGGGCGGCACACCATCGTCGAGGTGCGACGGAACCTGGCGCGTCTCCTGTCGGGCCGCAGCCTCGCGAACGCGCGCAGGTCCTTCGCGGCGGACCTGGCCTCGTTCTCGATCATCGAGCTCGACGCGACGACCTGCGAGTCCGCGTCGACGATCGCCGAGACGACCGGCATCCGCACGCTCGATGCCCTCCACCTCGCGGCGGCGCTGCGCATCGCCGACCCCGGTGTCGGGTTCCTGACGTTCGACCTGCGGCAGGCGCAGGCCGCTCGGTCGCTGGGGCTCAGCGTCCTGGTGCCCTGAGCCCGACGACGGCCCCGGCGTCAGCCCTGCGCGAGGCGCAGGAGGAACTCGAGCGTCGCGTCGGGCTCCACCTTGACGAAGTCGCCGACGCTCGGCGGCGTCATCCCGAAGTCGGCGAACGGGAACGTGAGGCTCCCCACGACCTCGATCACGCCGTCGGCGAGGCGGGCCTCGGCCGGGATCGTGACCGCCTTCGTCACGCCGTGGATCGTCAGGTCGCCCCCGAGCGTCACCGGGACCGCTGCGCCGCCGAGCGCCTCGGCCGGCACGTCCACCGGGGCGGTGAGGACGAAGCTGGCCTCCGGGTACGTGTCGGACTCCAGCCCCATCTGCCGGATCCGCCCGTCGCGACGGTCGTTGTCGGACGTCAGGGTCGTCACGTCGGCGGTGAAGGATGCGTCCGTCACCTGCACGGACGCGCCTGCGGCCGCGAGCGTCGCAGCGCCGGTCACGTCGCTCGTGCGGCCGACCGCATCCGTCAGCGCGGTGACGCCGCCGAGCTGCTCCCGGACGCGGTACCCGACGACGCTGCCGTCCGTGACCGTCCAGGCGCCGGCGAGGGCGTCGGGTGTCCCCGCCGTGCCCGCCCCCGGCGTCGCCGACTGCGCGGCGGACGTGGGCGCTGGCGTCGCCGCCTCGCCGGCGGCCGTCGGCTCGGCGGCGCCCGTCGGCGCGGCCGTCGCTCCCGCCGCGGCGGGCGAGGGGGACGAGAGCGACAGGGGGGCGACCTCGTCGCCGCGGAGGAGCTGGTCCCACGCGACGTAGCCACCCACCCCGACGACCGCCACGGCGGCGACGAGGGCGACGGCGATCCAGCGGTTCCGGGTCATGCGGGGCCTCCGGCTCGGCCGCCGCGCTCGGCCGTGGGATGGGGACGCGGGCCGGCCGCCGCTCGGCGCCCGGGCGCGCAGTCTCGCACGGAACCCTGAAGAGCGGCTGAGATGGCAGACGGCGCGCCCCCGGGGCAGCGCGAGGAGCCGGACGTGGCGACGCCCGGGCGGGCCGCGGGGCGGCCGGCCCGGGCGTCGGGCGATGGTCGTGTCAGGTCCGGGTCAGCCCTGCGGCATCCAGGCCTTCCAGGTGTCCGGGTGCGCGTCGATCCACTTCTTCGCGGCCTCCTCGGCCGTCATGTTCCCGTTCGTGATGTAGTCGGCGACCTCGTTCTGGTCGCTGTTCGCCCAGCTGAACTTCTTGATGAAGTCCACGGCATCGCCGCCCTGGTCCATCCACGCCGCGCGGACGATCTTGTTCAGCACGTACGGCGGGTAGTCGCAGGCCACCTTCTTGAGGTCGGCGTCGCAGCCCTCCGTCCACGCCGGTAGCTTGACCTGGACGAGCTTGATCTCGTTCTGGAGCCACTGCGGGTCGTAGAAGTAGCCGATGAGGGGCGTCTGGTTCTTCTCGGCCTGCTGGAAGGCGGTGATCGACGCGGCCTCGCTGCCCGAGAAGACGACCTTGTAGTCGAGGCCGAGGTTGGCGATCAACGCCTCGTCGTACTGGACGAACGTCGGGTCGGCGCCGAGGAACTGCCCCTTGTCGCCGGACTCGGACGTCTTGAACAGGTCGGCGTACTTGTTCAGGTTGTTCCAGTCGGTGATGTCCGGGTACTTCTCGACCATCCAGCCCGGGACGTACCAGCCGATGATGCCCGTGACGCCCATCGGGCCCGCGTCGACCGCGAGCTTCTCGTCGGTGATGTACTTCTGCTCGAGGTCCGGGTGACCCCAGTTCTCGAGGATGACGTCCACCTCGCCGGTCGAGAAGCCCTGCCAGGCGACCTCCTCGGCCAGGGTGTTGGTCTTGACGTCGTAGCCCATCTGCTTGAGCAGGCAGGCGGCCACCGCGACGTTCGCCTCGGCCCCGACCCACTGGTTGATCATCAGCTGCACGGTGCCCTTGTCGCCGCTGCCCTGGCACGTCGCGGCCTCGGCGCCCCCGCCGGCTCCCGCCGACGCCTCGGCGGTCGCACCCGCGCCCTCGGATTCCGCGGGCTTCGCCGTGCTCCCCGAGCTCTGCGCGCAGCCGGCCACGAGCACGAGCGCGACCAGCGAGAGCGCGAGCCCTCTCCCGAACGTGGAATGGCGCATGAACGGTCCTCCTCCTCTCGCCGGCGTCAGCCGGCGGTCTCCATGCCGGCCTGGCGCCTGGCGCCGGCGGCCTGCGTGATGCGGTCGAGCAGGATCCCCAGCAGGACGATCGCGATCCCCGCCGCGAGCCCCTTGCCGAAGTCCTTGCCCTGTGCGAAGCCGGTGATGACGTCGTAGCCGAGCGCCCCCGCGCCCACCAGCGCGCCGATGACGACCATGGACAGCACCATGACGATCCCCTGGTTGGCGGCGAGCAGCAGGGCGTGCCGCGACATCGGCAGCTGCACCTTCCAGAGGACCTGGCGGCCGGTCGCCCCGGATGCCGTCGCCGCCTCGATCACCGTCCCGGACACGCCGCGGATGCCGACGTCCACGAGACGGATCACGGGGGGGAGCGCGTAGATGACCGCCGCGACGATGGCGGTGAACCGGGTCGGGTTGAACAGGGCGAGCGCCGGGATCAGGTAGACGAACGCGGGGAGCGTCTGTGCGGCGTCGAGGATCGGCCGAAGGAAGGCGCGGAAGCGGTCGTGGCGCGCGGACAGGATCCCCACGATCAACCCGATCCCCAGCGTGATCAGGGTCCCGATGACGACGTTCGCGAGCGTCACCATCGAGTGCTCCCATAGGCCCAGCCCGATGATGAAGGCGAAGCAGAACGAGACGATGATCGCGGCCCGGCCGCCCGATACGTACCAGGCGACCGTCGTGAGCGCCGCGACGACGAGCCACCACGGCGCGGTGACCAGCACCGATTCGAGCGGGTTCAGGACGAGGTTCGTGACGACGTCCTTAAGCCCGATGGTGACCGCGTGGAACGTGTCGGTGAACCACTCGACCGCGACGTTCACCGGCTCGCGGAAGGAGGCGGCGAAGGTGTCCGGGAACGTGGTCGCGTCCGCGACCAGCGGGATCGCGAGGCCGATGCCCACGAGCGCGAGCGCGACCCCGATGGTCACCCAGCGGGGGCCGCTGCGGGCGGCGCGCTCGCGCGGGTCCGCCCACTCGCCGGCGGCGTACGTGAGGCGGTCGAGGATGATCGCGAGGATGACGATCGCGAGGCCGGCATCGAAGGACGCGCCGACGTCCACCTTGGACAGCGCGTTCTGGAGGTTCCGGCCCAGGCCGGGCGCCCCGATGAGCGAGGTGATGACCACCATCGAGAGCGCGAGCATGATCGTCTGGTTGATCGCGAGGCCCACCGGCCGCCGCGAGAGCGGCAGCAGGACCTTGACGAGGACCTGGCGCTCCGTGGCGCCGAGGGAGCGCGCGGCCTCGATGATCGTCGCCGGGACCCCGCGGATGCCCAGCGCAGTGATCCGGATGGCCGCCGGGACCGCGAAGATCAGCGTCGCGATCACCGACGGCGCCACGCCGATGAGGAACAGGAGCGTGATCGGCGTGAGGTACGCCAGGGTCGGCATGATCTGCATGAAGTCGAGGACCGGCGACAGCGCGGACGCGAGCCGCTGGCTCCGCCCGGCGGCGATCCCGAGCGGGAGGCCGATCCCGAGGGCGATGAGCACGGCCGCGAGCATCATCGAGAGCACGGCCATGCTCGACTCCCACAGGCCGAGGGAGCCGAGGATCCCGAAGCCGACGGCGGCGAGCAGCGCGACCCGCCACCCGCCGAAGATCAGCCCGATCGCGGCTGCCGCTCCGATGACCCCCGGCCATCCGAGCGAGGCGAGCACCTGGTCGAAGATGCCGACCAGGCCGGCCACGCCGGCGCGGATCGGCTCGAGGACCGACCGGTTCGATTCGACCGCGTCACGGATGCCGTTGAGCGTCCGGAACAGCCCGTAGTCGTCGTCGTGCGGCAGCGTCCACTGGCCGCGGAACACGATGAAGAGCACGGCCGCGACGACGGCCCCGCCCACGATCAGGGCCCGGCGCGAGGTTGCCGCCGACGACGGCACGGAGAGCCGCGCGCGGACGGTCGTCACGCGTCGGGCTCGGTGCCCGCGATCGCCGCCAGGATCTGCACCCGGTCCACGACCCCGACGAGCCGGCCGTCCTCCACGACGCGGATCGGCGATTCCGTGGCGCTGGCGACGTGCACCGCGGCGCGGATCACCGTGTCCGGCGGGAGCTCGGGCCCGTCCACCGGATCGTCGTCGCGGGGCTCGCGCATGACCCACCGGAGGGTGAGGACGTGCGACCGCGGGACGTCCTGCACGAAGTCGCGCACGTAGTCGTCGGCCGGCGAGCCGACGATCTCCTCCGGCCGCCCGATCTGGACGATGCTCCCGGCCCGCATGATGGCGACGTGGTCGCCGAGCTTGAGGGCCTCGGCGAGGTCGTGGGTGATGAAGACCATCGTCTTCCCGACCTCGTGGTGCAGCCGCAGCACCTCGTTCTGCATGTCGCGCCGGATCAGCGGGTCGAGCGCGCTGAACGGCTCGTCGAACAGCATCACCTCGGGATCCACCGCCAGCGCGCGCGCGAGTCCGACGCGCTGCTGCATCCCGCCGGAGAGCTGGTCCGGGTAGTCCCACGCGTGGCTGTCCAGGCCGACCAGGTCGAGCATCTCGATCGCCCGCCGGTGCCGCTCCGCCTTGCCCTCGCCGCGGATCTCCAGCCCGAACGCGACGTTGTCGATGACGCGCCGGTGGGGAAGCAGCCCGAAGTGCTGGAAGACCATCGCGAACCGGCGCCTGCGCAGCTCGCGAAGGCGCTTCGCGTCCGCCTTGAGGATGTCCTCGCCGTCGAGGAGCACCTGGCCCTGCGTGGGCTCGATGAGTCGGGTCAGGCACCGGACGAGCGTGGACTTGCCGCTCCCCGAGAGGCCCATGACCACGAAGACCTCGCCGGGCTGCACGTCGAACGTCGCGGCACGGACGGCCACCGTCGAGCCGGTCTTGAGGCGGACATCGGAGGCGGACAGCTCCGCGTCCGGCGTCCCGATGATCTTGTTCTCGGCCGGGCCGAAGATCTTCCACAGGTCGCGCACCGCGATCGCGGGGCTGCCCGCCGCGGAGGCCACGGCCGCTGCCGTGACCGCTGCCGACGCACCCGCCGCCCCGCCCGTCGCGGCACCGTCCGACGTGGCGGCCGCGGGCACGACGGGCCCGCCGGCCACGGTCACGGGGCCGTGCCCGCTGCGCCCGGAGATGCGACGAGGCCGGCCCGCCTGCGGGCCGGAAGCCGAACGACGTCCACGCTCCCTACGGAACTCCGTTCATCCCGCCGACGCCCGCTGCCGTCCCTGCCGGGGTCGCGACGGATCGACGGATGATACCGGCGAGGTGGCCGGGCGGCAAGGAGGTGTGACCGGACCCGCGCCGCCCTCCGCCGGCCGTGGCTCGGAGGGTCGATCGGCTCACCCGGCCCGCCGTGGCGCGGCTACACGGCCTCGGCGAGCGGCTCGGCGAACTGGCTCTGGTACAGCTCGGCGTAGAAGCCGTGGCGCGCGAGCAGCTCCTCGTGGCGGCCCTGCTCCACGATCCGGCCGTGGTCCATGACGAGGATCGTGTCCGCGTCGCGGATCGTGGAGAGCCGGTGCGCGATGACGAAGCTCGTCCGGCCGTGCATGAGCGCCTTCATCGCGCGCTGGACGAGGATCTCGGTCCGCGTGTCCACCGAGCTCGTCGCCTCGTCGAGGATGAGCACCTCGGGGTCGGCGAGGAACGCCCGCGCGATCGTCAGCAGCTGCTTCTCACCCTGCGAGAGGTTCGAGGCCTCGTCGTCGATCACCGTGTCGTAGCCGGCGGGCAGCGTGCGGACGAAGTGGTCCACGTGCGCGGCGATCGCCGCCGCCACGATCTCGTCCTCGGTCGCGTCCTCGCGGCCGTACGCGATGTTCTCCCGGATCGTGCCGCCGAAAAGCCACGTGTCCTGCAGGACCATCCCGAAGGTGCGGCGCAGCTCGTCGCGGCGCATCGAGCGCGTCTCGATGCCGTCGAGCGTGATCGTCCCGCCGTCGATGTCGTAGAAGCGCATGAGGAGGTTCACGAGGGTCGTCTTGCCCGCGCCGGTCGGCCCCACGATCGCGAGCGTCTCGCCGGGATGGACCAGCTCCGTCAGGCCCTCGATGAGCGGCTTGTCGGGGACGTACCGGAACGAGACGTCGGTCAGCTCGATCCGGCCCTCGACCGTCGTCGGGTACCGCGCGTCGACCGGGTCGGGGACCTCCTCCTCCTCGTCGAGGAGCTCGAAGACCCGCTCGGCGGAGGCCGCCGCCGACTGCATCACGTTCATGATGCTGGCGGTCTGCGTGATCGGCATCGTGAACTGGCGCGAGTACTGGATGAACGCCTGCACGTCGCCGAGCGTCATCGTGCCGTTCGCCACCCGGATGCCGCCGATGACCGCGATCGCGACGTAGTTCAGGTTGCTCACGAAGTTCATGACCGGCTGGATGATCCCGGAGATGAACTGCGCGCGGTAGCTGGCGTCGTAGAGCGCCCGGTTCTCGGCGTCGAAGGCGGCGATCGCCTCGTCCTGGTGGCCGAAGACCTTCACCAGGCCGTGCCCCGTGTGCATCTCCTCGACGAAGCCGTTCAGCGTCCCGGTGCGCTCCCACTGCGCGGTGAACTGGACCTGCGAGCGCCGGGCGATGAGGAACGTGACGACGATCGCCGTGGGGACCACGAGGATCGAGATGATCGCGAGGAGCGGGCTGATCGTCAGCATCATGATGAGCACGCCGATGACGGTGAGGACGGCCGTGATCAGCTGGGTCAGGCTCTGCTGCAGCGTCTGCGCGATGTTGTCGATGTCGTTCGTCACGCGCGAGAGGAGGTCGCCGCGGGCGTGACGGTCGAAGTAGCTGAGGGGCAGGCGGGCGAGCTTCTCGTCCACCTCACGGCGCAGCCGGTAGACGGTGCGCTGCGCGACGCCCGCCATGATCCAGGCCGCGGCCCACGTGAAGACCGACGCCAGCAGGTAGACGGCCGAGACGAGGACCAGCGTCTGGGCGAGCGCCGCGAAGTCGATCCCCGCGCCTGGCGTGACCGTCATCCCCGACAGCATGTCCGCGAGCTGGCCCTGGTCGGTGGCCCGGAGCATCGCCTCCGCCTGCGCCTGGGTCATGCCCGCAGGGATCATCTTCCCGACCACGCCCTCGAAGATGATGTTCGTCGCGTTGCCGAGGAGCTTGGGCCCCGCGATGTTGAGCGCGACGGCGACGACCGAGAGCGCGATCGAGATCGTGATGAGGAGCCGCTCGTGGCGCAGCTCCCCGACGAGGCGGCCGAGAGCGCGCCGGAGGTCGTGGGGCTTGCCGGCCGGCGCCATCCCGTGGCCCATCGGGCCGAAGCCCATCGGGCCGCCACCGCGGCGTCCGCCTCCGCCGGGCGCGCCGCCCGGCCCACCGCCCGGCCCACCGCCGGGCCCACCGCCCGGAGTCCCGCCCGGAGCGCCCCCCGGTCGGCCGCTCACGCGACCTCCTCCGCGGAGAGCTGCGAGAAGACGATCTCGCGGTACGTCTCGCACGTCTCGAGCAGCTCGCGGTGGGTCCCCGCGCCGACGACCGCCCCGTCCTCGAGGACCACGATCCGGTCGGCATGCATGATCGTCCCCACCCGCTGGGCGACGATGATGACGGTCGCGTCCCGGGTCTCGTCCCGGAGCGCCGCCCGGAGTCGCGCGTCCGTCGCGAAGTCCACGGCCGAGAAGCTGTCGTCGAAGACGTAGATCCGCGGCCGTCGGGCCACGGCGCGCGCGATGGCGAGGCGCTGGCGCTGGCCCCCGGAGACGTTCGTGCCGCCCTGGGCGATCGGCGCGTCGAGCCCGCCCTCCATCTCGGCGACGAAGTCGTCCGCCTGCGCGATCCGCAGGGCCCGCCAGAGGTCGTCGTCGGTCGCGTCCGGCGCGCCGTAGCGGAGGTTGGACGCGACCGTGCCGCTGAACAGGAACGCGCGCTGCGGGACGATCCCCAGGAGGCTCCAGAGGTCCTCCTGTCGCATCTCCCGGACGTCCACTCCGTCGATGGAGACGCTCCCGTCCGTCACGTCGAAGAACCGCGGGAGGAGGTTGACGACCGTGGACTTGCCGCTGCCCGTGCTGCCCACGATCGCGGTCGTCTCACCCGGCCTCGCCACGAACGAGATCCCGTGGAGCACGGGATCGGCCGCGCCCGGATACCCGAAGTCCACGTCCCGGAACTCGACGACGCCGCGCGGTGCCGCGATCGGGGCGGGCGCCACCGGGTCGTGGATCGACAGGTCGGCGTCGAGGACCGCCGCGATCCGCTCCGCCGACGCCGCCGCCCGCGGGACCATGACGAACATGAGCGTCGCCATCATCACGGCCATGAGGATCTGCATGACGTACTGGATGAAGGCCGTGAGGTTGCCGATCGGCATCGCGCCGCTGTCCACCTGGATCGCCCCGAACCACATGATCGCGACGGACGACAGGTTGAAGATCGCCATGATCAGCGGCATCGCGAGCGCGAAGAGCCGCGTCACCTGGAGCGCGGTCTCGGTGAGGTCGCGGTTCGCCGCGTCGAAGCGCTCCTCCTCGTGACGGGTCCGGACGAACGCGCGGATCACGCGGATGCCGGAGAGCGTCTCCCGCATCACCTGGTTGATCCGGTCGATCTTCACCTGCATCGCCCGGAAGAGCGGCATCGCGCGCCGGATGAGCAGCCCGATGACGAGGAACATCACGGGGATGATCACGAGGAGGGTCGCCGACAGCGCGACGTCCTCCTGGAGCGCCATGATCACGCCGCCGACGGCCGTGATCGGGGCGAGGATCATGATGCTCAGGGAGATGACCAGCAGCATCTGGACCTGCTGGACATCGTTCGTGTTGCGCGTGATGAGCGAGGGCGTCCCGAAGACGTTCGTCTCCGCCTGCGAGAACGACAGGACCTTGCGGAAGATCGAGCCGCGCAGGTCGCGGCCCACGCCCATCGCGACCCGCGAGCTGAAGAAGACGCCGACGATCGCGCAGACGACCGAGACGAGGGTGACGGCCAGCATGACGGCGCCGATCCGGACGATCTCGTCGATGTCGCCCTTCACGACCCCGTCGTTGATGATGTCGGCGTTCAGGCTCGGCAGGTAGAGGTTCGCGAGGGCCTGGACGGAGACGAGGGCGACGATCGCGACCAGGACGGCGGCATACGGGCGCAGGTACGCCCGGAGCAGGCGGATCACCTGCGCAGTATGGCCCGCCGGGAGCGGCGTCGCGCCCCGCCGGGCCGGCGACCGCGACCGACGCCGGCCGCGCGCCGGCGGCGCGCCCGGCCGGCGGCCGCGACCGACGCCGGGGTCAGCCGCCCGCGGTCACCGCACCCGCGCAGTCGTACAGCGCCGAGCTCCCGGCCCCGCCGTAGTCGACGCGTTCGCAGGCGGTCGTCACCCAGGTGTCGCGCTCGCTCGACGTGGAGACGCCCGGCCCGCCCCGCGCGCCGGGCCCGGCCCAGGCGCCGACGATGACGAAGCGGAGCTCGCCCGATGCGATGTAGCCCTGCAGCTCGGCGAGCGTGGGGGCGGGGTCGGAGCCGCTGAAGCCACCCATCGCCATCACCGGCGCGCCGGTGGCGAGCTGGATCGGCGCGGCGGTGTTCGCGGACGTGACGGCGACGATCCAGGCCTCGGTGCCGCGGCTCGCGAGGAGGTACTCGACGAGGGCGGTGTCGGAGAACGCCCCCTGCCCGCCCTGCGCGCCGGGGGCACCCATCGGCCCGGGCGCGCCCATCGCCCCGGCCCCGTCCATCGATCCGTCGGCGGCGGCCCCGTCCATCGGGGGTGCCCCGAGCGGCGCCACGCCCGCGAGGCCTGCCGGCGCGGACCCCGGCCCGGCGCGGCCGCCGCCGCTCGCCACCTGCGGCCCTGCGGACGGATCGCCGCCGGAGATCGCCTGGCCCACCGTGTACGTCGAGTACGCGACCGGTCCGGCGAGCAGCGCCGCGACGCCGATGGCGGCCACGGCGAGCCGGAGCCGCGGTGCCGCGTCGACGGGCAGCGCGACGACGACGGCGGCCACCGCCCCCGCGATGAGCACCGCGACCCCGAGGCCGGGGACGAGCGAGGGACTCCGCTCCAGGAGCACCCACGCCGTCGCCGCACTCGCGAGGATCCCCCCGGCGAGCGGGATGCCGCCCCACCGCGACCGCTGCCGCAGCGCCCACATGTCCACGGCGCCGCCGCCGACGAGCGCCGCGATCGCCGGCACGAGCGCCACCGCGTAGTAGCTGTGGATCACCCCGGACATGAAGCTGAAGACCGCGGCGGTCACGAGGAGCCAGCCGCCCCACATGAGGTACGCGGCCCGGCGCAGGTCGGTGCGCGGCGCCCGGCCGCGGAGCGCGACGCCCGCGACGAGGGCGACGAGCGCGAACGGCAGCAGCCATGCCACCTGGCCGCCGAGCTCGGCGTTGAACAGGCGCAGGATCCCGGGCGTGCCCGAGAACCCTCCGCCGCCCATGCCTCCGCCGCCGGCGGACATGCCGAACACGCGGGCGAGCCCGTCGTAGCCGAGGACGAGGTCGAGCGCGGAGTCCGTCGTGCTGCCGCCGACGTACGGGCGGACCGCCGCCGGGACGAGCTCCACGGCGGCGACCCACCAGCCGGAGGCGAGCACGACGGCGACGACGGACGCGACGAGGCCTGCGACCCGGCGCCGGGTCGAGCCCGGCGCGGCCACCGCCCAGACGACGGCGAATGCCGGGAGCACGAGGTACGCCTGCAGGAGCTTCACGTTGAACGCGAGGCCCACGAGGATCGCCGCGGCCACCGCCCAGCGGATCCGCCCGTCCTCCAGGCCGCGAAGGAACGCGCCGGCCGCCAGGACCAGCAGCAGGGTGAGGAGGGCGTCGGGGTTGTTGTAGCGGAAGATGAGGACGGAGACCGGCGTCACGGCCATGACGAGGCCGGCGATCGTCGCGGCGACCGGCCCGAAGCTCCGCTTCACGATCGCGAAGAGGACCGCGACGGTCGCGATGCCGCACAGCGCCTCGGGGAGCAGGACGCTCCACGACGACAGCCCGAGGACCCTGACCGAGAGGCCCATGAGCATCGTCGCGAGCGGCGGCTTGTCCACGGTGATGAAGCCCGCCGCGTCGAACGACCCGAAGAACCACGCCGTCCAGCTCTGCGAGGCGGCGAGGGCCGCTGCCGAGTAGTACGTGTTGGCGAAGCCGCTCACGGTGAGGTTCGCGAGGTAGAGCACGGCGGCGACGAAGGTCACGCCGAGCCAGGCGGGCCGGACCCAGGCGGCGTCGGTGCCGCGCAGGGTGGCCGCGCGGCGGGCGAGCCGCGCGTGGGGGGCGGCCGCGGGAGCCGCGGCAGCGGGAGCCGCGGCAGCGGCGGGCATCGACGGGACGTCCGCGTGGTCGGGACCGGCGGACGAGCCGCCGGTCCCGACCTGGGCACCGGGGGTGGGGAGGGGAGAGGTGGTGACCATGGACGGCAGTCTCGGTCGCCTTCCCTGTCGGAAGGATTACGCGCCCCGGCCCGTCCTGCCGTCCCGCGCCCGCGGCGCCGGGCCCGCGAGAGGCCACGTGACGGACATCCGGGCGCCACCCGCCGGCGAGACGCCGACCTGCCACCGGCCGCCCGTCGCGCGGACGACCGCGTCCGCGATCGCAAGGCCGAGGCCGGCTCCGGCGGTCGCGTCGGTCGCGCGGTGGAAGCGGTCGAACACGAGGTCGCGCTGATCCTCCGGGATCCCGGGACCCGCGTCGTCCACGGTGAGGCGTGCCCGCCCGCCCGCGACATCGACGGTCGCGTCCACGGCCCCGTCCTCGGGCGAGTACTTGCACGCGTTCTCCAGGAGGACCCCGACGAGCCGGTCGGCCCAGTCGGCCGGGACCGCCACGACGACGTCCTCGGTCGCGTGGACGTCGAGGTGCAGCCGGCGCGTCTCCGCGACCGCCGCGAAGCGGTCCGCCGTCCCGCGGACGAGCGTTCCGAGGTCCACCGTCTCGCCGGCGGGCGACGCCTCGGTCGTGTCGAACCGCGCGAGCCACAGGAGGTCGTCCACGAGGCGCCGCATCCGCTTCGACTCGCCGTCCACGCGCACGAAGGCGTCGCGGTACCAGTCTGCCGGCCGGTCCCCGGCGAGCGCGAGGCTCGTGTTCGCCTCGATGACGGCGAGGGGCGTCCGCAGCTCGTGGCTGGCGTCCGCCGTGAACTCCAGCTGGCGCTGCCGCGCTCGCTCGATCGGCGCCGCCACGCGCCGCCCGATCGCGATCGCGCCGAGGAAGACGACGAGGAGCAGCACGGGTCCGATGAGCAGCTCCGCGCGGACGATCGTCGCCCGCGCCTCCGTCACCGCGTCCATCGTCTGCCCGATCACCACGTAGTCGGCCGCGCCCGGCCCTCCCGCGGGCGCGCCCGCGATCCGCATCTCGGTCCCGTCGATCGACACGGTGCGCGGGTCGGTCACCCCCCGGTACTCGACAGGCAGGTCCGGGAACGCCGCGGAGCCCGTGACCACGGTGCCGTCCGACTTGACCGTCCAGAACAGCGTCTGCGGACCGAACGGACGATCCGGGGGCGGCGGCTCGAACCCCCCATCGCCGGGGAAAGGCTCCTGCGGGACGTGCGCGAGCGAGCGTGTGAGGCGATCGTCGATCTGCGCTGTCAGGTTCTGCGTGACGAGCGCGACGACCGCGAACGCGATGACGGTGTACGCGGCGGCGACGAGGACCGTCGCGGCGAGCGCGACCCTGATCGACGTGCGGCGGACGTCGTGGCCGGCGGAGGTCATCCGGCCTCCGCGCGATAGCCGCTGCCGCGCACGGTCACGATCCGGACGCCGCTGCCGACGAGCTTGGCACGGAGCCGGCTCATCTGGACGTCGATCGCATTCGACCCGAGCGGATCCGTCTCGTCCTCCCAGGCGTGCTCGGCGAGCGCCTTGCGGCCGACGACCGCCGGAGCCCGCCGGAGCAGCAGCTCGAGGATCCGGTGCTCGGTCCGTGTCAGGCCCACCTCGGCCCCGCCGATCGCAACGACGTGCGAGACGGGGTCGAGCGTCAGGCGGCCGAGCCCGAGCACCGGCTGGTCCACGCCACGCGGCCGACGCTGGAGCGCACGGACCCGGGCGAGCAGCTCGCCGAAGTCGAACGGCTTGACGAGGTAGTCGTCGGCCCCCGTGTCCAGCCCGCGGATCCGGTCCGCGGGCGTGTCGCGCGCGGTGAGCATGAGGATCGCGGTCGGGCGGTCGTGCTTCCGCGCCCACGCCACCACGTCGATCCCCTCCGCGCCGGGCATCCGCCAGTCCACGATCGCGACGTCGTACTCGTACCAGCGGAGCTGGTCGATGGCGTCGTCGCCGCGGTCCACCGTGTCCACGTGGTAGCCGGCATCGCGGAGGCCGAGCGCGAGGACCTCCTGGAGGCCGCGATCGTCCTCCGCCACGAGGATGCGCATGGATCAGCCTCCCTGCCGCGCGCCTGCCGGCCGCATCGTCGCACGGCCGCGGGCCTCCCGCGCGCCGGGGGCGCCGACCGCCGGCGCCCGAAGCCCGGCATCGAGAGCGGCCGCGGTCGCCCCGGCGGCGCCCGCCCACCCGCATGTCGTGTCCATGGCAGGGATGCTGCGTCCTCGATCCTTTCGACTCGATGACACGCGACGCGCCCGCACTCCCGCCGTGTGGGGTGGCCGGCGGTCCGGCCCGACGCCGCGTCGGCTACGATCGGGCACGTGTGGCGCGGCCGCCCGCAGGACGGGACGCGGAGGGGATCGGGATGGTGCTCATCTTCGGTTGGGGGCAGAGCGACGCGCGGGATCTCGGCGAGGTCGCGCCCGCCCTGTGCCCGAACTGCCACAACGTCGTCGCCCTCCACCGCGTCCGGACGAAAAAGGCCGTGAGCCTGTTCTTCGTCCCCGTCATGCCCTACGGCGGCGACGACTACCTCCTCTGCCCGATCTGCCGGCACGGACTCCAGCTGACGCCCGTGCAGAAGCCCCAGGTCGAGACCATGTCGCATGCGACGGCCGCGCTCCGCCACGGCCTGACGACGCAGGAGGCGTACGTCACGCAGGTGGCGGCCTTCTGGGCCCAGATGGGCTTCGCCTCGTACGCGCCACCGGCGCCCGCCGCCCCCGCGCTCGGTCCAGGTGTCGCGCCGGGCAGCGCGCCGGGCGGGCGCTCGCCCTCCGCGCAGCTCGACGACCTCGCGAAGCTGCACGCGGACGGCGTGCTGACCGACGAGGAGTACCGGGCGGCGGTGAAGCGGATCGTGGGCGTGTGAGCGACCCCGCGCGCCCACCCGTCCCGCGCGTGTCCGGCCGCGGGCAGGCCGGCGGCCGGGCCGCCGACGCGCACGGCGCCGGCCTCGCCGCGTCCTCTCGTGCACGCTTCCTCGCCACGGAGATCGGCGGCGTCCGCTGGTCGCCCGCTGCCCCGGAGCGGCTCGCCGTCGTGTCCACCGAGGGCGGGTTGCGGAGCGCCTGGGCGTGGGACCTCGCGACCGGTGAGCGGCGCCGCGTCTCAGACCCGTCCGCCGGCGCGGAGGAGGCGCTGGTCACGCCCGACGGAGAGGGCATCGTCTGGTGGCACGACCCGGCCGGCGACGAGCGCGGGCGATGGATGGTCACGCCTTTCGGCGGCGGCGAGCCGCGGCCGCTGCTCCCCGGCGTCCCGGACGCCTGGGCGGCCGGCATCTCGATGGTCTCCGGACGGGTCGCGGCCGGCTTCGCGACGGACGACGCGTATGTCGTCGCGCTCGTGGTCGGCCACGCGGCGCCGGTCGAGCTCGCGCGCCAGGCGGAGCCGCTCGGCGTCGGCCGCGAATGGCCCCAGGGGCCGGGCGGGCTCTCCGCGGACGGGCGGCTCCTTTGCCTGCGCGACGCCGCCGCGACCGACATCGCCCACCCCGAGCTCCGGATCGTGGACGTCGGGAGCCGCGCGACGGTCGCGACGCTCCTCGATGTCGGCCGGGTCGTCGATCCCATCGCGTGGTCCCCGATCCCCGGCGACGGGCGCCTCCTCGTGATCCGGGAGACCGCCGACCGCCGCCGGGCCTGGCTGTGGGACCTGCCGGCCGGGGCGCTCTCCGAGGTCCCGATCGACCTGCCGGGCGACGTCACGGACGGCTGGTGGTACCCGGACGGGGCGTCCCTGCTTCTGCTCCACGAGGACCGTGCCCGGCCGTCGCTGCACCGGTGCGACCTCGCGACCGGCAGGCGGACGACGCTCGTGGATCGCGGCGGGACGATCGACGACGCCGGCGTGCGCCCGGACGGCCGTGCCTGGTACCGGTACGACGACGGCGCCACGCCCCCCGCGTGGCTGGAGGCCGATGAGGCCCCGGCCGGGGCTCCGCGCGTGGCTGCGCCCGGTGCGCCGGCGCCGTCGGGCCGTCGGTGGG
Organism: Chloroflexota bacterium; assembly: GCA_025454515.1. Lineage (GTDB taxonomy): Bacteria > Chloroflexota > Limnocylindria > Limnocylindrales > CSP1-4 > CAIYQJ01. The sequence goes on from JALOOH010000021.1 coordinate 17,860, forward strand.
AGCACGTGTCCTGCGTGAACCCCGCCGGCGACACGATCGACGCCTGGCTCCTGCGTCCCGACGGCCCGCCGCCCTACCCGACGATCCTCCACGGCCACGGCGGCCCCGAGTGGCGCCTGACGGACGCGTGGGATCCCCTCGCGCTCGCGTACGCGGATGCCGGGTATGCCGTCGTCGCCCCCAACTACCGCGGCTCCACCGGGTACGGCGCCGCATTCCGCGAGCGGCTGCGCGGCGACCCGGGGTTCCCGGAGACCGAGGACCTCCTCGCCTGCCTCGACCGCCTCGTCGCCGACGGCGTCGCCGATGAGGGCCGCGTCGTGCTGGAAGGCTGGTCCTGGGGCGGCTATCTCGCGACGCTCGGCGCGGGCCTGCACCCGGATCGGTGGCGTGCGATCGTCGCCGGGATCCCGGTGGGCGACCTGGTCGCGGCCCACTACGAGTCGGCGCCGCCGCTGCAGGCATGGGACCTCGCGATCTTCGGCGGGGATCCCCTGCAGGTGCCCGCGCTGTACCACGAGCGCAACCCGATGACGTACGCCCACCGCGTCGCCGCCCCCGTCCTCCTCATCGCCGGAGAGCGGGACAGCCGGTGCCCGCTCGGGCAGGTCATGGTCTACGCGCATGCGCTCCGGCATCGCGGCCATCCCGTCGAGGTCCACACGTACCCCGAGGGCCACCACGCGCTCCGTGCCGAGGAGCGGATCGCCCAGGCGGAGCTGATCCTGCGCTTCCTCGCGAGGTGTCTCGCCGGTTCGTGACGTCCGCCTCTGGCGTGCCCCGTGGTGCCGCGGCGTCATGGATGGTGCACGCCGTGGGTGGACGCTCACACGCGACCTGGGAGGGTTCGTCGATGGACGGACGTGGGAGGTCGAAGAGCATGATCACGGTCGCCGTGCTGGCGGTCCTCGCCGCGGGGTGCACGGGCGTGACCTCGACGCCGTCGCCTCCGCCCTCGTCCGTGCCCGCGACCGTCGGTCCGCCCACGCCGGGAGCGCCCGTGTCCACGCCGGCGACGTCGTCCGCCGAACCCTCCCCGACGCCCGTGGCCGGCCCCGCCACGCCCGCGCCATCCGCCACGCCATCTTCGACGCCCTCGGCCGGTGCCACGCCCACGCCGGCCCCCGACGTCGCCGACATCCGGATCGCCTTCGTCGCGACAGCCTGGTGCGCGAAGGGCTCGGCGCGCGACATCCTGGGCGCCGCGATCGATGGCGCCGACGTCACGAGCCTCAGCTGCAGCCGCGGACAGGACATCGATCCCGCGTGGTCTCCCGATGGCGGGCGGATCGCGTTCGCGTCCGACCGCGACGGCCAGTGGGACGTGTGGGTGATGGATGCCGACGGGTCCGACCAGGTGCGGCTGACCGACGATCCGGCTCACGACGCGCACCCCGCGTGGTCGCCGGATGGCACGCGGATCGCCTTCGAGTCGGGTCGCGACTCCGCGAAGAACACGGCCGACCTGTGGGTCATGAATGCCGACGGCTCCGGGCAGGAGCGGCTCCTCGAGATGCCGGGGAACGAGCAGTACCCCGACTGGTCGCCGGACGGGACGCTCATCGCCTTCTCGCACTTCGCCGGGACCGGCTCGCCGGGGATCTGGACGGTCCGGGCCGACGGGACCAAGGCCCGCCTCCTCGCCGGCGGCGCCCTGCACAGCCCGGCGTGGTCCCCGGACGGGCGGTGGATCGCCCTCGACGGCGAGCCCGGGGGCTGCAAGTTCGACGTCTACGTCATGGCCGCCGATGGGCGACGGATGCGCCAGGTGACCGACAGCCCCCGCTGCGGCGACTACGACAAGCACCCGTCCTGGTCCCCGGACGGCAGGACGCTCGTGTTCTCGTCGCAGGGGCGTGCGACGGAGCGGAACCACGTGGAGCTCTTCACGGTGCCCTTCGAGGGCGGCGAGCCCACCCTCATCGTCCCGTACCGCGTGGAGAAGCTCTACTCGGGCCCGTACGACCCGGACTGGTCGCCGCTCCGCTGAGGCGATCCGGGGCCGCCGGCGCCCGCACCGACCGGCCTGGAGGCGGCGCGTCCCCGGCCCCTCGCGCCCGGCGGCACCCCCGGCCCCGCGCCCCTCACGCTCCCGCGGCGAGCTCCCTCCCGACCGCGAGGACCTCGTCCACGAGCGCGTCGGCATCCTCGAGCCCGCTCCGCGGGTTGATGAAGCACGGCCGGAGCGCGAGCCGGCCGTCCACGCGCGTGCTCGACGTGACCGTCCGCCCGCGCGCCCGGATCCCCTCGAGGACCCGCTCGTTGAGCGCGTCGATCGCCTCCTCGTCGGTCATGCCGGCCGGCCGGTACCGGAAGCAGCAGATCGAGAGCACCGGCTCCATGAGGAGCTCCAGGTCGTCGGAGGCCCGCGCCCGGTCGGCGACGCGTCGTGCGCAGTCGAGGTGGCGCGTCACCCGCGCCCGCATGCCCTCGGCGCCGATCTCGGAGAGGATCGCCCAGACCGCCACGCCGCGGGCCGGGGTGGAGAAGTCGACGCCCATGTCCGGCGTCCCATGGCCCAGCTCGACGAACGGCGACGGGAGGTCGCCGGTCGTCGGCTCGCGGTCGCGCTCGCGGTCGTACGCCCCCGTCTCGATCGCGAACGCCCGTGCGAGGACCCCCTCGTCGCGCACGATCGTCGCCCCCGTCCCGACCGGGGCTGCCATCCACTTGTGCGGGTCGATGGCGAACGAGTCGTAGGCCGAGATGTCGCCGTACAGGTCGCGCACGCGGTCGTCGAGGAGCCCGAACCCTCCGTACGCGCCATCCACGTGCAGCCAGATCCCCCGCTCGCGGGCGATGCGCGCGAGGTCGTCCATCGGGTCCACGACGCCCGTGTTCACGTCGCCCGCGCACCCGACGATCGCGACCTGCGTGCGGCCCGCCGCGGCGTCCTCGTCGAGCGCCGCCTCCAGCAGATCCAGGTCGATCCGACCGTCGCCGGTCGTCGGGATCGATCGGAGCTTCGCGCGCCCCATCCCGAGCACGCCGAGCGCGCGGCCCACGACGTGGTGGGTCTCCGTGCTCGCATAGACGCGCGGCTCGGGCAGTCCGTCGAGGCCGTCGCGCGCGACGTCGAGGCCGAGCCGCTCCCCGGCGTGCTGACGGGCGGCACCGATCCCGAGGAGGTTCGCGGTGGACCCACCGGACGTGAAGATGCCGCCGAACTCCCCCGGGAACCCCAGGAGCTCGACGAGCCAGCGCATGGCCACGGCGTCGAGGAGGTTGCCCGGGGTCGCCCACCACCGCTGGGCGGCGACGACCGTCTGCGCGAGGTCCGCCGCCGTGGCGATCGTGGACGGCGCAGTCGTCACCCAGCCGCTGAACCCGGGATGGCCGATCCGCAGCCCGTTCGGGATGAGCACGTCCCGCATCTCGGCGAGCACCGCCTCACGGCCGGC
>JALOOH010000133.1 GCA_025454515.1 Chloroflexota bacterium
GCTGACGGGATCGCCAGGCGACCCGATCGATCGCCGTCACCACCGCACGGGGGCAGGCCCCGAGCGCGCCGGATCAGGGCGTGGACCCGGCCACCACCTCGAGCGCGCGATCGAGCACGGCATCGCCGGTGGCCGATGCCTCCCCGGCCGCCGCGCCCGCATCCACCGCGACGTCCGGCTCGACCCCCGTGTCGTGGATCCACCGCCCGTCGGGCGTGAGCCACCTCAGCACGGTCAGCCGCATGCCGCCCATGTCGTTCGGCAGCGGCAGCCATTCCTGGATCGTCCCCTTCCCGAACGAGCGGCTCCCGACGAGCGTCGCGCGTCCCGTGTCCTGGAGGGCGCCGGCCACGATCTCGCTCGCCGAAGCGCTGTTGCCGTCGATGAGGAGCGCGACCCTGACAGCGTCGCCGGTCGCCGCCCCGCCCGGCTTCGCCTCGACCGCGATCCGGTCGCCCCGCGCGTCCTCCTGGAAGTAGATGGGCCCCGACGCGACGAACTGGCTCGCGACGTCCCGTGCGGCCGACACGAACCCGCCGGGGTTCCCGCGGACGTCCACGACGTACCGCGTGATGCCCTGCCCGGCGAGGTCCGCCACCGCGGCCGCGAACGCCTTCGAGGCGCTGTCGCTGAACCCCGAGAGCTTCACGTAGCCGACCGTCCCGTCCGCGAGGACCTTCGACTGCACCTCGGGGCGGGCGATGTAGTCGCGGACGATCGTGAGGTCCCGCGCCGGCTCGGCCCCTCGCACGATCGTGAGCGTCACCGGCGTCCCCTTCTGGCCGCGGATCCTCCCGGTCGCGTCGTCGGCGGTGAGGCCGTCCAGCGACTCCCCGTCGACCGCGATCACGGCGTCGCCGGGCAGGAGGCCCGCCTTCTCGGCCGGGGCCCCGGGCACGGTGGAGATCACCGTCAGGCGGCACCCGGGTCCCAGCGGCGTGCAGGGCTCGCCGCCCGGCGCGGGCTGGCCCTGCATCTCCGCGCCGATCCCGGAGAAGCGCCCGGAGATCCCCTGCAGGCTGTCGCGGTACTCCTGCGCGGTCAGGTACTGCGACCAGCGGTCGTCGAGCGACGTGACCATCCCGTCGATCGCGCCCTCGACGAGGCGTCTCTCGTCCACCTCGCCCACGAACTGGTCGGTGATCGCGCGGTACGCGTCCCAGAACGGGGCCCAGAGCTCCGCCTGGTCCGCGGGCGTCCCTGGGGTGGTCGAGACGCGGGCGCCGAGCGCGAACCCGGACAGGAAGACGACGGACCCGCCGATGACCGCGACGACGAGGAGGGCGGCGATCGACGCGATGGGTCCGGTCGGGCGCCGGCGCCGCTCCGGGGCGTCGCCGCCGTCAGCGGATGAGGTAGCTGCGGACGGAGACATATGAGCCGACGACGCCGAGCCCCAGGCCGGTCACGAGGACGAGGACCGCGACGTCGCGGACGAGCGTCCCGAACTCGAGCGGGAGGACGCGGAAGAACCCGAGCATGAGCGACGAGAGCGGCGCGGCGGCCGCCCCGAGGATGACGAGCGTGACGAGCGCCCCGAGGACGCCGACGAGCGCGCCCTCGAAGATGAACGGCCAGCGGATGAAGGCGTCGGACGCGCCCACGAGGCGCATGATCTCGATCTCCTCGGCGCGCGACGTCACCGCGAGGCGGATCGTGTTCACGATGATGAAGAGCACGGTCAGCCCGACGAGGACGAGCGCGACGATCCCCACCGTCCGGATGACCGTCGTGACCGTGGTGACGCGGTCCACGAGCTGCTGGACGTCGTCCACGCGGTCCACGCCGGCGCTGCTCTCCAGCTGGGTGACGATCGCCCCGAAGTCCGTCGGGTCCACGAGGTAGACCTCGATGCTCGCGGGGAGCGGGTTCGTGTCGAGGCTCCCCGTGAGGTCCGGCTGGCCGCGCTCGGCGAGGTTCGAGCGGAACCGCGCGAGCGCCTCGTCCTTGCTGACGTAGACGACATCCTGGACCTCGGGCATCTGCCGGACCGCCGCGACGGCCTCATCCGCCTGGGCCTGCGTCGCGTCCTCCTTCATGTACGCGACGACCTGGACCTTCTGCTCGACGTACTGGAGCCCCGCGGAGAGCCCCGCCTGGACGATCCAGAACCCGCCGAGCAGGAGGAGCATGAACGTCATCGTCGCGGTGGCCGCGATGCTCATGAGGCCGTTGCGCCAGAACCCCTGCCACGCGCGCCGGATGCTGAAGAGGACGAACGGGATCACGGTCAGTCCTCCCGGTGGTACGCGGCGCCCAGCTCGTCGCGGACGACGCGCCCCTCCTCGAGCGCGACGACGCGGCGGCGGAGGGCGGTCACGACCTCGGCGTCGTGGGTCGCCATGAGGACCGTGACGCCCAGCTCGTTGATCCGCAGGAGGAGCTGGATGATCTCCCAGCTGATCAGCGGGTCCAGGTTGCCGGTGGGCTCGTCGGCGATGATGAGCCGCGGATCGTGCACGAGGGCCCGGGCGATCGCGGTGCGCTGCTGCTCGCCGCCCGAGAGCTGGGTGGGCAGCTGGCCCGCCTGCGCGGTGAGGCCGACGAGCGCGAGCACGCGGTCCACGAGGGGTGCGATCGTCCTCCGCGACGCCCCGGTCACCTCCAGGGCGAAGGCCACGTTCTCCCAGACCGTCCGCGTCGGGAGCAGCTTGAAGTCCTGGAAGATCGTCCCGATCCGGCGGCGGACCCGGGGGATCTCCCGGCGGCCGAGGCGGGCGAGGTCCGTGCCGTCGATGAAGACCTGCCCCTCGGTCGCGACCTCGTCGCGGATGAGCAGCTTGAGGAGCGTGGACTTGCCGGCGCCGGACGGGCCCACGATGAAGACGTACTCGCCCTCGCGGATCGTCAGGTCCACGTCGCGGAGCGCGACCTTGCCGCCGGGGTACGTCTTCGTGACGTCGCGGAGGAAGATGACGGGGCGCGCGGCGCCGAAGGTCGCTGCAGGGGCCTGGCGGTCGGAGCCCGGACCCGCGAGGAGAGTCACGGGCGCGAGCGTACCCGAGAGTCCGCGTGTGCGCTCGCGCGCGGGCGGTCAGACGAGCGCGAGTCCGGTCGGGAGGTACCGCGAGAAGTCGGCGAAGGGGCGATCCCAGCCGACGATCGTCGGCGGGTCCGTGATGCGCAGGCCTGCCGCGAGACACGCCACGAGCGCCGGGCCCGCGGCGCCCGTGACGATCAGCGACTGCTCGGGGACGTCCGCCGCCGCGTCGCGGGCGAGCCGGCCGACCAGGGCAGGGAGCAGCGTCGCGTCCATCGTCGCGACCGGCCCGAGCCGCCCGTCGGCGCGGCGGTAGCCGTAGCCCACGGGCTCGCCGTCCGCGTTCGCGAGGAGGATGCCCGAGCGGTCGCCCAGGAGCCACGCATGATCGACGGGGCGGACGAAGCCCAGCACCTCGCGATCGACCGCGGTGGTCACGTCCGCGTGGAGCCGGAGCGCGGATCCCGCGTCCGCGCCCGTCCGGCCTCCGTCCGTGCCGCCCGGTGCGAACGGCGTCGCGACGACGCCCTCCGGCAGCCGGGCGAAGGCCTCGGGCCGCGACAGAGGGCCGCGGAGCATGAACGCCGGGAGCCGCGGGACCATCCCGAAGCGCGCGTACAGCGCGTTCGAGATCGGCTGGAGGCTGTCCGTCGCGACGCCGAGGACGAGCGGCTCGCCGTCCGGCGCGCGGTCACGCGGCCCGGGGAGGACGGCCTCCAGGAGGAGGGTCCCCAGCCTCCGCCCCTGCTCCTCCGGCACGACGAACAGGAGGGCGAGGAACCAGAGCCCGCCGCGGACCCATGCCGACGCGAACCCGATGGGAACCCCGTCCCGCTCGGCGACGACGAACCGTCCGGGGTCCGTCGCGCGCAGGTGCGCGAAGAGCCCCACGACCGCGGGCGCGTTCCACGTGAGGGTCTGGCCGAGCGGCGCGAGGTAGCCGTCGAGCGCGACGCGCTGGATCTCCGCGCAGGCTGCGAGGTCGGCTTCCGTGGCGAGCCGCAGCGAGATCGATCGGTCCGCGGGCTGTCCGTCCATCGTCAGTCCGCCGCGCCCACCTCGGTCATCGTCGCCCCCGTCGCCTCCCGTTCGAGCTCCGCCTGCATGAAGTCGTCGAGGTCGCCGTCGAGGACGCCGGTCGTGTCGCTCGTCTCGTGCGCGGTCCGCAGGTCCTTGACCATCTGGTAGGGATGCAGCACGTAGCTGCGGATCTGGTTCCCCCAGCCGGCTTCCACGTGCGCGCCCTTGAGCTTGCGGCGCTCCGCCTCGCGCTCCTCGAGCGCCTTCTCCAGCAGGCGGGACTTGAGGATCTTCGTCGCGGTCTCGCGGTTCTGCATCTGCGACCGCTCGTTCTGGCTCTGCGCGACGGTGCCCGTGGGCAGGTGCGTGAGCCTGACCGCCGAGTCGGTCTTGTTCACGTGCTGGCCGCCGGCGCCGGTGGAGCGATACGTGTCCACGCGGATCTCGTCCCAGTCGAGCTCGATCTCCACGTCGTCCTCGACCTCGGGCAGGACCTCGATGAGCGCGAAGGTGGTCTGGCGCCGCTTCTGTGCGTCGTACGGGCTGATGCGCACGAGCCGGTGCACGCCGCGCTCAGCCTTCAGGTACCCGTACGCGTAGCGGCCGGCGACGGCGATCGTCGCGCTCTTGATGCCCGTCTGCTCGCCCTCGGTCGAATCGAGGATCTCCGTGGCGAACCGGTGACGCTCCGCCCAGCGGAGGTACATCCGCAGGAGCATCTCCGCCCAGTCGGTGGCCTCCGTCCCGCCCGCGCCGGCCGAGATCGACAGCAGGGCGCTGCGCTCGTCGTACTCGCCGGAGAGCAGGAGCTGGAACCGCTCCTTCTCGAACGTGGCGGCAAGGGCCTGGGCGTCGCCGTCGATCTCCGCGACGAGGTCGGCGTCGCCGGCCTCCTCGGCCATCGCCCGCAGCTCGAGGAGCGAGGTCGCGCGCGCCGACAGGTCCGACCACAGCGTGATCTCCGACCGCAGGCTCTCGGCCTGGCGGAGGACCCGCTGGGCGGTCCGCTGGTCGTCCCAGAACCCGGGTGCGCCCGTCAGCGCATCCAGCTCCGCGAGGTGGCTCTCCTTTGCGGGGAGGTCAAAGCCTCCCCGAGGTCGCTGCGATCCTCTCGACGAGGTCGCGCTGGCCGGCCAGGTCCATCAGGCCTGGGCTCGCGCGTCCTGCAGGAGGATCGGCCGGAGCTCGATCAGCCGGATGGCCGACTTGCTCCGGGCGACGACGGGGTTCACGCAGGGGCAGTATCCGTTGTGGGGGCAGACCCCGCAGTTCCCGTCGCAGTCGAGCGCGGCGGCGTAGCTGCAGGATCGGCAATCTCGCTCGCAGGCGATGAGATCGATGAACCGGGGATCCTCGACCTGCTTCACCTATCCCTCTCTCGGCTGCGCGACCGCACTCAAGGGCTGGGCGGTGCGGGTCGCGGGTGATGATGGTCTCGGGGTCGCCGGCCGGGCTTCCTCAGCCGGTCGGACATCGTCCCGAAGTATAGGGGGGACTCGGCCGCTCGCCTAGAGGGAAACTGGTCTGAATGGTCCGAACCCTGGCGTCCCGGGCGCGCGGGGCGTCGCGGCCGATGCCGCGCCGGTCGCCGGGAGAGTCCGCTGCCGGCCGGCGCCCGTCCAGGTTCCTCAGCTGCCGTTCTCGCGCCCGAAGAGGAAGTACCAGCCCAGCGCGCCGAGCTCGTGCACGGTCGCCCGCGCCCGCGACGCCAGCGTCGCGTCGCTGGGGCTGTCGTCCGCGGGCGACCCGTAGGCCTCGATCCCCAGGTCCGTCGCGAGCCGGATGACGCGCAGCATGTGGCCCCGGTCGGAGACGAAGACGGCACTCCGGATCCCGTGCTCGTCGAAGAGCTCGCGGAGCGCGCGCATCGACCCGAGCGTGCTGTGGGCGCGGTTCTCCCCCATGATCGCCTCGACCGACACCCCCTGCGAGATCGCGTAGGCGCGCGCGGCGGCAGCTTCCGTGGACGCGTCGCCCGCGGCCGATCCCCCGGTCACGACGAACCACGGCGCCAGGCCGCGCTTCCAGAGGTCCACTGCGTGGTCGATCCGGCTGCGGAAGACCGGCGACGGGACGCCGTTCCACTGCGCGGCGCCCAGCACGACGATCGCGTCCGCCGGGCGCGCCTCGTCCGTGTAGCCCTGGGCCCAGATCCGGTACGTGGCGTACGCGGCCACGCCGGCCGTCGCGACCGCCGCGACGATCGCCAGGATCGCCAGGTCGGCGAGGCGCCGCGTGCGCCGCGGTGCGTCGCTCAGCGCCCGTGGCACTTCTTGTACTTCACGCCCGACCCGCACCAGCACGGGTCGTTGCGCCCGACCTTCGGCGTGCCCGGCGGGCGTCCGTCCGTGCCCGCGGGCCGCGCGATCGCACGCTCCCCGAGCGACTCCTGGACCTGCCGCATCGCCGGGGCGCTCGGCAGGCCGGTCGCACGCTCCGCCCGGGCCTTCGCGGCCG
>JALOOH010000134.1 GCA_025454515.1 Chloroflexota bacterium
GGGCCGGCCGGCCGCTCGTCGCCCGCGCCGTAGAACTCGGTGGGCATGGGCAGCGGCTTCGGCTCGTCGCGCACGACCGAGACGCGGAAGATCGTCGTCGCGACCTGGCGGCGGATGAGGTCCCGCAGCTCCTCGTAGAGGCGGTACCCCTCCTTCTTGAACTCGTTGAGCGGATCCTGCTGCGCGTACCCGCGGAGCCCGATGCCCCTGCGCATGTCGTCGAGCTCCGTCAGGTGCTCGATCCACAGGCTGTCGATCGTCCGGAGGAGGACGAGCCGCTCGACGAGCGCCCAGTCGGCCTCGCCGACCTCGCGCTCGCGATCGTCGAGCTTGGCGTCCGCGATCTCGCGGATGTGCCCGACGATCGCCTCGCGGCCGCCGACGTCCCAGAGGTCGTCCGCCGTGGTCCCGGCCTCGTGGAGGCCCATCGCGTGGAGGGCGGCGACGAGGCCGTCCATGTCCCACTCGTCGGGAGCTCCCACGAGGTGGACGTCCACGAGGTGGTCCACCTCGTCGTCCACGAACGCCCGGATCGTCTCCGTGAGGTCCTCGTTCCGGAGGACCTTGTCGCGCTCGGCGTAGATCGTCTCGCGCTGCTTGTTGATGACGTCGTCGAACTCCACGACGCGCTTGCGGATGTCGAAGTTGTAGCCCTCGACGCGGGACTGGGCGCCCTCGATGGTCTTCGACACCAGGCGGGACTCGATCGCCTGGTCCTCCTCCAGCCCCAGGCGCTCCATGAGGCCGGACACGCGCTCCGACGCGAAGCGCTTCATCAGGTCGTCCTCGAGGGAGAGGTAGAAGCGGGTGGAGCCCGGGTCGCCCTGCCGCCCGGCCCGGCCCCGGAGCTGGTTGTCGATCCGTCGCGACTCGTGCCGCTCGGTCCCCACGATGTGAAGGCCGCCGACGCCGACGACGCGCTCGTGGTCCTCGTCGCAGATCTCCCTGGCCTCGGCGAGCGCCGCCGCGTACTCCTCCTTGCTCACCTCGAGCGGGTTGAGCCCGCGGCGATGGAGCAGCTCGGACGCGAGGCCCTGCGGATCGCCGCCGAGCTTGATGTCGGTGCCGCGGCCGGCCATGTTCGTGGCGATCGTGACGGCGCCGGAGCGGCCCGCCTGCTGCACGATCCCCGCCTCCTTCTCGTGGAACTTGGCGTTGAGGACCTCGTGCTTCACGCCGCGGCGCTTGAGCATCTCGCTGAGGATCTCGGACTTCTCGACGGAGACGGTGCCCACGAGGACGGGGCGCCCCTCGTCCTGCATCTCGGCGATCTCGTCGATGAGCGCCTCGAACTTGCCGTTCTCGGTGCGATAGACGAGGTCGGCGTCATCCTCGCGGACCATCGGCTGGTTGGTCGGGATCGCCACGACGTCGAGCTTGTAGATCTTGAAGAACTCCTCCGCCTCGGTCATCGCCGTGCCCGTCATGCCGGCGAGCTTGTCGTAGAGGCGGAAGTAGTTCTGGAAGGTGATCGTGGCGAGCGTGACGTTCTCGCGCTGGACGCGAAGCCCTTCCTTGGCCTCGATCGCCTGGTGGAGCCCCTCGCTCCAGCGGCGGCCCGGCATCTGGCGACCGGTGAACTCGTCGACGATGACGATCTCGCCGTCCTTCACGATGTAGTCGCGGTCGCGCTTGAACAGGGCGTGGGCCCGGAGCGCCTGCTCGAAGTGGCGTGCGAGGGTGGGGTCGGCGTCGTACATGTTCTCGACGCCGAGGAACGTCTCCATCTTCGCGATGCCCTGCTCGGTGGGCGAGACCGCCTTCTCCTTGAGGTCGACGAAGTAGTCGCCGCCCTCCTCGTCGCCCTCCGGCCGCCCCTGCAGGCGGGGGACGAGCCGCGCGAACGTGTAGTACTTGTCCGCCGACTCCTCGGCCTGGCCGCTGATGATGAGGGGCGTCCGCGCCTCGTCGATGAGGATGTTGTCCACCTCGTCGACGATCGCGTAGAAGCGCTCGCCCTGCACCCGCTGGTCCAGCTCCGTGACCATGTTGTCGCGGAGGTAGTCGAAGCCGAACTCGTTGTTCGTCCCGTACGTGACGTCCGCCGCGTACGCCTCGCGCCGGTTGACCGGGCGCAGGTTCACGAGCCGCTCGTCCGTCGCCGGGTAGGTGGGGTCGAACACGAATGACGTGTCGTGGGTGATCATCCCCAGGCTCACGCCGAGGAAGTGGAAGATCGGCCCCATCCACTGCGGGTCGCGGCGGGCCAGGTAGTCGTTCACCGTCACCACGTGGACCCCGCGGCCGGCGAGGCTGTTGAGGATCGCGGCGAGCGGTGCGACGAGGGTCTTGCCCTCGCCGGTCTTCATCTCCGAGATCTTCCCCTGGTGGAGCACGACGCCGCCGAGGAGCTGGACGTCGAAGTGGCGCATCCCGAGCGTCCGCCGCATCGCCTCGCGCGTGGCGGCGAAGACGTCGGGAAGGACCTCGTCGAGCGCCGCCTGGATGCGCGCGGCATCCTTCTTGCGGCGGTCGCGTGCGATCTCGCGGCGACGCTCGAGGTCCGGGTGGTGGAGCTCGTCCTCGTCGGGCTCCGACGGGGCCGCGACCTCGCGGATCTCCGCGCGGATCTCGTCGAAGCGTTCGCGGATCTCCGCGTCGGTGAGGGCGGCCCACTCCTCTTCGAGCGCGTTCGCTCGATCGACGGACGGCTGGATGCGTCGGAGCTCGCGGTCGTTCGAGTCGACGAAGCGGTTCAGGAAGCTCAGCATGGGATGGAAAGTATAGGCGAGGGTGCCTTCCCGCCCCTCGCGGCGGTCACCCTCCGCGGGGGCGGCGCGGGTCCCGGTCGACCTCCGGCTCCGGCGCAGGGACGTCGTCCGCCGGCGCAGGGTCGGGCCCGGGCGCAGGTGCGTCGTCCGGGAAGCGCACGACGACGTCGCCGTCCTGACCGGACGCGACCCTGGTCTCGCTCCCCCAACGGACGCGCTCCGCCACGGTCTCGCGCTCCGGGTACAGGCGTTCCTCGAACCCGGCGATCCACCAGCCGATCGCACGCCCCGCCGGGGCGCTCTTCGCGCGGCGGCCCCGCCGGGTCATGACCAGAAGCCGGACCCGTACCCCGCGAGGAGGATGACGAACGTCGCGGCAGCGAGCACGAGCCAGAGCAGTGCCGATCGCAGGCGAGAGGTGGGATTCATCTCCGGGTTGGCCAGCCGGGCGGCGTTCCACCGCGGAGAGCGAAGCTCCGTGCGGAAGTCGGCCGGCGGCGGGGCCGCCTCGATCCCGCCCTGGCCGTCCGGGCGATGCAGTTGGAGCGTCATCCGTGCCTCGTGTCGATCCGGGGGCGTGTGATCACCATGCTAGCCCAGCCGGAGCGGCATCGGCGCGCCCGACGGCGACGGCCGGCCACGAACGGCCGCGGACGTCGGGCGCGGCGGCCCCTGACCGGCGTGGGCGGGCGCCCCGGCCCGTCAGGTCAGCTCGGCGACGGTCGGCGGCATCTCCGCGACGTCCGCCTCGCGCGCGGCCGGCGACCGGGTGCCGGGGCCGTCCTCCCACAGCAGCATCTCCTGCGTGAAGGAGACCTCGCTCTGGAAGAGCGCGCCGACGGACTCGCCGCGGTGGATCCGCCGGATCGCCTCGCCGATGAGCGGCGCCACCGAGAGCGTCGTGATGCGCGGCGTCCGCTTCGCCGCCGGGATCGGGATCGAGTCGGTCAGCACCACCTCGCGGAGCGAGGACGACTCGATCCGGGCGGCCGCCGGGTCCGAGAGGACGGCGTGGGTCGCCGTCGCGTAGATCTCGTCCACGCCCTCGCGCTCGAGGGCCCGGACCGTCTCCATGAGCGTCCCTGCCGTGTCGATCTCGTCGTCCACGATGATCGCGCGCCGGCCCGCGACCTCGCCGATCACGTTGAGGACCTCGGCCTGGTCGAGGTTCCCGACACGTCGCTTCTCGATGATCGCGAGCGGCGCATCCAGCAGCTCCGCGAAGGTGCGGGCGCGCTTCGCGAAGCCGAGGTCGGTGACCACGACGACGTCGCGCAGGCCCTTGTGGATGAAGTAGTTCGACAGCAGGTGGACCGCGGTCAGCTCGTCCACCGGGATGTTGAAGAAGCCCTGGATCTGGCCCTGGTGCAGGTCCATCGTGAGGACGCGGTCGGCCCCGGCCACCGTGATCATGTCGGCGATGAGTCGCGCGCTGATCGGGACGCGCGGCTGGTCCTTCTTGTCCGACCGGCCGTACGCGTAGTACGGGATGACCGCGGTGATCCGTCCCGCCGACGCGCGCTTGAACGCGTCGATCATGATCAGCAGCTCCATGATCGACTGGTTCACGGGCCGGCAGGTGGGCTGGACGAGGAAGACGTCCTTCTCCCGGACGTTGTCGAGGACCCGGACGAAGATGTTCTCGTTCGCGAACTGGAAGACCTCGGCCCGGCCCTGCTCCACGCCCAGGTAGCGGCTGATCTTGCGCGCGAGGTCGGGGTTGGCGTTCCCCGTGTAGACGTCGAACTGGTCGGAGTACACCGCAGTCTCCCGCCCGTGCGCGTAGCTCACTCGCGCGGCACGCCGTCGCCGCCCGTCGGCTCATCGTCGTCGCCGTCATTCTCCCCGATGGCCCGGTGCTCCGCCAGACCCGCCCGGAACGCGGCGGTCCCCACGACGCGGTCGCCCTCGGCGAGCCGCATCACGATGACGCCCCGCGCGCCGGACGAGTAGCGGTTGATCGTCCGGACGTCCGTGCGGACGATCTGGCCCTGCTCGCTGATGAGCAGGAGCTCCTCCTCCGTCTCGGTCACCTGCTGGACGGCCGCGACGGCGCCCGTCTTCCGGCCCTCGAGCGGGATGAGCATGACCCCCTGCCCGCCGCGGTGCTTGCGCCGGAACTCGGAGAGGCGGACGCGCTTGCCGTACCCGGTCTCGGTGAGGACCAGCAGGTCGGCGGAGGGCTCGGCGACCGCCATCGAGACGACGCGGTCGCCCGCACGCGCGAGGCGGATGCCGATGACGCCCGCTGCCACGCGGCCCATCGGCCGGACCTCGCTCTCGTGGAAGCGGGCCAGCTTCCCGTGGGCCGTCGCGAGGAACACGTCGTCCTCGCCGCTGGTGACCGCGACCCACGCCAGCTCGTCGCCGTCGTTGAGGGTGATGGCGATGATCCCGGAGCTGCGGACCCGGTCGAACTGCTCCAGCGGCGTCTTCTTCACCGTGCCGTTGCGCGTCGCGAGCATGAGGTAGCTGCCCGCGTCGAACCCCGGGATGACGATCGTGGCCTTGGGCACCTCACCCGTCTCGACCTGCACTCCGGGCAGGTTGATGATCGGGATCCCCTTCGCCTGCCGGCTCGCGTCCGGGATCGCGTGGACCTTGCTGCTGAAGACGCGGCCGCGGTTCGTGAAGAAGAGCGCCCAGTCGTGCGTGTTGGCGACGAGGAGGTCGTCGACCGCGTCCTCCTCGCGCGTCACGTGGCCGATGATCCCCTTGCCGCCCCGGTGCTGACGCCGGTACGTCGCGACGGGCTGGCGCTTGATGTACCCGCGCCGGCTGATCGTGACGACCACGTCCTCGTCGGCGATGAGGTCCTCGTCCGTCATCTCGCGCGACTCGTCGTCGGCGACGCGCGTGCGCCGCTCGCCCGCGTGCTTCCGCTTCAGCTCGGTCAGCTCGTCCTTGATGATCGCGAGGACCCGCCCCGGATTCGCGAGGATGTCCTCGAGCTCGGCGATGAGCTGGATGACGGCGAGGTACTCGTCCTCGATCTTCTTGCGCTCGAGCGCGGCGAGCCGCGCCAGCCGCATGTCGAGGATCGCCTGTGCCTGGACCTCGGTCAGGCCGAAGCGCGCCATCAGGTTCTTCCGCGCCGTCTCCACGTCGGCCGACTCGCGGATCGTCCGGATCACCGCGTCCAGGTTGTCCAGCGCGATCTTGAGGCCCTCGAGGATGTGGGCCCGTTCGCGCGCCTTGCCCAGGTCGTACTCGGTCCGCCGCCGGATGACGTCCCGGCGCCAGTCGATGTGGTGGGCGATGACCGACTTCAGCGGGAGGGTCTGCGGCTGCCCGTCGACGAGCGCGAGCATGTTCAGGTTGAACGCGCTCTGCATCGTCGTGTGCTTGAAGAGGTTGTTCAGGACCTTGTGCGGGTTCGCGTCCTGCTTGACCTCGATGAAGATGCGCATCCCGTCGCGGTCCGACTCGTCCCGCAGGTCGGCGATCCCCTCGAGCTTCTTCTCCTTCACCAGGTCGGCGATCTTCTCGATGAGCGCCGCCTTGTTCACCTGGTAGGGGAGCTCGGTGACGATGATCGCGGTGCGCTCCTTGCGGGTCTCCTCGAACGCGACCTGCGCCCGCACGACGACGCGGCCGCGGCCGTGCGCGTACATCTGGCGGATGGCGTCCACGCGCTCGGTCTGGCCGGTGATCGTGTTGCGCTGCTGATCGAACCGGAAGATCGTCCCCCCGGTCGGGAAGTCGGGGCCCTTCACGAACGCGCATCGCTCGTGAGGTCCGGGTCGTCGATGAGCGCGATCGTCGCGTCGGCCACCTCGCCGAGGTGGTGCGGCGGGATGTTGGTCGCCATGCCCACGGCGATGCCCGACGAGCCGTTGACGAGGAGGTTCGGGAGCCGGGCCGGCAGGACGGTCGGCTCGCGGTGGCTCCCGTCGTAGTTGTCGATGAAGTCGACGGTGTCCTTGTCGATGTCGAC
>JALOOH010000022.1 GCA_025454515.1 Chloroflexota bacterium
GGCGAAGGAGCCCGAGCGATGGGAGGCGGTCCGCGGCATGTACGTCATCGACCGCGGCGAGTCCAAGCCGCCGCTCCTGTACTGGATCGACGGCACGCGGCTCTGGACCACCCCCCTCGAGGCCGTGGCGGGCACCGCGCCGTCGTCCGGCGCCGGCTCCGCGTCCCCGCAGACGGAGGGCGCCTCCGAGGCCCCGGCGGAGACGATCGTCTCCCCCTGACCGCCCGGGTCGCGGCCGGCGACGGGGGGCGTGGGATAATCCCGCCATGTCCGCGGGCCGCATCGAGGTCGTCGTCGAGAGCGTCCGGGTGCACATGCTCTCGAGAGCCGGAGCGGCCGCTGACCCACGACCTGATGACCGCGCTCATGCGCGACCTCGGCGCGCGGGTGCGGGAGGTGGACATCGTGCGGCTCGAGGCCGAGACGTTCTTCGCGCGGATCGTCATCGAGGCGGACGGACGCCTCCACGAGGTGGACGCCCGCCCCTCCGATGCGCTCGCGCTCGCGGTGCGGACCGGAGCGCCCGTGTACGCGGCCGAGGACGTGCTCGACCGGGCCGGGGTGCGACCCGAGCCGGACGATGAGGACGACGCCGACCGCTCGGCGCCCGACGGATCGGACGAGCGCCTGTCGGTCTTCCGGGACTTCGTCAACTCCCTCGACGCGGACGATCCCGGCGAGGGGGGAGGTTCCCGGGGCTGACCCGCCCGGTCAGTCCGCCGACGGCCGCGTACCGCCGGATGCCAGGATCGGCTCCCCGCGTCGCAGGGCGCGCTGGCGGTCCGACCACATCCGCAGGCGGAGCGACCAGAAGTCCTTCACCGCGCGCCACACGACGGAGACCTTCGCCCCCGTCTGCGAGCCGGCCGTCCTCGGGTGATGCGGGACGCCCACCTCCACGACGCTCCGGCCGCTCGCCCGCAGCTTGATGAGCATCTCCGCCGAGAAGAACGCCCCGCCGGACGCGACGCGGATCCCGTCGAGGGCCTCGCGCCGGAAGAGCTTGCACGCGCAGTCCACGTCGGTCACGCGCAGGCCGAACCAGACGCGGTTCGCGAACCGGTAGATCCGCGCGTACGCCGTCCGGACGAACGGGTCGGCGCGCTTGATCCTGAAGCCGACGACCACGTCCGGATGGTCGGCCTCCTCCATCCGGGCGGACAGCCGACCCAGGTCGGCGACCCGGAACTGGCGGTCGCCGTCGGTGAACGCGATGTGCGCGTAGCGGGACGCCCGGAAGCCCGACCGGAGGGCCGCGCCATACCCCAGGTTCGTCGGGTGGTGGACGGCCCGGACGACGCCCGGGTGCGCGGCCGCGAGCCGGTCGGCGATGCGCGGCGTGGCGTCGCGGGACCCGTCGTCCACGATGACGATCTCGAATCGCTCCGCGAGGGACGGCAGCGTCGCGAGCGCCTCGTCCACGAGGGGCTCCAGGTTGGCCTCCTCGTCGTGGGCCGGGAAGAAGTACGAGAGCTCCGGCAGGCGGGCCGGGGCGGCGGGCGCGGTCATGGCGTGGCTCCTCGGTCCGATGCGACCCGGTAGACGGTCTGGTTCCCCGCGACGAAGACCGGCTCGAGCACGAACGCCTCCTCGAGGTCCCGCAGGTCCGGCCAGCCCGGGATCACGTACACGGGTCGCTCCGGGAGATCGGCGCGGATGACGTCCGCCATGTCGCCCAGACCCTCGTCGAGCCGCGTCCGGTCGTCCACGATCCGCAGGTCGCCGCGGCGGCCCTCCACGATGGTCCCATACCAGAGCGGGGTCGAGTAGCTCCACCAGCTCACGACGGTGGCGTCGGGCTCGAACGCCGCGAAGGCGGACTCGACGAACGAGCGCGCGTCGAGGATGCCGACCTCGCTCGCCCGACGCTCCGACGCCGGGAGGCGTGCGGCCTGGGGGAGGACGAGCGCGACCGCGAGCAGGGCCGCGGCGACCGCGCCGGCGACGCCGGCCGGGGCAGGTCCGGCCGACGCGCGGGGACGGCGCGCCGCGCCCTCCACGAGCTCCACGATCCACCCGGCGCCGACGACGAGCCAGCTCACCGCGACGATCGCCGGCCCCAGGTGGTAGCGGTCGATCTCCGCGTTGTCGTAGACCGCGGCGAAGACGAGGGTGATGACGAAGGCGGGCACCGTGAGGAGTGCGTACCGGGGCCGACGGATCGCCGTCACCACGGCCGCCGGGACGGCCGCGATGGCGAGGAGCCCCAGCTGGCCGGTCATCGCGTCCACCATGGCGCGAAGGGTGTCGAGCGGTCGCGCGAGCGGATCCCCCAGGGAGCCGCGGAACTGCTCTCCCAGCACGATGTACCAGAAGCCGTCCCACGTGCCGGGGCGCGCGTAGATGAGCGGGCGATCCAGCGCGACCGCGAGGGGCAGCTGGAGGTACGCGAGCGCCGCGACCCCGAGGACGGTGACGGCGCACCCGAGGAGCATGCGCGGCCGCAGCAGGATCCGCGGCTCGGTGGCCAGGACGAACAGCGCGATCCCCGGGGCGACGAGGAGCATGAGCGCCTGGTTGCCCAGCGACGCGCCGTAGACGGCCGCGGCGGCGACGAGCCAGCGGTCCGTGCGGTCCAGGCCGGCCCGGCGACGGTCGCCCCAGACGACGAGCAGCAGCAGCACGACGCCGAGGAGGAGGGCGTGCAGCGCGTGGGGGTCGGCGTGGGTCGCGAGGTACCAGGCCTCGGGCATCAGGGCGACGACGAGCCCGCCCGCGAGCGCGAGGACGGGCCGCTCCGTCAGCCGCCCGAACAGGAGCGTGGCGACCGCGGCCGCCCCGCCGATGAGCAGCGCGTTCAGCAGGTTCATGACGAACGCGGGCGAGCCGAACGGCTGGAGGACGACCGACGCGAGCCACCCGAGCGCGACGTACGTTGGGTAGCCGGTCGGGTGGGCGGTGCCGAAGACCGGACCGACGGTCTGCATCTCCCCGGTGTCCCAGAACGCGACGCCGGGGAGCAGGTGGAGCCACCCGAGCGCGAACGCGACGAGGCCGGCGACGAGGGCGGCCGCGACGAGCGCGCGGGCGCGGCCCGGGTCGTCGACGGGGGCCGGCTCGCCGACGCGGCCGGACGGCGCCGTCGCGTCCCCGCCGGCGGGCGACCCGGTCACCACCCCATCGCCCCGCGCCACACGACGCCCCACAGCTGCGCGAGCGCCGAGATGCCGATGAGCGCGAAGCCGACCCTCCGCCAGCGGTCCGACAGGCCGTCGAGGCCGAGCGCCGCCACGGGCAGGAGGAACGGCGCCCAGTCGAGTGAGAAGCGGTACCCGAACTGGACCCAGCCCTGGCTGAAGTGCATGAGGTCGAGCAGGGCGACGAGGCCCGCCGCCACGACGCCGCCGGCCACCACCGGGTCGCCCCAGCGACGGCGGATCGCCGGGAGGACGAGCAGCCACGCCGGGCTCGTGAGCAGCAGGCTCATGCCCACCGCATCGGGCACGAGCCAGGGGCAGTCCGGGTCGAAGAGGCCGCGGGGCGCGTCGGCCGGCGTGCAGGCGGGCAGGACGTTCGGCGGCTGGAGCAGCATGATCGCGAGGTTGCGCGGGACGTAGCGCGGATCCTCGATGGACCAGTCGCCCACGTAGCCGAGCTCGGGATAGGCGTCCACCTCCTGGCGGTAGAGGTACTCGTACGCGGGGTTGAACAGGTGCCCCGAGGCGGCGTACGTGTAGCCGACGAGCCCAACCAACGGGATGGCCGCCCCGAGCGCCACCGACGCGAGGCGGCGCCTCATCGAGCCGCCCCCGACGAACAGGAAGTACGAGCCGCCGAGCAGGACCGGCATCCGCGCGGCCGCGGCGAGCCCGAGGAGGAGCCCGGCGGCGACGAGCGGCGGGTCGACGAAGCGGCGCAGCCCCGCGGCCGGATCGAGGCCGACGACGCGCTCCCGAGCGAGGCCGATCGCCACGGCGCCGAGGACGAGCGGCAGCGCGACGACGTGCGCGGTCCACCACGTGGTCCCGACCGACGCCGCGTACCAGAGCACCGTCCCGAAGCCGAGGAAGAGGGTGGTGGCCAGCCGCGTGGAGCGCCGGATCTCGATCTCGCCGAGCATGCGGAACGCGACCCCGACGACGAGTGCCGCGGCGAGCGCGGTCAGCAGCTGCGCGTCCGTGGCGAGCCCCCAGACCGCGACGAACGGCAGCAGCGCGAGCGCCGGCAGCGGCGGGAACGGCAGGAGCCCGCGCCCCGTCTCGGACCCGTCGGGCCCGAGGATCGGCATGACGTCGTTGTAGTAGTCGTTGCCCGGCGCCGGGTACGGGATCGTCAGGTGACCGTCCAGCCACGCCATCCCCTGCCAGACGAAGTGCCGGTAGAGGTTCTCCCGGTCCAGGTTCGACAGGCCGTAGACGACGAGCAGCAGAAGGACGACCGCCCCGCCGACGGCGACGGACGGGACGGACTCCAGGATGCGGGCGGGCTCGCGGGCCGGTCGAGCCGTCGTGGGGTGACCCGGGGCTATACTCGGTTGCACCTCAACGCTCGTGCAGGAGGCCGAACTCGTTTGACCGGCCCTGAACGGGGCGGCCCCATGGAGGGTGCGACCGCGGAGACCGGGACGACGAGGACCGGGAGCGACTACCGCGCGATCGCGATCCTCGTCGCGGTCGGGATCGCCCTCCGGCTCATCATCGCATACGTCCTCCTCGAGCCGGGTTCGGGCTTCGGCGTGGACGTCGCGGCGTTCCGCTACTGGGCGGACAACCTCGCCGCGTACGGGCCCTTCGGCTTCTACGACCGCGGGTTCTTCGCCGACTACACCCCGGGCTACCTGTACATCCTCTGGCTCGTCGGGATCGTGGGCAGCTTCTTCGGAGGCGCGGGCGACCTCATCAAGCTGCCGCCGATCCTCGCCGACGGGGCGCTCGCGTTCGTGGTCTGGTGGATGGTCCGCGACATCGGCGGCGGCCGGCGCGCGGCGCTCATCGGTGCGGCGCTCGTCCTGTTCAACCCGGTCACCTGGTTCGACAGCGCGGTCTGGGGCCAGGTGGACTCGGTCGGGACGGTCGTCCTGCTCCTCGCCGTCCGGCAGCTCTGGAGGGGGCGGATGATCTCCGCCACGGTCCTCACGACCGTCGCCGCGATCATCAAGCCGCAGTTCGGGATCCTCATCCCGATCGCCGCTGCCCTCATCCTCCACCGGTACCTCGTGACCCGGCCGCATCGCGACGGCCCCCCGGGGATCGCGTGGCGGTGGCTCGCGCGCGTCGGGGTCCGCCGCCCGTCCCGCGAGGGCCTCGCCGATCTCGCCGGCGTCCTCGTCGCCGGGATCGGGACGGCCTTCCTGCTCTCGGTGCCGTTCGCGCTCATGCCGTGGGACCTCGCCCGGAAGATCGTCACGACGGCCGCGCAGTACTCGTACCTGACGGTCAACGCCTACAACCCGTGGGCGCTGCTCTCGCTTGACGTCGGGGGCGTGGTGAACGGCCTCGCGGCGAACGGCACGTGGGTGCTCGACGTCGCTCGCGACCCCGGCCAGCCCTTCTACTCCTTCGGCCCGGTCCCGGCGATCGCCGTGGGCACGGCCCTGCTCCTCGCGTTCATCGCCGTGCTCTGCGCGATCGTGTGGCGGCGCGACGATCGCCGGACGCTCCTCGTGGTCCTCACCGTCATGGCGATCGGTTTCTTCGTCCTGCCGACCCGCGTGCACGAGCGCTACCTGTACCCGGCCTTCGCGCTCGGCGCGATCCTCGCCGCCACGTCGACGCGCTGGCGGGTGGCGTACGTGGTCCTCGCGATCGCGAGCTTCCTCAACCTCTACGCGATCCTCACGCACCCGTTCTACGACAACCCGGGGATCTCCGACTGGCTGGGGATCGGCGACCTCGTCCGCTCTCCCGGCGGCGTGGCGGTCGTCGCCATCGCCCACGTCGGCGTCTTCCTCTGGTCCCTCACGCGGCTGCGTCGAAGCGCCGTCGAGCAGGACGCGGAGGAGGCGCGCGCGGACCTGCTCGCCGAGGAGGCCGTCGACGCGATCGCGCTGGGCGACGCCGCCGTGCAGGGCGGCGATGCGGCCGCACGCCCCCCGCGCGTGCCGCCCGCGTCCGACGGCGCCGCCGCTGCCGCGGCCGCGACCGCCGCCGGGGCAGCGACCGCCGCCACGTGGGACGAGGACCGCCCGCCCGGCGACGCACGGGACGACGCGTGGGACGAGGAGCCCGACGACATCGCGTCCGGGGACGAGCCCGAACGCCGCCGCGGGATCCCGGGATGGCTGCGCGGGCTCGGTCGGTACCGGACGCACGACCGGTCGGCCCTCCTCGTGCGCGAACGTGGCGGCCGCCTCGACCGGCTCGACCTCTGGATCCTGTTCGTCCTCGTCGTGGCCGCGCTCGTGCTCCGCACGTACCGCCTCTCCGAGCCGTACCGGATGCACTTCGACGAGGTCTACCACGCGCGCACCGCTACGGAGTTCCTCCAGTTCTGGCGGTACGGAGAGCCGCACGAGATCTACGAGTTCACCCATCCGCACCTCGCGAAGTACGCGATCGCGCTGGGGATCATGGCCTTCGGCAACGACCGGGTCGTCGCCACGAGCGACACGGGCACCCCCGTCGCGGACGCCGCGATCGAGGAGGTCTGGGACGACGGGCTGACCGCGACCGCCACTGGTGGCGGCCGGCTCTACCTCGCCACGGGCGCGACGGTCGATGCCTACGACCTCGCGAGCCGGGCGCGCGTCGCGACGATCGAGGCGCCGGGGGCGGCCGCCGTCGCCGTGGACGAGTCATCCCACCGGCTCCTCATCGGCACCCGCAGCGGGACGGTGCTCACGCTCGACACGATGTCCGCGCTCGAGGCCCCGCGGACCGAGGACGACGTCGGCGTGGCCGACCCCGCCCCGGACGTCCTGGCGACCCTGGGCGCGCCGATCGTGCGGCTGTGGGTGACGCCCGACGGGACGACGATCGCCGCGGCGCTCGAGGATGACGTCCTCGTGACCCTCGACGCGTTCTCCGGGGAGGAGCTCGGGCGGACCACGATCCCGGGACTCGGCGGGATCTCCGACGGCGGCTCCGCGCCGTCGATCGTCGTCGACACGTCCGGCGTCACGGACGCCAGGGCGCTCGCCGCGGAGCTGTTCCGCGTCGCCGGCCTCGACGAGGCGTCCACGGTCGAGCGGCTCGAGGCAGGTGCAGGAGGGCCCGTCGTCCTCGCCGGGGGCCTCGACGGCGCCGTGAAGACCGCTGTCGAGGACGCGATCGCCGCCGGCACCCTCCCGGGGGTCTCCGTGCAGGACCGCGCCCGGCTTGCCGTGGCGTCCGCCGCCGGCATCGACTTCGTGGACCCGGCGGACGCGAGCGTCACGGACACGGTCACGCTCCCCGACGCCGCAGCCGCGAGCGACCTGGCGAAGGTGACGGGCGTCGGGAACCCCGCGCTGTACGCCGTCGGGGGCCGCTCGCTGTGGCGCGTGGACCTCGGCACGGACGCCGGTACGTCGCCGCCAGCCGTGACCCGCACGCTCGCGATGCCGGGCGAGGTCCGGCGGGTGCTGTTCGACGACGCCACCCAGCAGGTGCACGTCCTGGGGCGGACGCCGGACGGATCCGCCGACACGATCTATGTCGTCGAGCCGAACGGGGTGACCGTCTATGCGGACGCGCGCCTGCCGTTCGATGCGGTCGCCTGGGCTTTGGATTCGGACGAGCAGCACCCCGCGAGCGACCGGCAGCAGATCCTCGCGTTCGCCGGGAGCGGCGCGTCGGCGGCCGTCTCCGCCGGGGCGCACGCGTTCGCCTGGCGGCTCCCGGGCGTCATCTTCGGCGCGCTGACGGCCGGCGTTCTCTTCCTGCTCCTGCGCATGCTCTTCCGCCGCCGGGCCGTCGCGGTGGTCGCGGGGATCCTCGTCCTCGCCGACGGGATGATGTTCGTCCAGTCGCGGATCGCGATGAACGACGTCTACGTCGGCTTCTTCGTGCTCGCGGCCTTCGCGCTGTTCGCCGCGCTGTGGACCGGCCGGCTGCGCGGCTGGCTCGCGTTCGCCCTCGTGATGCCGCTCGTGGGGGTGCTGTTGGGGCTCGGCCTCGCGTCGAAGTGGGTCGCGCTGTACGCGCTCGGGGGGATCGGGATCCTCATCCTCATCCGGTCGGCGCTCGGAAGGGTCCTGCTCGTCCTGGGCCTGGCGGCGATCAGCGCGACGCTCGGCTACATGGCGATCGCCACGAGCCCGGACGCGACGACGAGCAGCGGGAACCTCTTCTTCCTCGCGATGATGATCGGGCTCACGCTCCTGGCCGTCGTGGTCACCGTGCTGCGGCCCGTCGCGTGGACGCTCGACGAGATGCGGTTCGCCGTCTACGTGCCGGGCGCCCTCGGCATCGCCGGCGCGCTCGTCGCCTTCGCGATGGGCATCGGGCAGCTCCCGCCCGCCGGCGAGCCGTCGGCCGGCCTCATCGTCCTGGCGATCTCCGGCGCTCTCGTCGCCCTGTCGCTCCTCGCGGTCGTCGCGTTCCGCGTCGGCGCGCGCTACGGCATGGGCCCGCTCGCCCCGCCGCCCGCCGCGGACGACCCCGCGAGCCTGCTCCCGCCCGCCGACCCGGCGCCGGAGGGCTGGCTCCACTTCGGCTCCGGCTGGGGGCTCCCGGCCGTCTGGCTCGTGGTGAGCCTCGCGCTCGTACCGGTGGCGGTGTACGTCGCGAGCTACATCCCGTGGGTCGCGCTCGGCAACAGGTTCACCGAGGGCTTCCCGGCGGCGAACGCCGGCCAGACGCTCCTGGACCTGACACGGTCGATGTACGACTACCACAACAACCTGCGCGCGACGCACGCCGCCTCGTCGCCGTGGTGGGCGTGGCCGTTCGACCTCAAGCCGGTCTGGTTCTACCAGGGGAGCTTCGACGGCACGTCCGCGGCCATCTACGACTCCGGGAACCTGGGGATCTGGTGGATGGGCGTCGTCGCGATGGCCTTCGTCGCGTGGCAGTCGTTCCGCCGGCGGAGCCTCGCGCTCGCGCTCATCGCCGTCGGCTTCTTCGTCATGTGGCTGCCCTGGGTCCGGATCGACCGTGCGACCTTCCAGTACCACTACTACGTCGCGCTGATCTTCCTCATCGCCGCGGTCGCGTACCTCATCGCGG
This sequence comes from Chloroflexota bacterium, assembly GCA_025454515.1. Classification (GTDB taxonomy): domain Bacteria; phylum Chloroflexota; class Limnocylindria; order Limnocylindrales; family CSP1-4; genus CAIYQJ01. Next base: position 9,087 of record JALOOH010000022.1, read on the forward strand.
ACGTGTGGCACGGGCCGTCGAGGCGGACATGGCTGCTCGTGCGGGTCGCGGCGGCCATCGCGGTCATGGGGCCGGCCCTCATGTGGCTGTTCCGTCTCCCGCTCTGCGCGATCGTGGGGGTCGAGAAGGCCTATGCGGGCTCCCCGGCCTGCGCCCCCACCGTGGGCCAGCTCGTCGTGACGCAGCGCATCGGGGCGATCGTCGTCGTCCTGGTCGTCACCGGGATCCTCGTCGCGTGGCAGATGCTCGCGCTCGAGCGCGCCGCACGCGACGCGCGGGAGGGCCGCGTCCCGCGCGAGGAGGCCCGCCTCCGCCGCGACCGCCACCTCTTCGCGATCGCCCTCATCGCGGCAGCCGGCGCCGCCGGCCTCGTGATGACCGGCTTCCTGAGCGACAGCGCGCCGCTCCTCGAGCAGGACGGGATCTACCCGGAGCTGATCGCCCTCGCCGCGCTCGTCCCGCTCGGGATCTGCGCGTACGTCATCGTCACAGCGCGCGACGCGCGCCGGTTCGCGCTCGGCTTCATCTGGGCCGTGGCGCTGCTCTTCGTGTTCTTCTACCCGAACATCTCGGCGCTGCCGCTGCCGTCGCAGCTCTTCAACGCGTACCAGGGGATCCTGCCCACCTGGCTCTACGTCTTCCAGTTCCCCGTGAACACGGACCCGCCCGTGACCGTGAAGCTGCTGGACGTGTGGCCGGCCGTGCTCTTCGTTTCGCTCCTCGCGACGTCCGCGGTCGTGGCCTACAGCACGTGGTCGTGGCGCGTGACGCTCGCGGAGCGTGCGGCCGAGCGGGGCGCCGCTCCGGGCGAGGGAGAGGCTCCGGGCGAGGGAGAGGCTCCGGGCGAGGGAGAGGCTCCGGGCGAGGGAGAGGCTCCGGGCGTCTGACCGACCCCGGACCCCGGCATCTCCGGGACCCGGCACGCCCCGCGTCCGGCCGGCTCAGGCCCCCGGCCGGGGTGCCGCGGCAGGCGCCGGCGGGACCTCCGCGGTGAAGTCGCGCGGGAGCGACCCCTGGGCCGCCGTGCGCCGGATCACGAAGCCGTAGTAGTCGTCCACCCGCCGGGCGACCCCGCGCCAGCTGAACTCCTCCGCGCGCTCGCGGCCGCTCGCGCCCATCCGCTCGCGGAGCGCCGGGTCGTCCAGGAGGCGCCCGATCGCCGCCGCCAGCGCGTCCCGGTCCCCCGGCGGCACGAGCAGCGCCTGCTCGCCGCGCCGCACGACCCCCTTGTACCCGTGGATGTCGCTGCACACGATCGGGACCCCGGCCGCCATCGCCTCCAGCAGGACGATGCCGAAGGATTCGCGCCCAGTCGCGGGCGAGACGAAGACGTCCGCCGTGCGGAACAGCTGTGCCTTCTCGTCGTCGCTCACGCGGCCGAGGAACTCCACGCCCTGGAGGCGGCGCGTGGCCACGTACCGGCGGCACTCGCGCTCCTGGGGGCCGCCCCCCACGAGGAGCAGGCGCGTATCCTCGCGGCCCTCGCGCCGCAGGACGCGGAACGCCTTGAGGAGGTGGATCAGGCCCTTGCGCTCCTCGAACCGCCCGACGAACAGGATGTTCCGGGCCCCGTCCTGCCACCGGGTCAGCGGGACGGCCCGCTGGAACCGGTCCACGTCCACCCCGTTGGGGATGACCTTGTAATCGCCCGGGAAGTAGCGGTCGATGAAGTGACGCGCGGCGGCGCTCACCGCGATCCGGCCGTGGAGGCGCGCCGCGTAGCCGGCGAGCGCCCGCCTGCCGAACTCGTACGAGGGGGAGAATCCGGCGTACGCGTGGAAGGTCGCGACGTTCACGCTCCGCGACTCCTTGAGCACGGACAGCGACAGGAACGGCACGAACGGCTCGTGGAAGTGGAGCAGGTCGAACCGCTCGGCCTCGAGCATCGCCCGCGCCTGCCGGTCGAAGTTCGGCGAGATCGTGATCGTGCCCACGGAGCCGTTGGCCGGGAAGCTGAATCCCTTGCCGAGGCGGACGACGTCGCCCTCGGAGCCCCTCTGCGTCCCGTGGCTGCTGCTGATGATGCGGACCTGGTGGTCCCGGACGCGCAGCTCCTCGTACAGGTGGCGGACGTGGTCGTTCACGCCCCCGGGGAGCGGGTACACGTACGGGGTGACGAGGCCGATCTTCATCGTCGGGCCCCATCATCCCGCCCCGACGGGCTCACGCCAGTGCCGTCCGGCGGGCCACCGCCCTCGCGTCCCATCGCCGCGCACGAGGCCCGCGATCCCGTCGCGCCAGCCCCGTCCGTACTTGGCGAGCTGTCTGCCGAAGGTGGGCAGCTGCTCGAGCGTGCCGTGGAACGCCCCGGCCCACCGCGTCTCGCCGGCCTCGATCGCGGCGCGCAGATCGTCGGGGGTCGAGCCCCGGAAGAGCGTCAGCCCGGTCGCGACGGCGGCGGCTCGGTGCGCGTCGCTGCTGCCGAGCGCGGGGAGGGCCAGCTCCTCCGCGAGCCGGACGGCGGTGGCGTGACCCACGCGCCCGAACGTCGTCGGGTTGAACGCCTCGATCGCGTCGAAGCGGTGGCGCGGGTCCGGTTCGGCCGCCAGGCGTCGGATGGAGCGCGCGGAGACGCACAGCGGGTACGGGGTGGCCGGGTGCGCGGCGACGGCGATCCCTCCCTGGTCGTGGATGCGGGCGAGCGTCTCGCGCAGCGAGCGCAGCGGCGGCACCCGCTCCGTCAGGAAGAGCCCCAGGACGTGGCCGCCGCGCGTCGAGACCTCCTCGGCGACGACGACCCGGACGGGCATCCCGCGGGCCTCGGCGATCCTGCTGGCGGCCTCTGCCGCGTCGATCCGATCGTGGTCGGCGATCGCGATGACGTCCACCGACGCCATCGCCTCGACGTGCTCGAGGATGGTCACGACGCCGTCCACCCCGTCGGACGCGAGCGTGTGGACGTGCAGGTCCGCGCGCCCGAGCCGGACATGCGCGGTCATCGATCGCCGCCGCCCGGCGGGCGCCCTCCCGCCCCGGCGGCGAGGTCCGGCCAGATCGGATGGAACACCGCCCACCACTGCTCCGGCGACTGGGCGACCGACTCCTCGATGAGCCGGGCGGTCTGCTCGAGGAATCGCACGACACGGACGCGGAGCCGCCCCTCGGCAGGGACCGGGACCTCGCGCATCCACCCGCGGTACCGACCGTCCCCCACCCGGACGACGGACTCCCAGAACACGCGCGCCCCGGTGTCCGCCGCGAGGATCGCCGCCCCCGTCGGCAGCGGGGCCGGGTGGCCGAAGAGCTCGACCTCCGTGCCCCCGCCTGAGATGTCGCGGTCCACGACGAGGAGCGCGGCCCCGCCCTCCTCGATCGCCTCCTTGAGTCGTCGCCGCGCCTGCGCGAGGCCCACGAGCTCGATGCCGGTCCCGGACCTCGTGCGCGCCATCCACGCCTGCATCTCGGGGTCGTCCACCGTCTCCATCACGCCGACGACCGGCGGCCGCCGCTCGTGCCCGCCGACCCACGCGAGGATCTCCACCGGGCCGATGTGCGCGCCGATGTAGATGACGCCCCGCGGCTCGGCGAACGAGGCCGCCACGGTCGCCGGCGTCACCACGTGGAGCCGCTCGACCACGTACGCCTCGGAGAGGGTCGTCGCGCGCAGGGTCTCGACGTAGTAGCGCGCGAGGTGCCTGTACGCGGCGCGGACCAGCGACTCGAGCGCCCGCGGATCCGAGGCCGCGCGCCGGGCTCGGGCCGGTCCTCGACCCTCTGCGGCGAGCCACGCGCAGACGCGGCCGAGGTTCGCGCGCGCCATCGCGGCGCGGCCGGGCGTCGCGCGGTACCAGAGCTCGCCGACCGAGTCGGCGGCGGCGAGCAGGGGCGTCTCCGGCAGCCGGCACGCGACGGCCGTCGCGCCCGTCAGCGCGCGCGCCCGGAGGCGCTGCGCCCGCGTCCCGCGCCCGCCCAGGACGTCCTCGAGGTCGCCCGACGCGCCCGGCAGGTCCGTCACGGCCGTCCCGCGCCTCCGGGGTCCAGCCCGTACTCGGGGAGACGCGCGAGCAGTGCGGCGCGCTCCTCCTCGCTCGTCGGCCACATCGACTTGAAGACCCACCACTGGTCCGGAGTGCGGCGGATCGCGGACCCGAGCGCGTCGGCGATCGCCTGCGTCGCGCGCGCGACCTCGGCGGGCTCCGTCGACGCCACCTGCACGACGGGGCCGATCCAGCCGGCGTGCCAGCCGTCCCTGCGCCTGTGCATCGCGAACGGCGCGATGACCGCCCCCGTCCGCGCGGCGAGGACGGCCGGGCCGGCCGGGAGCGTCGTCCATTCGCCGAGGAACCGCGTGGGGACGCCGTCCGGCCTGTACCCCCAGTCCACGAGGAGCGCGACGGCCTCGCGGCGCCGGAGCGCCCCGTAGAGCTCGCGGAGGTTCCGCCACGGGAGGAGCCGCACTCCCCACCGCTCCCGCTCCACCCTGAGGAGCTCGAAGAGGTCCTTGTACTCCGTGTCGTCCGCGATGACGGAGATCGCCCAGCCGCGGTCGGCGATGGCGGCCGCGCCGATCTCGTTGTACGCCATGTGCGCGGCGACGATGATGACGCCCCGTCCCATGTCGAAGGCCTTCTGCAGATCGCCGGCCGCCGCCGTGTCCACGTTCGAGAGGATCTCGCTGCGCCCGAGCGCCGGCATGCGCATGAGGTCCACGACATAGCCGGCGTAGTTGCGGTACATGCGGCGGGCGAGCCGGTCCACGCGGCGGTCCGACGGGTCCGTCCCGAGGACTCGCGCGAGGCTCGCGCGCGACGCCCGGCGGCGCGCCGGCCACGCGAGGTACGTGCCCTGCGCGAGGACCCCGCCGACGCCCTTCGACGCGGCTTCGGGGACGCGGCCGAGGGCCCAGGCCGCGCCACGGTAGGCCCGCACGACGGCCCGCTCGCGGACGCGCGTGACGAGGCCGCGGTCCTCGCCCGCGGCCCCCGCGCCCCGGGTCATCCCGCGCGCCGACGTCACCGCTTCGCCGCGCTCGCCTGCGCCCGGACGCTCGCGACGCGCTGGACGACCGTGATCGTGGCGAGGACGAAGATGGCGCCCACGCCGAGGAGGAACGGCGCGTTGCCGGCGGTCGTGAGGCCGGCCGTGGGATCGGCGGGATCCCACGGAGCGACGCCACCGAGGATGCCGGTGAGGATCAGCGCGACGGTCAGGACGACGAGGCGGATCTCGCGGGGGGCGAGGCCCACGCTCGCGAGGCCGGAGCCCGGCGAGAAGCCGAGCCCCTCCGCGCGGGCGCGGGCGTAGCTGACCATGAAGGCCGACGAGAGGGCGAGGATCGACAGCGTCGCGCCGAGGTCGTTGCCGGCGGCCATGCACCCGACGGCGACCCCGACCCACGTGATGGCCTCGCCCCAGCGGTCGAACGTGGAATCGAAGAACGCGCCGAGCGGGCCGACCTTCCCGGTGGCCCGGGCGAGCGTCCCGTCGAACATGTCGAAGACGCCGCCGACCATCACGACGATCCCGGCGACCAGCCAGAGCTGGAACCCCGCGAGGAGTGCCGCCACGATCGTGATCCCGAACCCGAGGAGCGTGAGCCCGTTCGGCGTGAGCCCGAGGCGCCCGAAGAAGAGGGCGATGGGCTCGAAGACCTTCTTCACGGCCTGCCGCTGCTCGGCCGACGTGAGCGAGCCACTGCGCTCGCGACCGGGGGTCCCGCCCTGCGATGTCATGTCAGCCCTCCACCCCGAGGAGCTCGCGCTCGCGCGCGGCCAGCTCGCGGAACGCCTCCGGTCGGATCGCCACCCGCGTCTCGCGGCCGTTCCGCCGCGTCTCGACGATCCCCGCTGCCCGGAGGCGCGAGATGTGCCAGCTCACGAGCGGCTGCGAGAGACCCACCGTCTCGACGAGGTCGCTCACGCTGGCCGCCCCGGCGGCGAGCCGCCGGATGATCCGCAGGCGATTGACGTCGGCGAGCGCCCGGTGGGCGTCGCGCAGCGCGCGGAGGTCCGTGGGCTGGTCCACGACGGAGGCGATCGAGCGGCGGATGCGGCCGGGGCTGGGCAGAAGAGGGTCCTCGTCGGGTGCGACGCGAGCGCCGTGCGGCGCCTGCGATTCATATAAACGGGCATTGATGATAGGAGCCGCTCCAGCGGCCTGTCAAGGTCGCCACGACCGTGCGCGGCGGCGCCTGGCGTCGGATCCGAGCCGGCCGACGGGAGGAACGCCCCTTCCCCGCGCGGGAGACCCGCGCTAGCATCAGCGCGGATCGCGGACAGTGCGATCGGTCGGCGACCCCGACGGACGAGGGCAGGCGATCCCGGGGCCCGGGTCCGGCGGCCGCTCCGGCCGGCTATGGGGTGCGAGCGATGAACGGCATCCGACGGCGCGTCGCGGCTCTCGCGGCCGCCCTTTCCCTCGCCGTCCTGGTCCCGGCGGCGGTGCCGGCGGGCGCGGCGGCGATCGTCCCCGGCGGCGGTGTCATCTACGGCTCCGTCATCGGCCAGGACCACGGCACGCTCATGGGCGGCACCGTCACCGCCTGCCTCGTCTACGGAGGCTGCTGGCGCGCGACGATCGACTCGCAGCAGACGTACCGGTTCGACGACCTTCCCGGCGGCGCCTTCACGATCGGCGTGACGCCGCCCTCGTACGGCGCGCGCTACGTGCCCGGCTGGTACGCGGCGTGGTCGCCGGGGAACTTCACCGCCTCGTACGGGAACGCGACGCTCGTCTACGCCGCGCCCCAGAAGATCCTGCCCCCGATCGTCGTGCCGGTCCGGGCGCCCACGCTCGGCTCGATCACCGGGCGCGTGCTCGCCTCCACCGGCGCGCCGCTCACGGGTGGCTCGGTGATGGCGTGCGGGCTCACCGCCGGATGCTGGAGCGTGGCGATCGGCTGGGACGGCCTGTACGCCCTCGGCGGGCTGCTGCCGGACCGGTACCGGATCTCCATCTCGCCGCCGCCGAACACCGCGTACCCGAGCGGCTGGTACTCGGCGTGGGCGCCCGGCTCCTTCACGACGAACCCGGGGGCGGCGACCCTCGTGTGGGTCGGTGCGGGGAACGTCGCGCTGCCCACGATCATCGTCCCCGCACCCGTCCTCCTCCGCGGGTCGATCTCCGGCTCGGTCATCGGCTCGGACGGCGGCTCGCTCGCCGGCGCCACGGTCACGGCATGTCCGCCGATCGGACCGTGCACGGCGCGCACCGTCGCCTGGGACGGCACGTACCTCCTGCCGAATCTCGCGCCCGCGAACTACCTCGTCTCCATCGCGCCGGCCCCCGGCGCCCCCTACCTCGCGGGCTTCTACTCGTCCTTCTCCGCCGGGTACTTCAACCCGGTCCTGGCGAACGCGAGCGCGGTGCCCGTGGCGTACGTGAACGTGGCGCTCCCGCGCATCGTCGTGCCGCGGTTCCTCGTGGTCGGCGGCCCCGCGGCCACGCCGGCGGCTCCCGCCACCCCGTCCGGCCCGGCCGCGGGGACGACGGCCGCCCGGCCGCTCGCGCTCACGTCGTGGATCCGGCCCGCGGCGACGACGCAGGTCCGCTCCATGGTCTCCGTGCCCGCGGGCGCCAAGGTCGAGCTCGTCGCCCGGACCGAGACCTACTACGTCGGCCGCTCGGTCGAGGTCTGGCGCCGCGTCGACGGCGGCGCGTGGGCCCGGGTCGCGACCCGGACGGTCGCGGCGGACGGCCGCGTCGTGTATCGGTTCACCGCCCGCGACGACGCGGCGTACCGGCTGCGCATGCCGGCCACCGCGACGGCGCTCGAGGCGGTCGGGCTCGTCCGGAGGGTCCGGGTCCGCTGACGCGGGACGGCCGCCGGGCACTCCGACGGCCGCCGGATCGCGCGCACCGCCACCCGAAGGAGGGGCGGCCCCCCGGGGCCGCCCCTCCTTCGTGCCGTCCGCCGGCGCCCGATGGGCCGGTCGGCCGCTCGCGCGCACCGTCTCCGCGTGCGACCATCGGGGGGATGCGCGCCCGTTTCGCCGCCGCCGTCGTCCTCGTCGCCGCGCTCGTCGTCCCCGTGGCGATGACGGCCGTGGCTCTCTCCCTGCCGCCACCCGCGGACGCGGCCCCCGTCGAGGGGCCCGCGGAGGCCGTCCCGTGGACGGCGCCCGCGACGGAGGAGGGGGCCGAGGGCCCTGCCACCGCGATGCCGTGGACGGCCGCGCCCCCGAAGGCGGAGATCTACGCGTCCCAGGTGTCCGTCGTCCCGGGCGAGCGGATCGACCTCCACGTGAGCACGCCCGCGAAGACGTACCGGATCCGCGTGTACCGCGAGGCCGCGACGGCGGACGGCCGCCGTGTCGAGCTGTTGCGGTACCGCGTCGACGACCGGAAGGGCGTGGACCAGCGCAGGCGGATGACGATGGACGCGCGATCGACGCCGCGCGCGAACTGGACCGTGACGGACACGGTCCGGACGACCAGGGCCTGGAAGCCCGGCGTCTACACGATCCTCGCCCTCGACGCGAACGACACGCGCAGCTCGGCGATCGTCGTCGTCCGATCGCCGACGATCCGCCCCGAGGCCCCGCTCCTCGTCGTGCCCGTGCTCACGTACCAGGCGTACAACGACTGGGGCGGAGCGTCCTCGTACCTCGACGCACGCGGCGTGCGGTCGTACCGGGTGAGCTTCGACCGGCCCTACGTGGCCGGCCCGGGGCTCTGGTGGTCCACCCGGGACAGCAAGCTCGCCGGCTTCGTCGCGGGGAGCACGGACGATCTCCAGTACACCACCGACTACGACCTGTCGATCGCCCCGCCGACGACGTTCCCCAGCTTCACGGTCCTCGCCAGGCACACGGAGTACGCCTCGAAGGCGATGTACGACTGGCTCGAGGAGGGGGTCCGCGTCCGCGGCGCGATGGGGCTCGCGAACTTCGGCGCGAACGCCCTGTACTGGCAGGTCCGGCTGGAGCCGGCGACCGACGGAGCGAACCGGCGCACCGCCCCGCGGGAGATCGTCATCTACCGCAACGACAGCGTGACCGAGGACCGCTCGCCCCGCGACCCGATCGTGGGGCCGACGACCACGACACGGTTCCGCGACGCCCCGGTGGGACGACCGGAGGGCCTGCTGCTCGGCGCCCAGTTCCGCGCCAAGCTCGGGTCCGACTCGGACGACCGGTGGCCGATGGGGGTCGGCCCGGGGGTCCCATGGTCGCTCCTCGAGGGGACCGGCTGGACGCCCGGGTCCACGTACATCTGGAACCTCATGGCCGGCGAGGGCGACATGCCGATCCCCGGGCCCGAGGGGACCGTCACCATGCCGATCCTCACGTCGCGGGCCGTGAGCACGACGCTCGAGGTCGTGTTCCCGGCGGCGACGCTGCGCACCTTCCCGTCCGGTGGGCGCGTCTTCAACGCCTCGACGCTCGGGTGGCCGCACCTGCTGCCGCCCGCCGAGTTCGATCCCGGCGTGAGCGACACGAGCTTCGGGACGTTCACCCGCAACATCCTCTCCTGGGTGGACGGCGACGACGGCGGCCCGCACGGCCCCTGACGGTCGGAGCCCGCGGGACGACCCGCGGCGCGGCGGTCAGCGCTGCCGCGATGGCGTGGCGTGCCGATGCTCGCCCTGCTCCTCCGCGCGGGCGAGGATCCAGGCGAGGTCCGCGAGCCGGTTGAGGTAGGGGACCAGGTACGCGCCCGCCACCAGCCCAGCCCGGTCCAGCGCCACCGCGCGCCGCTCCGCGCGGCGGACGATCGTCCGGGCGACCTCCAGCGCCGCCGAGGCGCGGGTCTCGCCGGGGACGATGAACTCGCGGGGCATCTCCACCCGTGGCTCGAGGTCGGCGATCAGCACCTCCAGGCCGTCCACCATCTCGAGCGACACGCGCGTGCTGCCGTCCTGCAGACGGCCCCACGCGTCCGGGTTCGCGGCGAGCTCGGCGGCGACGACGAACAGCTCGCGCTGGAGGCGGAGGATCACCTCCGCGATCCCGTCCAGCGCGGGCGACAGGGTCCCGTGGCGTGCCATCTCGGCCAGCTCCGCGCGCGCGAGGCCGAAGGCGGCGACCGCCTCGTCCAGGGTGCCGTACGCCTCGGTCCGCGGGTCGTCCTTCGCGATCCTGCCGCCGCCGAACAGCAGGCTCGTGGAACCGTCGTCGCCGCGCCGGGTGACGACGGACGACGATGCGAGGGGGTCGCCCGCCCCGTCGGCGCGCCCGACCGTGCCGGACGCAGCGGCCTCGGGGCCGGCCGCGCCCGGCGACGCGGCTTCGTCGGACCCCGTCACCACATCAGGCCCGCGTCGCGCGGGTCCCATCGCTCGGCGAGGAGCGTGACCTTCACCGGATGCTCGAGCACGGACTCCGCCTGCTCGCGGACCTGGGCGATCATGGAGCCCGCGTACGGGCAGAACGGCGTCGTGAGGATCATCTTGATCTCCGACTCGTTCTCGCCGACGAGGATCTGCCTGATGAGGGCGAGCTCGACGACGTTCATCCCGATCTCCGGGTCCACCACCGACCGCAGCGCGTCGAGGATCGCGAGCTCGCGCGCCCGCTTGACGGGGTCGAACGCCGCGGCATCGGTGGAGAGGTCGGCGGTCGAGGGGGAGGTGGCGTCGGTCATCGTGTCATCTGATCCCGGTGCGGCTGGGTGCCGCACAGCGTACCACTCCGCGGCGAGATACCCGAGTGGACCGGTCGGATATGGGATCGGCGTGCGGGCGGGCGCCGGGCGGGACGTCAGGCGGGGGCGGTGACGACGACCCCGGGGGCCTGCAGCTGCTCGGGGAGCCCGGCCGCCTCGTCGGGCGTGTACCCGGGCCCGGCGAGCGACCCGTCGGCCTCGATGAACTCGGCGTACAGGTCCGGGTGGGCCGCCGCGTACACGTACGCCTGCGCGATGCCGACCCGCCGCAGCTCCGGATGCCTGGTGAGGATCTCGACGAGCGCGAGGCCGCTCCGCCGCATGTCGAGGAGCTGGCGCACGGTGACGCGGCTCCCGTAGCAGAACGGCTCCCCGTTCATGACCAGCGGGTCGGTCTGCACCCACTTGATCGTCACGTCAGGCGCCCTTGTAGATGGCGTCGAGGATCGGGTTCCGGACGCGCGCGTCGCCGGAGAAGCGACGGTAGTAGCGGAAGACCGCGACGGCCGCGTCGATGCCGGCGTTCATCGGCTCGCGCTCCGCCTCGTCCAGCATCGCGGCGCAGGCGCCACGCAGACCCTCCATGAGGGCGATCGCGTCGTCCATGGGGACCCTGCGGCGCCGGTAGACGGGCGCGACCCAGTCGGCCCACTCGCGCGTCCAGATCGGGTCGCCCGACGCGACGGCCTTCGCGATCCGCTCGACCATCACCTCGGTGTCGCGCAGGAGGTTCCGGAGGCCCGTCTCATCCCAGCGCGCGCGCATCTGCGGCGATGCGGCGAGGGCGTCGCGGAGGGCCTTCTCGCCCAGGCGGGCACGGGCGGCGAGGAGGCGCGCGGCCGCGTCCGGGAGACCGGCCGTCATGTCCGGGGGCATGGCCCCGAGTGCGGGGTGGCTCACGAGCATCGAGTCTAGCGTCCCGACCGCTCCGGTGCCGGCCGGCCGCGACGGGGCGGGGCCCGGCTGCCCGGCCCGCCGGGCCACCGGTACCATGTCGCCGTGACAGTGCCGCGACCCACTCCGGCCGGCGAGCCCGGCGACACGCGCGCTCCGGGGGCCCAGCGCGCGGACCCTCCCCGCGCCCGCCCGGCCGCGCCTGCCGCCCGCGATCGCGCGGATCGGTCGCTCGCGTACGGGATCGTCGCGGGCGTCATCGGCGCGGCCGTCCTGTTCGTCCTGGCCGGGCCGCTCAGCGTGGACACCGGCCTGCTCGCGGTCGGCGTCGCGATCGGCTGGGTCGTCGGGGTCGCAGTCCGGACGGGCGCCGGTCGCGCCGGCGGGGCGGCGCGACCGGCGGGTGGGAGAGCCGTCACGGCGGTCGCGCTCGCCGTCGGCGGCAGTGTCGCAGCCTGGGTCGGCGCATGGGCCTGGTCGCGCGTGCAGGGAGGCGTGCTCGGGCCTGTGGATTTCGTGTCCCAGGTCTACGGGCTCCTGCTCCCGGTGCAGCTGGTCTTCACCGCCGCTGCGGCGTGGATCGGCTCCCGATGACCGGTGACGCCCGCGACGACGGCCTCACCCGTATCGCGTTCCGGCCACCCGTCGAGGCGGACCATCGACGGCTCGTCGACGTCGTGGACCACTGGTTCGGCCGGCCCGTGCGGGCCCGGCTCGGCCGGATGTGGTTCGAGCACTTCACGGGCACCTCGCTCGTCGGCGAGACGCTCGATCCGCGCTCCGCGGACCCCGACCTCCCACGCGTCGTCGCGTTCCTCGTCGGCTTCGCGAGCCCCGACCGGCCGGGCGACGCCGTGATCCACCTCGCCGCGATCGCGCCCGAGTGGCGACGTCGCGGGTTCGGGACGGCGATCCACGAGCGCTGGCTCCGCGACCGTGCCGCGGACGGCGCGGTCCGTGCATCGGTCGTGATCCCGCCCGACGAGCGTGTCGCGTACCTCTTCTACCGATCGCTCGGGTTCGAGCCCGTGACGGCGGGCTCACGTCCGCTCTGGGGCGTGCCGGCGTTCGCGGATCACGAAGGGGACGGCGCGGACCGCGCGATCCTGACCCGCGGCATCGCGGCGCCGAGCTGAGCGCGGCAGTCGGCGGCGCGCGCGTGCCGCGCGCCGCCGGTCGGTTCAGCGGTGCGACGCCCCGATGCGTCCCTCCGCGGCCAGGCGCCCGAAGCGCTCGAGGGCGCCGTCGATGTCGGCGGCGACGGTCATCCTCCCGAGGCTCAGGCGAACGGCCCCCATCCCCACCCTCGGCTCCACGCCCATCGCGGCGAGGACGGGCGAGAGCTCGATCGAGTCCGCATGGCACGCCGAGCCGGTCGAGGCCGCGACGTCGCCGACGGCGGCCAGCACGTCGGCGCCGGGCCGCCCCACGAACGAGACGTTCAAGGTGTTGGGCAGGCGCTCGACGGGATGGCCGTTGAGGACGACATCGTCGCCGAAGAGCGCCCGCAGGCCGTCCCAGAGGCGGTCGCGCATGGCCCGGACGCCCTCCATGGGTGCGAGGTCGGCGGCGAGGCACGCCGCCTCGCCGAGGGCGGCGTCGAGCAGCGCGCTCTCCGTCCCGGCCCGACGCCCGGACTCGTGGCCGGCGCCGTGGACGAGGGGCTCGAGCCGGACGCCCCGCCGGACGTAGAGGGCGCCGATGCCCTTCGGCGCGTAGGCCTTGTGGCCCGCGATCGACAGCAGGTCCACCCCCAGGTCGTCGACGCGGGTCGGGATCTTGCCGATGGTCTGGGCGGCGTCGGTATGAAACAGGACGCCGGCCTCGCGGGCGATCGCCCCGATCTCGGCGATCGGCTCGACGGTGCCGACCTCGTTGTTCGCGTGCATCACGGAGACGACGAACGTGCGGGCGGTCAGCGCCCGCCGGACGTCGTCGGGGTCGACGCGACCGAAGCGGTCCACCGGGACGCGTGTGACCGTCGCACCCAGCCGTTCCAGGAAGCGGGCCGGCTCCAGGATCGCCGGGTGCTCGACCGCGGTGGTCACGATGCCCTCGGTCCCGTCCGGGCGGGCGAACCAGGCGCCGACCAGGGCCGCGTTGTTCGCCTCGCTGCCACCGCTCGTGAAGACGATCTCCTCGGCGGCGGCGCCCAGCAGGTCGGCCACCCGGCCGCGAGCCCCATCGACGATCGCGCGAGCCTCGCGCCCGCCGGGATGCAGCGCGGAGGGGTTCGCGAACGGGCCGCCCAGCAGACGGCGCATGACGGCGGCGACCCGGGGGTCGATCGGGGTGCTCGCGTTGTAGTCGAGGTAGATGCCCGCGGCGTCGCGGCTCATCCGGGGCCTCCTCCCGTCTCGACGGGGAGCCCCGCGAGACGCCACTCCGGATACCCGTCCTCGAGCCGGCGCGCCCGGCGGCCGAGACGTCGGAGCAGCGCCACTCCCTGGGGCGACATCGCGCAGTAGGGTCCCCGGCAGTAGGCGACGATCTCCACGTCGGTCGGGAGCTCGGCAAGTCGCGTCTCGAGCTCGGACAGCGGGATGCTCACGGCACCCGCGATGTGTCCTGCGGCGAACTCCTCGGCCGGCCGGAGGTCCACGACCACGGCATCGCCGGCGCGGACGCGCGCGACGAGCTCCTCGCGTCCCACCGCCTCGACGGGCGCCCCGAGGTAGCGGGCCGCGGCCTGCTCGGTCGTCCCGAGGCGCGACGCGACGGCCTGCAGGGCGGCCAGGAGCGCGTACGCGTCGTCGTGGGCGAGGACATACAGGACGCGCGTCCCGACCCGGCGCGAGGTGACGAGCCCGCCGCGGCGGAGCACCTGGAGGTGCGCGGACGCCAGGGCGACCGAGATGTCGGCGCGGGCCGCGAGGGCCTCCACGGATCGCTCGCCCTGGGCGACGAGCTCGAGCAGCTCGATCCGGTGCGGATTGGCGAGCGCCTTGCCGACCTGTGCGAACGCCTCGTGGAGGTCGTCCTTGGCGACCCGGGTCCCGACCGTGGCTGCGCCGTGCGCCGCATCCGTGCCTCTCATGCTGATATTCTATAACTCGTTTGAATAATCGACATCGAGCACCGTCCCGGCTCGGCTCCCGGAGGGCGACGATGAAGATCCTCATCATCCTGAACGAGCCGGCGTACGGCAACGAGCGCACGTACAACGGGATGCGCCTGGCCGTCTCCCTCGCGAAGGACGACGGGATCGACCTGCGCGTCTTCCTGATGGGTGACGCCGTGACCGCCGCGCGGACCGCCCAGAAGACGCCCGACGGCTACTACAACCTCGAGCGGATGCTCAAGGGGTTGGTCCATAGGGGGATCGCCGTGGGCGCGTGCGGGACCTGCATGGACGCGCGCGGCATGGTCGACGACCCGCTCGCGGAGCCGGTCCGGCGCGGGACGCTCGCCGAGCTGACCGAGTGGACGATCTGGGCGGACAAGGTCGTCACCTTCTGACCCGCCGCCCGGCGTGGCAGTGCCCGCGCCCGCGGCCGCCGCCCGGCGCGCCCGAGGCTCGACCTAGCGCCGCATCTTCTCCGGGTTCGGCGCCCGGCGCTGGACCGTCGGGTCGTTCGACAGCGTCCGCTCGCGCGCCTCGCGGATCCGCTCCGCCAGGTCGGGACCCGTCGCGCGGATCGCGCCGGTCAGATCGGCCCGGGCGGCCGGGATCGTCGCGCCGGGGTCCGTCACCCTGTCCTCGGCGGCCGCCCCGCCCCCGTCGCCGGCCGTCGCTGGCGCGCCCCGTACCGGGCCATCCTCGCCCAGGAAGGGCATCCCCTGGCGCTCCACGGCGTCGAGGCTCATCCGGAGCGCGGCCGTCTTCTGCGCCGCGACCTCGCGGACGTACGCGGCCTCCTCGTCGGGCGTCATCGAACGCTCGCGCACCGCGTCGCGCGGGTGTCCCACCGACAGCCAGACGAGGTGGTATCGGTCCATCGTCCCCCACGCTGCCGCCAGCAGGAGGTCGGACTCGGCCAGCCACGAGCGGAGGGCATCCATCGACGGCGTCCGCTCGATGCGCTCGCCGTCGGCGACGAGCGTCCGCGTGCGCAGGATGAGCTCGTCGCGCGTCATCCGCCGCTCATCCCGGGCCGCGCGACGCCTTCTCGATCCACGCCTCTCGTCGATCGCGCAGCTGGAGCGTGATCGGTCCGGCACCGCCCCGACCGATCGCCTCCCCGTCGAGCCTGCCGACCGGGATGATGCCGGCGACGCTGCTCGAGAGGAGGACCTCGTCCGCGCGCAGCAGGTCGGCGCGCGTGAGCTCGTCCTCCTCCGGCTCCAGGTCGTGGATCGGTGCATGCTCGAGCAGCCACGCCCGCGTCGTGCCCGCGAGGCAGCCCGACCCGAGTGGCGGCGTGAGGATCCGACCGCGGCGGATCGCGAAGACGTTCGCGCTCGTCGCCTCGCTCACGTGTCCCGTCGTGTCGAGGATGAGCGCGTCGTCCGCGCCCGCGCGCTCCGCCTCGAGGCGCGCGTACACGCTCTCCGCCCGCGACGTGGTCTTGACGCCGGCGAGCGGCGAGCCCGGGTCACGCCGCACCGACGAGGTCACGAGCGCGAGCCCGTCGCGCAGGACGGAGGCGGGGGGCGGCGTGTGCGGCCATGCGACGATGACGACCGTGGGTCCGGACGATGGCCCTGCCGGTGCGAGCCCCCGTGCCGCGTACGGCCCGCGCGTGACGGTGATGCGCAGGGCGGCGTCGCCGGGGTGGCGGCCGGACGAGCCGTCATCGGCGAGGCCCTCGGCGGCGAGGATCGCGGCGATGCCGGCGACGATCGGGGCGTCGTCGGGCGGGAGCGCGATCCCGAGCGGGACGGCGCTCTCGCGGAGGCGCTCGAGGTGCGCGTCG
The DNA here is from genome assembly GCA_025454515.1 of Chloroflexota bacterium. GTDB lineage: Bacteria > Chloroflexota > Limnocylindria > Limnocylindrales > CSP1-4 > CAIYQJ01. The sequence goes on from JALOOH010000022.1 coordinate 25,382, forward strand.
AGCTCGACCACGACGCCGCGGCGTGCGCGCAGCGTCTCGAAGATGCCGTCGCCGAGCATGAAGCCGCGGTCGAAGGCGGAGATCGTGGGGGCGTCGGCGGGGACGACCTTCCCGTCGACCCAGACGTGCTGTGGCATGCCTCCAGCCTAGCGCGACCGCACACCCGGCTGCTCGGCGGTGCGAGGACGCACCGTCACCGGGCCCGGGGAGGTGCCGGGTGGCCCTGCCGTGCGGCCCGTCTGTACCCGGGACCATATCGGCCGATGCAGGCCCTTTCGGGACGTTCGGCCGGTCTACACGGCGTGGCAGACTCGCGAACATTCGCATGGTTCCGGCAGGTATAGGTAGTTTCGGGAGTTTCACGGTGCCGACGCGGAGCAAGCCGACCGGGCGCGGACGCGAGTGGATGGGCCTGGGAGAGGCGGCCAGGCTGCTCGGCGTCTCGCCCACCACCCTCCGGCGATGGGCCGACGACGGGGTGGTCCGCTCGTTCGTGACCCCGGGCGGGCACCGGCGATTCCTCCGGTCCTCCCTCGAATCGATGATCCCGCACGACCGCGGCGGCAGACTGCCTCTGCAGCAGCTCGGCGAGACCCCCGAGCGGATGGCCCGCGCCTACCGGCGGAGCACCGTGACGGAGGGACCGGACGCGGCCTGGATCCGTGCGATGGAGAGCACCGAGCGCGACCCGCTCCGCGAGCGGGGACGCGGCCTCTCGACCGCGCTCCTCGCGTACCTCGACGCCGCCGACGACGCCGAGCGGAAGGCGCGGCTGGACGAGGCGTCCGCCGTCGCGGCCGAGTACGGCCGCGTGGCGCGACTCCACGGCGCCACGGTCCACGACACCGTCGCGACGTTCCTCCGCTTCGCGCGACCGTTCGTGGGCGAGATCGCGACCTTCGCCCGGCGTCGCAACCTGGACACGAAGGAGGCGACGAGCCTCCTGGAGTCCACGCTGGCGGCGCTCGACGCGCTCCTCCTGGTGACGATCGAGGCGCACGAGGCGGCTCCGGGCGGCGGCGGCCGCCCCAACGCGATCGCCGCGGAAGCCGGGCCCGTGGCCTGCGGGCAAGCGTCGCCGCTCGCGCTCGCCGAGGTGGTGGCATGACCGGGCGGCCCCTCGCGCCGCTCGTCGCGCTCACCGTCCACGCCCGGCGGGTCCCCAGCCTCGACCGCGAGGCCTTCGCCGCGCACGCCGCCCCGCTCGCCGATGCGCGGGGGACGATCCTCCTGCACACGTGCCACCGCGTGGAGCTGTACGCATGGTCGCCGGCGCTCCAGGGCGCCGCGCTCCCGCCCCTGCCCGCGGGTGGCGTGCGTCTCGACGGGACCGAGGCGGCGAGCCACCTGTTCACCGTCGCGGCCGGGATGGACAGCGTCGTCATCGGCGAGGACCAGATCCTCCACCAGCTGCGCGACTGCCTGGCGGCACGGCACGAGCACACCGCCGCGACACCCGGGTCCTGCCCTGCCGGCGGGGCCGCCGGTGCCATCGGCGTCACTCTCGCGGGCCGGGACGCGGCCGCTGCGCCGCTCGACCCGGTCCTGGAGCGCCTCTTCCAGCACTCGCTCCACGTCGGCCGGCAGGCGCACGCCTGGCGCGACGGCGCGCCCCGGTCGCTCGCCGACGTGGCGCTCGACCGGATCGGCCGCGACCACGAGACGCTCGAGGACCGGCCCGTCCTCATCGTGGGTGCCGGCGCGATGGGCCGGATCTCCGCGCTCGCCGCCGCCCGCCGCGGCGCCCGCGTCCTCGTGACGAACCGGACCGAGGAGCGGGCCGCGGCGCTCGCGCACGACGTCGCGGGCGTACCGGTGCCCTTCGCGCCCGGCGCGGGGCTCCCCGCCGTCGCCGGCGTCATCGTCGCGGCCGGCGGCCCGTGGCCCGTCGACCCGGCGACCTCCCGTCGTCTCGGCCAGGCGGGCGCGGTCGTCGTCGACCTGTCGTCCCCCCCGGCGATCCCGCCGGACGTCCAGGCCGCGCTCGGGCCCGCGTTCATCTCGGTGGACGACCTCGCGCGCGCTCCCGAGGCGAAGCCGCACGAGCGCCTCCGGCGCCGGGTGGACCGCCTCGTGGCCGAGACCGCCGCGGAGTTCGAGGCGTGGACGGCGACGCGCGGCTGCGTCCCCGCGATCCGCGCGATCGCCGACCACGCCGAGGCGCGTCGTGCAGCGGAGCTCGACCGGCTCCTCCGCCGCGCCCCGACGCTCGAGCCCGAGGTCCGCGACCTCGTGGACGAGATGTCCCAGCGCCTCGTCGCCGGCCTGCTCCACGGACCGCTCGCCGCTCTCCGCTCGGATTCGAGCGGCGAGCGCGACGCGCTCGTCCGCGAGCTCTTCGGCCTGTGACCGGTCCGCAGCAGGCGCCCGTGCCGCCCGCCCCCCCGGCGGCACGGGTCCTGCGGCTCGGCACGCGGGGGAGTGCGCTCGCGCTCATCCAGTCGCGGGAGGTGGCGGCTGCGCTCGAGGCGGTCGGGGTCCCGGTGGAGCTCGTCGTGATCCGGACCGCGGGCGACGACCAGGCGCCCGACACCGCGTGGGGCGAGGGCGCGTTCGTCGGCGCCCTGGAGCGAGGCCTGCTCGACGGCTCGATCGACCTCGCCGTCCACAGCGCGAAGGACGTGCCCACGACGGTGGACGCCCGGCTCGCGATCGCCGCGTACCGGCCCCGCCAGGACCCGCGCGACGCCCTCGTCTGCCGCGAGCGCGGCGGCTCGGTCGCCACCCTCCCTCGCGGTGCCCGCGTGGGGACCGACAGCCCGCGGCGCTCCGCGTTCCTTCTCGCGCAGCGTCCCGACCTCCGGGTCCACCCGTTGAACGGGAACGTGGACACGCGCCTCCGCCGGCTCGATTCCGGCGAGAGCGACGCGCTCGTGCTCGCCGTCGCCGGCCTCACGCGGCTCGACCGCGACGACCGGATCGACGAGCGGATCGAGCCCGACGTCATCCCGCCGGCGCCGGGCCAGGGGGCCGTGGCGGTCCAGGTCCGTGCCGGCGACGACGTCGCGCGGGCCTCGGTCGCGCTGCTCGACGACGCGCCCACCCGCATGTGCGTCGAGGCCGAGCGCGCCTTCCTGCACGCCTCCGGCGGTGGGTGCCGCGCGCCGATCGGCTGCCTCGGGCGGATCGAGGGCGGCGAGATCGTCCTCCGCGCCGGCGTCTCCCGCGAGCCGGTCGGCCCCGGCGTCCCGGTCGCCTGGCGCGAGGCCCGCGGTCCGGTCGCGGACCGCATCGCGCTCGCCGAGGCCCTCGCGGCCGCGCTCCGTCCGGCGCGCGGGGCCGATGCACCCGGCGCGGCGCGCCGCCCGACGGTCCTCGTCACGCGGCCGGAGGACCAGGCCGGCCCGCTCGTCGCCGCGCTCGACGCGCGGGGGATCGGCGCGGTCGTCATCCCGACGATCGCCGTCGAGCCGGCCGATCCGGCGCCCATCGAGGCCGCGGCCCGCCGGCTGCCGGAGTTCGACTGGGTCGTGGTCACGAGCCCGAACGGCGCGCGGGCGCTCCTCGCGGCCGCCGCGCGCGCCGGCGCCCACCCGGGCTCCGCGCGCTGGGCCGCGGTCGGGGCGGCGACGGCGCTCGTCCTCGATCCGGCGGACGTCGGCCCGGTCTTCGTCCCGTCCGCCGGCTCGGGCGCCGCGCTCGGCGCGGAGCTGCCCGTCCGCCCCGGCGAGCGCGTCCTCCTCGCCCGGTCGGACATCGCGGACACCTCGCTCCCCGAGCGACTCGCGGCCGCCGGCGCGCGGGTCGAGGAGATCGTCGCCTACCGGACGGTCGAGGGTCCCGAGTCGTCCCGCGGCGCCCTTGTCGACGTCGTCGCGTCCGGGATGGTCGCCGCCCTCGTCTTCACCAGCGGCTCGACCGTGCGGGGCCTCCTCGCGCTCCTGCCGGCGGACCTGGCAGCAGCCGTCCGCGCGCTGCCCGCCTGCTGCATCGGCGAGCCCACGACCGCCGTCGCGACGGCCGCCGGCTTCGCACGCGTCGCGACAGCCGCCTCGCCGCGCGCCGAGGCGGTCGCCGACCTCGTCTCCGCCACACTCGTCACCCCTGCCACCGGAGCGCTCGCATGACCCTCGCCATCGACCGGCCCGACGCCGCCGTCGCGCCGACGATCCCCCAGCGCCGGCTCCGCCGGTTCCGTCGCACCGCCGGGCTGCGCGCGCTCGTGCGCGAGACACACCTCGACCCGTCGATGCTCGTCGCCGGGCTCTTCGTCCAGCCCGGGACGGGCCGCCGCGACCCGATCGGCTCGATGCCGGGCGTCGCGCGCCTCTCGCCGGACCTCGTCGTGGAGGAGGCGCGCCGCCTCGACACGCTCGGCGTCGGCGGGCTCATCCTGTTCGGGCTCCCCGACGCGAAGGACGGCGTGGGGTCCGGCGCATGGGCCCGGGACGGCATCATCCAGGAGACGCTCTCCCGCCTGCGCGAGGCGGACGTCTCGCTCCCGCTCATCGCGGACACGTGCCTCTGCGAGTACACGGACCACGGGCACTGCGGACCGCTCGCGCAGGACGGCAGCGTCGCGAACGACCTCGCGATCGCGCTCCTCGCCGAGACCGCCGTCTCGCAGGCTGCCGCGGGGGCCGACGTCGTCGCTCCGTCCGCGATGATGGACGGCCAGGTCGCCGCGATCCGCGCGGCGCTCGACGCCGCCGGGCACCGCGAGACCGCGATCCTGGCGTACGCGGCGAAGACGGCATCGGCGTTCTACGGCCCGTTCCGCGAGGCTGCAGACTCCGCGCCGGCGTTCGGCGATCGGCGCGGCTACCAGATGGACCCGGCGAACGCCCGCGAGTCGATGCTCGAGATCGCCCTCGACGTCGCCGAGGGCGCCGACGCGATCCTCGTGAAGCCGGCGCTCCCGTCGCTCGACATCCTCGCCCGCGCCCACGACCGCTTCGACCTGCCGATCGGGGCATACCAGGTGAGCGGCGAGTACGCGTCGATCGTGGCGGCGGCCCAGAACGGCTGGCTCGACCGGCGCCGCGCGCTCCTCGAATCGACGACGTCGATCGTCCGGGCCGGCGCCTCGTTCGTCATCACGTACGCCGCCGCGGAGATCGCGGAATGGCTCCGGGAGGATCCGCGATGACCGCCCCCGTCACCCCCTCCGCGACCCCCGCGTCTCGCGGTCCCGGCCGCCAGGCAGACCTCATCGCCCGCGCCGAGCGCCTCTTCCCCGGCGGCGTCAACAGCCCCGTCCGCGCCTTCCGCTCGGTCGGTCGGCCGCCGCTCGTCCTCGCCTCCGGCTCCGGTGCGCGCGTCCGCGACGCCGACGGTGTGGACTACGTCGACTACATCGGGGCGTGGGGCCCCGCGATCCTCGGCCACGCCCACCCGGCCGCGGTCGAGGCGGTCCGCTCGGCCGCCCTCGACGGGTTCGCGCTCGGCGCGACGTCACCGGGCGAGATCACGCTCGGCGAGGCCATCCGGGCCGCGATGCCGTCGATGGAGATGCTCCGCTTCACCTCCTCGGGCACCGAGGCCGCGATGAGCGCGCTCCGCCTCGCCCGTGGCGCGACGGGCCGGCCGCTCGTCGTGAAGTTCGCGGGCGGGTACCACGGCCACTCCGACGGCCTCCTCGTGGACGCCGGATCGGGCGTCGCGACGCTGTCGATCCCCGGCAGCGCCGGCGTGACCGAGGCCGTCGCCGCGGGCACCGTCGTCGTCGCGTACAACGACCTCGAGGCCGTCCGGGCCGCGTTCGACGCGCACCCCGGGCTCGTCGCGGCCGTCGTCGTCGAGCCCGTCGCCGCGAACGTCGGCGTCATCCCGCCCGCGCCCGGGTTCCTCCAGGGGCTCCGCGAGGTGACGGCCGCCAACGGCGCGCTCCTCGTCTTCGACGAGGTCATCACCGGCTTCCGCGTCGCGCACGGCGGCGCGCAGGCCCGCTACGGCGTGGCCCCGGACCTCACGGTCCTCGGGAAGATCATCGGCGGCGGGATGCCGGTCGGGGCGTACGGCGGCCGGCGGGACCTCATGGAGCAGGTGGCGCCGCTCGGCGGCGTGTACCAGGCCGGGACGCTCTCCGGCCACCCGCTCACGATGGCGGCGGGAGCCGCGACGCTCGCGCTCCTCGACGCGGCCCTGTACGACCGGCTGGAGGCGTACGGCGCCGCCCTCGAGGCGGGGCTGCGCGACGCGGCCGCGGCCGCGGGCGCGCCGGTCGCGACCGCCCGGGTGGGAGCCCTCCTCACCGTCTTCTTCCGGCCCGAGCCGCCGACCGACGCCGCCGAGGCGCTCGACGCGGACCGCGCCGCGTTCGCGCGGTTCTTCGGCGCGATGCTCGACGCGGGGATCCTCCTGCCGCCGTCGCAGTTCGAGGCGTGGTTCGTCGGGGCGGCCCACGGCGACGCCGAGCTCGCCGCGACGCTCGACGCGGCGGCTGCCGCGTTCCGCGCATGACGGCGGAGCGGGGCGCGACGCGGAGCCGGCGCCGCCCGGCCGCCGACCCGGCCCCGGCCGCTGCCGCCGACCCGGCCCCGGCCGCTGCCGCCGACCCGGCCCCGGCCGCCCAGCCCACCGCGCGGTACCTCCGCGCGGCCCGTCGCCTCCCGGTCGACGCCACGCCGGTCTGGTTCATGCGCCAGGCCGGCCGGTCCCTGCCCGAGTACCGCGCCGTCCGCGAGCGCGCCACCCTGGTCGAGATCACCCGTGACGCGGCGCTCTGCGCCGAGGTCACGATGCAGCCGGTCCGCCGCCTCGGCGTGGACGCGGCGATCCTCTTCGCGGACATCACGACGCCGTTCGCCGGGATGGGCGTGGCCTTCGACATCGTCGAGGGGCGCGGCCCCGTCCTCGAGCGGCCGATCAGGACCGCGGCGGACGTCGCCGCGCTCGTGCCCTTCGAGCCCGCCCGCGACGTCGCGCCCCTCCTCGAGGCGATCCGGCTCATCCGCGCGGAGTCGCCGGTCCCGCTCATCGGCTTCGCCGGCGCCCCGTTCACGCCGCTCGCGTGCTATCTCGTCGAGGGCGGCCCCTCCCGCGAGTTCGTCCGGACCCGGACGCTCATGCACGCGGACCCGGGGACGTGGTCGATGCTCATGAAGATCCTCACCGACACGACCGCGCGATACCTCCGCGCGCAGGTCGAGGCCGGCGCGCAGGCCGTCCAGGTCTTCGACTCCTGGGTGGGCGGCCTGTCCCCGTTCGACTACTCCCGGTCGGTGGCGCCCTGGATGGCGCGACTGTTCGACCAGCTCGCGAGCCTCGGCGTCCCCACGTGCCACTTCGGCACCGGGACTGCGGGGATCCTGCGGCAGCAGGCCGAGGCCGGCGGCGACATCGTGGGGCTCGACCACCGCATCTCCCTGGCGGACGGCTGGGCGCTCGTGGGCGACCGCGCGGTGCAGGGGAACCTCGACCCGGTCCTCCTCCTGGGCCCCTTCGATGCCGTGGCCGATGCCGCCCGCTGGGTCCTCGACCAGGCGGCCGGGCGACCCGGCCACGTCTTCAACCTGGGGCACGGCGTGATCCCGGCGACCGATCCCGACGACCTCCGTCGCCTCGTGGATCTCGTCCACGAGAGCCGCCCGGCCCAGCGCGACCACTCCGGCACATCGAACGGAGCGTCCCGATGACCACTCCCGCCGTCCTCCTCCTCGCCTACGGCAGCCCCGACTCGCTCGACCAGGTCGAGGCGTACTACACGGACATCCGCCGGGGGAACCCGCCGACGCCCGAGCTCCTCGCGGAGCTCACGGACCGCTACCGCGCGATCGGCGGCGGGTCGCCGCTCTCGCGGATCGTGGAGGATCAGCGCGCGGCGCTCGAGACCGAGCTCGCCCGCCGCGGCCGCCCGATCCCCGTGTACGCCGGCATGCGCCACATCGCGCCCCGGATCGCGGCCGTCATCGAGCGCATGGCCGACGACGGGGTGACCGACGCGGTCGCCATCCCGCTCGCGCCGCAGGCGTCGATGAGCGTCGAGGGCTACCGCCGCGCCGTGGACGCCGCGTGCGCCGCCCTCGGCGACCGTGCCCCGCGCATCGCGTTCGTCGCGTCGTGGTGCCGGGAGCCCGCGTTCATCGAGGGCCTGGCCGAGACCACCGGCGAGGCGCTCGCCCGCTTCCCCGACCCGGCCGCCGTCCGGCTCATGTTCACCGCGCACAGCCTGCCGCAGCGGGTCGTGGACGCCGGCGACGTCTACCCGGACGAGCTCGTCGCCACGTCGCGCCTCGTCGCCGACGCCCTCGGCCGGGAGGCGTACGACTTCGCGTACCAGAGCGCCGGCCGGACCGACGAGCCGTGGCTGGGCCCGGAGATCCTCGCTGAGATCCGCCGCCTCGCCGGCGACGGGGCGACCGAGCTCGTCGTCAGCCCCGTCGGGTTCATCGCGGACCATCTCGAGGTCCTGTACGACATCGACATCGAGGCGCAGGGCGTCGCCCGCGAGGTGGGGATCCACCTGGAGCGGCCCCGGATGCTCGACGACGACCCGCACCTGGTCTCGGCGCTCGCCGGGATCGTCGAGCGGACGCTCCCCCCGACGGGCGCGGCCTTCCCGGCCGCCTCCGCCGGCCGCTGACCCCAGGAGGATCCCTCGTGGACCAGACGATCGCGACCCACGCCGTCACGACCTCCGCCACCGCGCCCGCGCCCCCGACGAAGCCGCCGGCCATCCCCGGTCCGCCGTCGGGCCTCCGCGCCGGCCATCCGGGCGGCCACCCGGGGGCGATCCCCGGCGCCGGTTCCGTGCGCCCGACCGGCTACGTCTTCGGCCGCGCGCCGATGATGCTGTACTGGGAGATGACCCGGTCGTGCGGCCTGGTCTGCCGCCACTGCCGCGCCGAGGCCAACGCCGAGCGCCACCCCGACGAGCTCACGACGGCCGAGGGCGAGGCGCTCCTCGACCGCGTCCTCGGCTTCGGGGACCCGATGCCGCACGTCGTCTTCACCGGCGGCGACCCCCTCCGTCGACCCGACCTCCCGGACCTCGTCCGCGCCGCCCGCGCCCGCGGGATCGGTGCCTCGCTCGCGCCGGCGGCCACGCCGGAGCTCACCCGCGACGCCCTGCTCCGCCTGAAGGAGGCGGGAGTCCAGAACATCAGCCTCAGCCTGGACGGCTCCAACGCCGTCCGCCACGACGGCTTCCGCGGCGTGGAGGGCACGTTCGACCTGACCGTGAAGGCGGCCGGCTGGGCGCAGGAGGCCGGGCTCCCGGTGCAGCTCAACACGCTCGTGACGAACGAGACGCTCGACGACCTGCCGGCGATCTTCGACCTCTGCCCCAGCCTGGGGATCATGCGCTGGAGCCTCTTCTTCCTCATCAGCGTGGGCCGCGGCACGGACCTGCAGGAGATCAGCCCGGCCGAGAGCGAGAAGCTCATGGCCTGGCTGCTCGAGATCGGGAAGACCGCGCCGTTCCAGGTGAAGACGACCGAGGCGACGCACTACCGCCGGATCGCGATCCGGACGATGCACGACCGCGGGATGACGGACGAGGAGATCGCGCAGACGAGCATCGGGCGCGGGTTCGGGATCCGCGACGGCAACGGGATCATGTTCATCAACTTCGACGGCGACATCTACCCGTCGGGCTTCCTCCCCGTCGCCGCGGGCAACGTCCGCCGCGACGATATCGTCGACGTGTACCGGAACAGCCCGCTCTTCCGCTCGCTCCGCGACGTGGCGAGCTTCAAGGGCCGCTGCGGCCGCTGCGAGTACAACGCCCTGTGCGGCGGCTCGCGCGCCCGCGCGTTCACGTGGACGGGCGACCCGCTCGAGACCGACCCGCTCTGCCCGTACGTGCCGCCGGCCGCGGACGATGTGGCTGCCGCGGCGATCGCCGCGGCCGCGACCGCGGCGCGCGCCGGGTAGGGCGGGCGGGGCGGGGCCGGGGTCGCGCATGCACGCGGTCGTCGTCGGTGGCGGGGTCACGGGCCTCACGGCCGCGTACGTCCTCGGCCGGGCCGGGATCCGGACCACGCTGCTCGAATCGTCGGACCGCCTCGGCGGCAAGGTCCGCACCTTCACGGGCGACGGCTTCGTCGTCGAGGAGGGGCCCGATTCGTTCATCGCGGTGCGGCCCGCCGCGGCGCAGCTCTGCCGCGAGCTGGGCCTGGGCCCCGATCTCGTCGGGACCGTGGACCCACGGACCGTGTACGTCCTGCGCGGCGACCGCCTCGTCCCGATGCCCGACGGGCTCGCACTCGTCCTGCCGACGAAGTTCCTGCCCTTCGTGACCACGCGGCTGTTCTCGTGGCCCGAGAAGGCGCGGATGGGGCTCGACCTCGTCCTCCCGCGCGGCCCGATGGAGGGCGACGACACGGTCGGCCGCCTCCTCCGGCGACGGCTGGGGGACGCCCTTGTGGACCGGCTCGCGGGCCCCCTCGTCGGCGGCATCTACGGCACGTCGATCGACGAGCTGAGCCTCCTCGCGGTGATCCCCAGCCTGCGGGAGAACGAGCGCGAGCACCGGAGCCTCCTCCTCGCGAGCGTCGCGGAGGCGCGGCTGCGGAAGGCGCGCGAGAACGAGCGAGCGGCCGCCCGCGCGGCCGCGGACGCGGCAGCCGCGGCGGGCGGACCGGGCGGACCGGGCGGACCGGGCGGGCCGGGCGGACCCCCGCCGGGACCGGCGCCGCGATCCGTCTTCCTCAGCCTGCGCGGCGGGATGACGCGGATGACCGACGCGCTCGCGACGGCCATCGAGGGCATGAGCTGCGTGGACGTCCGCCTCGGTGCATCGGTCGTCGCGCTCCAGCCCGCCGGCGGGGGCTCGCGCCTCCTCCTGGCGGACGGGAGCCGCCTCGACGCCGACGCCGTCGTCCTCGCGTCGCCCGCGCCGGCGACCGCCGACATCCTCGACGATGCCGCGCCGGTCACGGCCGCCGCGCTGCGGACGATCAGGTACGGCAGCGCGACGATCGTGACGCTCGCGTACCGCGACGACCAGCTGACGCGGCCGATCGTGGGTCACGGGTACGTCGTCGCCGCCGATGGCACGAACCCGCTCTCCGCCTGCACGATCACGTCCGGCAAATGGCCGGGACGCGCTCCGGCAGGCACCGTCCTGCTCCGCGCGTACCTCCGGACCGAGGGCGACGGCGCGCTGCCGGCGTCCGCATCGGACGATGAGGTGGCCGCCGCCGCGCGCACCGTCGTGGAGCGGACGCTCGGACCGCGCGGGGAGCCGATCGTCTGCCGCGTCGCTCGGTGGGAGGGCGCGATGCCGCGCTACACGCTCGGCCACCTCGACCGCGTGGCCGCTGCGGAGGCGGGACTCGCGGGCCTCCCCGGGGTCGTCCTTGCCGGGGCCGCCTACCGGGGTGTGGGCCTGCCCGACTGCGTCACGCAGGCGCGAGCGGCCGCGGCCCGGGTCCTCGAGATGGCCCCGGGGGTCGCCGCCGCGGCCTGACGCGGCGCCACGGCCGCGCCACCGACACGCCGACGCCCCACGGACGCGCGAACGCCCCGGGCGATGCCGGGGCGTCGTCGGTCATGTGATCTCGAGCGCCGGCCGCCACGGCCGGCATGGCGCGATCCCTCGACGGGGACCGGGCGGACCCTAGTGCAGGCTGTGCGGCCCGTGGAGCATCCAGTCGTCGGCCGCGGTGCCGCGCGCGGAGTCCGCGGCCAGGTTCGCGCCGAGGAACGCGACGCCGGCGGTGATCGTGATGAGAGCGATCGCGATGAGCATGGGTATCGTCCGTTCCAGCGTGGGGATCAGTGGGGCCGGCACGGGCTCGTCCAACACGAGCGGGCAGCAGCCACATCGATCCGACGCCCGTGATTCTGACTGGTACGGACCAATCGGTCAAGCGGCCGGAGGTCCCGGGCCGAGGTGCCGACCGGCTCCCGCGAACCGGCGGACCAGCCTCGTCCCTCCCCCGCGCGCAGCCCGGCCGACCACCGGCAGCGGGCGCCCGCCGGGACGTCTCACGCCGGCTCGACCCGGCGCACCGTCGTGACGCGGTCGAGCGACCGATCGAATGACGCGACGACGCCCAGGCCCGTCCGCTCGGCGCAGGCGACGAGATACGCTTCGGCGAAGTCGAGCCGGTGCACGTCGTACACCTCGACAGCCCGCTGGAGCAGGTCCGCGTCCTGGACGCGGATCGGCGGGAACGCGAGCACCGAGCGCAGGATCGCAGCGACCCGATCGCGCGGCGTCTCGTAGTAGGACTCGAGGACGCACGCGAGCTCGGCGAGGATCAGGTCCGGCAGGAGGACGCCGTCGGCGCCGGCGAGGTAGCGGGTCGCGCGGGCCGCCTGCTCCGGCGGGTCGCCCGTGAGATGGCGGACCAGGACGTTCGTGTCGACGAACGCGGTCACCGCCGACGGCGCCCGCGCGCGGCGTGCACGTCGCGGACGATGTCGTCCCACTGCGTGCTGCGCCTGGCCGCGGGGATCTCGACCGAACCGGCCAGCGCGAGCAGGTCCGGTGTGCGTGCGATGACCGCATGGTCACCCTCCACGCGGAAGACCACGCGGTCGCCCTCCACGAGCGAGAGCGCCTCCCGGACCGCGTGCGGGATCGTGACCTGGCCCTTCGAGGTCAGTCGCGCTGCGATCTCCACGGCGCCCTCCTGTTCCTTACTGTCTCTCAGAAGTAAGGATAGCAGGGATCGATCGCCGCCCGGTCACCGCCCGGTCACCGCCCGGTCACCTACCCCACCTCGCTGCAACCCACCGCGCGCAGCGGACCGCGGGCCTTCGCCCGTGTCTCCTCCCATTCCGCGTCCGGGTCGCTGCGGCGGGTGATCCCGCCGCCCACGTGCAGGGTGAGGCGCCGGCCGTCGGCCACGAAGGTCCGGATGAGGATGCTCGACCCCATCGCCCCGTCCGGGCCCAGCCAGAGCGCGGTCCCGCAGTAGGGGCCCCGGCGGACGGGCTCGAGCTCCTCGATGAGCCGCATCGCGCGGATCTTCGGCGCGCCGGTGATCGACCCGCCCGGGAAGGCGGCCGCCAGGAGGTCGAACGCGTCGAGCCCCGGCAGGAGACGCCCGACGACGGTCGAGACGAGGTGCTGGACGGCCGCCGTCCGCTCGAGCCGACACAGGCGCGGGACGCGCACGCTGCCCGGCCGGCACACGCGGCCCAGGTCGTTGCGGAGGACGTCCACGATCATGACGTTCTCGGCGCGGTCCTTGTCGCTGCCGAGCAGCTCGGCCGCGAGCATGCGATCCTCGGCGCGCGTGCTCCCGCGCGGGCGCGTCCCCTTGATCGGGTCGGTCTCGACCCCGCCGCGCGCGTCGACCGACAGGAACGGCTCCGGCGAGGCGGACGCGATGGCGCGCGTCGCGCCCGTCGACGGATCCGGCCCCAGGTCGAGGTACGCCGCGAACGTTGCCGGGTCGCCGGCCCGCAGGGCAGCGAAGATCGGCCACGGATCGCCGGCGAAGCGAGCCTCGAGCCGTCGGGCGAGGTTCGCCTGGTACAGATGGCCGGCGGCGATCGCCGCCCGGATGCGCTCGACGCGGTCGCCCCACGCGGCACGGTCGAGCCCGGAGGCGAAGCGCACCGGGGCGGCGGCCGTCGCGTGCGGCGCTCCCGCCCCGCCCCCGCCCGCGTGCGCGCGCGCCCCCGCGAGCCGCGCGCGCACCTCCCCCAGCCGCTCCGCAAGTCGATCCTCGTCGCCGTCGACCGGCCGACCGCACAGCAGGACGCGCCCTTCGCGGCGATCGACCGCCACGGCCCAGTCGTGCAGCGCGAGCGACAGCAGGGGAAGGGGCTGGTCGTCGGCCGCCAGCGACGGGATCCGCTCCAGCTCGCGCCCCACGTCGTACCCGACGTACCCGACGAGGCCGCCGGTGAACGGAGGGAGGTCGGCGGGCGAGGCGCCGCCCGGGCCCATCCGCGCGAGGAGCGCCCGTGCCGGCGCGAACGTCGCCCCGCGCGGGCCCGGCTCGCGGACGACCGCCAGCGGGTCGGCCGTCACGTACGTCCAGCGCGACCGGCGACCGGTCCGCGCGCTGTCGAGCACGGCCAGGCCGGGAAGCCCGCGCAGCGCCTCCGCGATCGCGGGGACCTCCGCCCCGGTGACCTCCGGCACCTCCACGGGGGTACCTCCGGCGGTCCCGATAGGCATCCCGGTCGTCTGGCGGACGCTCACCATGGGGCGCATCATCGCATCGAACGGACCGGCGTCCGTCGGCGGCCGTGTGACGCGCCGCGCGCCGCCGCCGCCGCACGAGGTCGCCCATGCCCGTCCTCCGCCTGGACCCCGATCGCCTGCAGCCGGCGTTCGACGCGCTCGCGGCCCGCGTCGAGTCGGGCGTGGTGAGCGCGGCGGTCCTCGCGGTCGGCACCTCGGACGGGCTCGTGCGCGACGAGGCGTTCGGGATGGTGGGCGAGGACCTCGCGGGCGTGGACGACCGCTTCTACATCGCGTCGATCACGAAGCCCATCGTGGCGACCGCCGTCGTCCAGCTCGCGGCGGAGGGGCGGATCTCACTGCGGGAGCCGCTCCGGACGTACCTGCCGGACCTCTCCGAGGGCCACGCCGCGGTGACCGCGTGGCACGTCCTCACGCACACGTCGGGGATCCCGGACGACCCGTTCGGCGGGTGGGACGGCACCCCGCGCGACGAGCTCGTGCGGCGTGCCATGTCGCGTCCGCTCGACTTCGCCCCCGGATCCCGGTACGCCTACTGCAGCTCCTCGTTCTTCGTTCTCGGCGAGCTGCTGGCCCGGGCGGACGGGGTGCCGTTCGAGGAGTCGCTGCGGCGCCGCGTCCTCGCGCCGATGGGGATGTCGGCCACGAGCTTCTCGCCGACCGACCCGCCGGGGACGTGGGTCCCGGTCCTCGACGCGCCGACGGAGGGGATGGACGCGGCGGCGACCGCCGCCCTGCTCGGACACCTCGCGTCGATCGCCATGCCGGGCGGGGGCCTGTGGAGCACCGCCGGTGACCTCCTCCGGTTCGCGCGCGCGTGGCTCCGCGGCGGCTCGCTCGACGGCGCGCAGCTGCTGCCCGCGGCGTGGATCGACCTCATGGGTCGCGAGCAGACGACGGGGATCCGCGAGGCGAGCCCGGACGGGATCGCGCCGGAACGCGACCCACGCTACGCGCTCGGCTGGGGCAAGCCCGTGGGCGGTGGCGACGTTCCGTGCTCGGACCGCGCCGTGGAGCATGGCGGGATCAGCGGGACGCGCCTGTTCGTCGACCCGGCGACGGACCTCGCGATCGTCGTGCTGGCGAACCGCTGGGATCACGCGGAGACGTCGCGCGCGGTCGTGGCGGCCGTCCACTCCGCGCTGGTGCCTGCATGAGCCCGCGTCCGCGCGCCCGCGACCTCGGGATCCACATCGGCCGGCTTCCGTCCGGGCGATGGAACGCGATCACGGACGTGGAGGGCGTCCGCGTGGGCCACGCGACGATCGTCCGCGGCGATGGCCCGCTCGTGGTCGGCGAGGGCCCGGTCCGGACGGGCGTGACCGTCATCCTGCCGCACGACGGCAACCCGTTCCTCGAGCCCGTCTTCGCGGGCTGGCACTCGCTCAACGGGAACGGGGAGCTGACGGGGACGGCGTGGCTCGACGAGGTCGGCCTCCTCTCCGGGCCGATCGCACTGACGAACACGCACAGCGTGGGCGTCGTGCACGACGCGATCATCGAGTACGCGGTCCGCTCGCACCCCGCCGGGACCGTCTTCTGGTCGCTCCCCGTCGTGGGGGAGACGTACGACGGGACCCTGAACGACATCAACGGGTTCCACGTGCGCCCCGCCCACGTCGCCGAGGCGCTCGAGGCCGCGGCGCAGGGGCCGGTCGCGGAAGGCTCCGTCGGCGGCGGCACCGGGATGATCTGCCACGAGCTCAAGGGCGGGATCGGCACCGCGTCCCGCGCCCTCCCGGCCGACCACGGCGGCTGGACGGTGGGCGTCCTCGTCCAGGCCAACTACGGCGTCCGCCACGACCTCCGCATCGACGGGGTCCCGGTCGGCCGGCACATCCCCGTCGCGGACGTGCCGAGCCCGTACGGAGGGAAGCGGGCCGCCGGCCCCGGCACGCCCGGCGCCGGCTCGATCATCGTCGTCGTCGCGACGGACGCTCCCCTGCTCCCGCACCAGTGCCGCCGGCTCGCGCAGCGGGCGGGCCTGGGCCTGTCGCGCGCGGGCGGGTACGGCCGCAACTCCAGCGGCGACATGTTCCTCGCGTTCGCGACCGGGAACCGCGGCATCCCGGACATCTCCGGGTCGGACCGGGCCGGCCCCGGGACGACCGACGTCCGCATGGTGCTCGACGACCGCGTGGACGGGCTGTTCACGGCGGCGGTGGATGCGACCGAGGAGGCGATCGTGAACGCCCTCCTCGCCGCCGACACGATGACCGGGATCGACGGCGTGACCGCGCACGGGTTGGACGCCGAGCGCGTGGCGCGCATCATGGACGCGCACGGGAGGGGCCCCGACGGACCGGGGCGGGCGATCGACGCTGGGGAGGGACGATGACGACACGCCAGGGCCTCCGACCCGCCACCCTGGAGGACGTCCCCGCGATCGCGCGGATCGCCGCCGCGAGCGACGAGCCGATCGAGACGCCCGGCGTCCCCGGCTCCCCATACGCCGAGCATCTCCTCGCGCGGGGGACGGTGGTCGTGGCCGAGTCCGATGGCGTCGTGGTGGGGTACGCGGCCGCGGTCCCGATCGGCTCGTGGCGGCACGTGACGGACCTCTTCGTCCACCCCGCGGCCCGCGGGCACGGCTGGGGCCGCGGCCTCCTCGCCAACATTCTCGAGGGCGCGCCCGCGGCCACCACGTTCGCGTCCGACGATCCGCGGGCGCTCCCCGTCTACGTGCGCGCCGGGCTCCGGGCACTGTGGCCCAACCTGTACCTGGAGGGCCGGGCCGTCCGCCTGGCCGACCCGGGCCTCGTCGTGCGCCCCGTCTCGATCGACGAGGCCGCCGCGACCGAGCGCGGCTTCGCCGGCGTGGACCGCGCGGCGGACCACGTGTACTGGGGGACCAGGCGCGAGGCCACCCCGTTCCTCGTGCTCGACGGCGCGGAGCCGGTCGGCGCCGGCTGTGCCGTCCACCGCCGCGGCCGGCCTGGCCGGTGGCTGCCGCATCTCGCGATCGCTCCCGGGGCGGACGCCGTCGCCGTCGCCGTCGCGGCGGTCCATGCCACGGGGGCCGGCGGGCAGGCGTCGCACGCGGGGGCGGAGGTCCGCGGCTCCGCCGCGCACGCCACGTCGGTGTGCGTGCCCGGCCCGCATCCGGCCCTCCCGGTCCTGCTCGACGCGGGGTTCAAGGTCGTGGACCGCGACATCTTCCTCGCGACGTCGCCCACGTTCGTCGACCCCGAGCGCCTGCTGCCGGACCCGAGCCTCCTGTAGCGACGGTCGGCCCGCCGGCCGGCGGGCACGCGGGCGCCCGGGCCGCCCCGCGTCGCTCGGCAGCCGCCGGCCGGGCCGCCGGCGCTCAGGCGTCGCCGAGGTGGTCGATCCGGCTGAAGGCCGCCAGCGCCTCGCGACAGGCGTCCAGCTCCCGTGCGACCCGCCGCACGATCCACGGGTCCACCCGCGGCGTGTCCTCGATCGCGACCGTCGGCCCGTACGGGCCATCGTCGAGGACGATCCCGGTCGTCGTCCGGTAGTCGCTGAGCCACGCCGCCTGCAGGCGCACGAGCGCGTCCACGACGACCGCGCGGTCGAAGAGCCAGTCCGCCTCCGCGGCATTCAGCGCTGCCACGATGTCGTCGAGTCGCACCGCGCGGCCCCGCTCGATCCGTGCGATGAGACGGAGCACCCGGTAGCGCGCGAAGGGGTCGCCCGCCTCGGCGAGGACCGGCGGACGCGGCGACGCGTCCGGGAGGCCGGGCGGGGCGGGGCGGAGCGCGAGCCGTCCGGGGATCGGTCGGGGGTCGGACACGTCGGGGAGGCTCCGGCGAGGTGCGGGGATGGGCGCGGCCACGGCCTCGGGTGCGGCGGGGCGCGGGCGGACGCGGTGTCCGTCCGAGGCAGGATACGCCCCGCGGCCGGCGCGACCCCACCGTGTCTTAACCGTTTCTTATGCGCACGCGGCACCGTTTCCAGCGACACTGCACGCTACCGCCCGGCGACGCCCATCCTCCCGGCGCGGACCAGGAGCTGACGTGGACGACGACCGACCGCAGAACGACGCGCCCGGCTGGGGCGCCGCGAACCCGAACCTCGCCGCCGGGCGCCCGCAGGGACCCGCGTGGGCGCCGCAGCCCGGCGCACAGCAGGCGACGCCCCAGGGCGCCGCGTACGCCACGCCCGCGACGCCGCCGGCCCCGTCCGGAGCCCCCCCGTCCGGCGGCTGGGTCGCCGCTCCTCCTCCGCCGCGTCGTGGCGGCATCGGCGGCTACATCGCCGTCGCCCTCGCGACGGCGGCGATCTCGGCGGTGCTCGCCTTCTCCGGCGGCGTCGTCGTCGGCGCCGGGATCGGTGCGAGCGTCGCCGGCGAGATCGCCTCGAACGGGCCGGTGCCGGCCGCCTCCACGAAGCCCGGCGACCCGAACTCGTTCGGGCTCTTCACCGAGGCGTGGGAGATCCTGCGGAAGAACTACGTCGACCAGGCGGCACTCGAGGCCAAGGACATCACGTACGGCGCGATCCGCGGGATGACCGACGCGATCGGCGACACCGAGCACACCCGCTTCCTCACGCCGGACGAGCTCGCGCGCCAGGAGCAGGACCTGAGCGGATCGTTCGCCGGCATCGGCGCGGTCCTCTCCGAGGTCGGCGCCGAGCTCATCGTCCAGTCGGTCATCCCCGGCACTCCCGCCGAGCGCGCGGGCGTGAAGGCCGGCGACCGGATCCTCGCGGTGGATGGTGCCGACACGACGGGCAAGAGCGTGGACGACGTCGTCCGCGAGGTCCGCGGCGACGAGGGGACGCAGGTCACCCTCACGCTCGTGCACAAGGGCGAGTCCGACCCGTTCGACGTGACGATCACCCGCGCGGTCATCGCGGTGCCGGCCGTGAGCTGGGCGATGTACCCGGGCACGGACACCGCGGTGGTCCGCCTCGAGCAGTTCCAGGCGGATTCCGGCGACGACATGATGAAGGCTCTCAAGGCCGCGAAGGAGGCCGGGGCGGAGAGGTTCGTCCTCGATCTCCGGGCGAACCCCGGCGGGTACGTCGGCGAGGCGGTCGAGGTCGCCAGCCAGTTCCTCGACGGCGGGACCGTCTACATCCAGCGGAACGCGCAGGACGACCGGGAGGCGGTCCCGGCCCTCCCGAACGGCGAGGCGAGATCGCAGCCGCTCGTCGTCCTCGTCGACGCCGGCAGCGCCAGCTCGTCGGAGATCGTCTCCGGGGCCCTCCAGGACGCGGGCCGCGCGACGCTCGTCGGCGAGAGGACCTTCGGCACGGGCACCGTCCTCACGCCGTACAGGCTCTCCGACGGCTCGGCGCTCTATGTGGGCACCGTCGAGTGGCTGACGCCCAAGGGCAACGAGATCTGGCGCAGGGGCATCGACCCGGATGTCGTCGTGGCCATCCCCGACGATGGGCGGATCGTCGTCCCGTCCGAGTTCGCGGAGCTCGGCGCCGACGGCATCGTGAAGGCGAACGACGCGCAGCTGCAGCGGGCGCTCGAGATCCTCGCGCAGGAGTAGACCGGGCGCGAGGCCGCTTCGCGGGCCCGGGCCGGAGGGCTCGGCCGGGTCGGGCCCCCGGTCGCCGCGGCCTTCGCGGGGCCGGCCGGGTCAGGCCCCTGGTCGGCGGCGGCGGTCCCGGACGCCGCGCCCGGCGGACCGCGCGAGCCGCCGCGCGAGCA
>JALOOH010000023.1 GCA_025454515.1 Chloroflexota bacterium
AGGTGGTAGGCGATGCTGTTGCCGACGATCCCGGCGCCGATGATCACGACCTTCGCGCTGGTCGGGAAGCTGGCCATCTGCTGCTCCTGTGTCGATGACGGGCGCGGGCGACCGCCCGCGGACCGGGATCCGGATCCCGGGGCGCCGACCCTCCGCCGGCACGCCCGGCTCGCTCGGTCCCCGGATGGGCGCGACGACCGCGCGGTCTCCCTCGCGCGTCGCCCCGCCCCGCGATGCTAACTGTTGACAATCGAGCATGTCAACGTCACGCTGGGACCGCGCCATGCGGCTCCGCGCCGTGCCCCACCGCCCCCGCGCAGGTCGCACGGGCGGGGGCCCCGAGGCGTGCCGAGGGCCGGGCACGACGGGTCCGGCCGCCCGCGGAGGCTCGATGACCGCTCTCACGCACAAGCAGCTCTGGGAGACCATCGCGGACGCGCTCCGCGACGAGATCCTCGACGGCCACCTCGCCGCCGGGTCGCGCCTGGTCGAGACGGAGCTCGCCGAGCGGTTCGGCGTCTCCCGCGGGCCGGTGCGCGACGCGCTCGCGGAGCTCGCCCGTGAAGGGCTGGCCGTGGACCTGCCGCGCCGCGGGACGTTCGTGAGCAGCCTCACCGAGGCCGACCTCGACGAGGTCTACGTCATCCGACGGGCGATCGAGGAGGCGGCGGTCCGCCTGGCGGTCGAGCGGGCGAGCGAGGCGGACCTGGAGGGACTTCGCGGCGCGCTCCTCGAGGTGGAGGCGGCCTACGCACGCGGAGACCTCGCGACGGCGTGGGAGGCGGACATGTCGTTCCACCGCGCGTACTGCCGTCTCTCCGGGAACGGGCGACTCCTCGCGCTGTTCGACGAGATGGCGTCGCAGACCGTCCTCCTCATGCGGACCGCGCTCGCGACCCGCGCGTCCCTCGGGTGGACGCCCCCGGTCGAGTACCACCGGCGCATCGCCGACGCGATCGCAGCACGTGATGCCGACGGGGCGGCCGCGGCCGTGGGGGATCACTACCGGTACACGGAGGACCGGCTCTTCGCGTCCGAGCCGTCCGGCTGAGGGACCCGACAGCGGCCCGTGCGCGGGCCCGTGCGTGCGTTCCCGTCTGGACCCCGCCGGCGGGACGCCGTACACTGCGTTCCGCAGTCTGCAACATGTTGCGCGATGCGCAACAAAACGGCCGGAGTGGAGCGGATGGGACAGGACGACCTCGAGGAGCTCGACCTTCGCGCGCTGAGCGACGCGGAGCTCGTCGAGCAGATGCACGACGACCTCTACGACGGCATGGCCGACGAGGTCGTCGAGGGGACCAGGATCCTTCTCGAGCGTGGCTGGGGTGCGGAGCGGGTGCTCGCCGACGCGCTCGTCGAGGGGATGCGGATCGTCGGCGTGGACTTCCGCGACGGGATCCTGTTCGTCCCCGAGGTCCTGCTCGCCGCGAACGCGATGAAGTCCGGCATGGCGGTCCTTCGTCCGCTGCTCGCCGAGACCGGCGCGAAGCCGATCGGGAAGGTCGTCATCGGCACGGTGAAGGGCGACATCCACGACATCGGCAAGAACCTCGTCGGGATGATGCTCGAGGGCGCGGGCTTCGAGGTCGTGGACCTCGGCGTGAACACGGACGCCGAGAAGTTCATCGCCGCGCTCGAAGAGCACAGGCCGGACATCCTCGGGATGTCGGCGCTCCTCACGACGACGATGCCGTACATGAAGGTCGTCATCCAGACGCTGAAGGACCGCGGGATCCGCGACGACTACGTCGTGCTCGTCGGCGGCGCGCCGCTCAACGAGGAGTTCGGGGCGGCGATCGGCGCCGACGCGTACTGCCGCGACGCGGCGATCGCCGCTGAGACGGCCCGGGCGTTCATCGAGCAGCGGCGTGGCGCCGGCGCCTGAGGTCGCCCCGCGGGCCGGCGGCGCGCCCATCGCCCGGCCGGACGCGACGGCCCTCGTCATCGGGTGCGGCGCCCTCGCGCGCGAGATCCTCGCCGTCGTCCGCGCGAACCGGCTCGACGCGGTCGACGTCCGCTGTCTCCCGGCTGACCTGCACAACAGGCCCGAGCGGATCGCCGGGGCGGTGGACGCGGCGATCCGGGCGGACGGCGGCCGCCACGAGCGGATCTTCGTCGCGTACGGCGACTGCGGGACGGGCGGTGCGCTCGACCGGGTCCTCGCCGCCCACGGCGTCGAGCGGCTGCCCGGCGCGCACTGCTATCAGTTCTACGCGGGGGGTGCCGCCTTCGACGCGCTCGCGGCGGAGGAGCCCGGCACGTTCTACCTCACCGACTTCCTCGCGCGGAGCTTCGAGGCGCTCGTGATCCGCGGCCTTGGCCTGGACCGCCATCCCGCGCTTCTCCCCGTCTACTTCGCCGGCTACCGCCGGCTCGTGCTCCTCTCCCAGCGGGGCGACCCGGCGGTCGCCGCGCTCGCCCGGGCCGCGGCCGACAGGCTGGGCCTCGCCTTCGAGCACCGCCACACGGGGTACGGCGAGCTCGAGGGGGCGCTCCTCGCCGTCGGCCGCGCCCCCGACGCTGCCACGCCGGCCGCCGCACGCCGCCCGGCCGCGGCCACGGCCACCTCGACCACCACGGCGGCCGCCACGGGCCACCTCGCGGGGTCCGCGTGAGATGCCACCCCGCCTGACGGTCATCTCGTGGCGCGACCTCCCGGCGCAGATCGTCGCGAAGGACGGCCGCCGGTCCGCGAAGCATGTCCTGGGGCTCCGGTTCCAGGTCGCGATCGACCGGGCCGCGACCCGCGCCGGCAAGAAGGACATGGACGACTACCTCGACGAGTGGCATCGCGTGGACCGGCCCTGCGGGCAGGACCTGGACGCCGAGGTCGCCGCCGAGGCGGCGCGGATCGAGGCGCGGTTCACGCAGGCACACCTCGCGGCCGTCGTGGCCGCGCTCGGGTTCGAGGCCGACGTCCCCGGCATCGACCAGGCCGCCGCCAGCGAGGCGGCATCGGACGCATCGGAGGACGCATGGCCCGCACCGTGATCGCCTCGGCCACCCGCGAGGTGGTCATCGGCGACGATCTCCCGTTCGTCGTCATCGGCGAGCGGATCAACCCCACCGGCCGAAAGCTCCTCGCGGAGGAGATGCGCGCCGGCGACTTCAGCCGCGTGGAGCGTGACGTGCTGGCCCAGGTCGAGGGCGGCGCGCACATGCTCGACGTGAACGCCGGGATCCCGCTGGCCGACGAGCCGGCGATCCTCGCGCGCACCGTCCGGCTCGTCCAGTCGCTCACCGACCTGCCCCTCTCGATCGACTCCTCGGTCGTGGAGGCGCTCGAGGCCGGGCTCGCCGCGTACCAGGGGAAGGCGCTCGTCAACTCCGTGACCGGCGAGGAGGACCGACTCGAGCGCGTCCTGCCCCTCGTCGCGAAGCACGGCGCGGCCGTCGTCGCGATCTCGAACGACGACACGGGGATCTCCACCGACCCGGACGTCCGCTTCGCCGTCGCGAAGCGGATCGTGGAGCGGGCCGCGGACCACGGGATCCCTCGCGAGGACGTCGTCGTCGACCCGCTCGTCATGCCCATCGGCGCGATGCGCACTGCCGGCCGGCAGGTCTTCCGGCTCCTGGGCCGCCTCCGCGACGAGCTCGGCGTGAACACCGTCTGCGGCGCGTCGAACGTGAGCTTCGGGCTCCCCGAGCGGGAGGGGATCAACGCGGCGTTCCTCGCGATGGCGATCGCGAGCGGGCTCACGAGCGCGATCACGAACCCGCTCCTGCCCGACGTCCGGAAGGTGATCATGGCCGCCGACGTCCTCATGGGCAACGATGCCGACGCGGCGCGGTGGATCCGGGCGCACGCGGAGCCGGGCGCCGAGGGCGAGAGCCGGCGACGCGTGAACCGCCGTCGGGCCGGCGCGGCGGCCGGCGCGGGGCCGGTCGCGGGCTGACCCGGTGACCGAGTCCGCCGAGCCCGCGAGGGCCGAGAGCGGGTCGCGCGATCCGCTCGTCATCTTCACGCCCTCGGGCCGCCGGGGGCGCTTCCCGGCCGGCACGCTGGTCCTCGACGCGGCGCGCTCCCTCGGCGTGGACATCGATTCCGTCTGCGGCGGCCGCGGGATCTGCGGCCGCTGCCAGGTCGAGCAGAGCCTGGGCGCCTTCCCCAAGCACGGGATCACCTCGAGCGCGGCGAACCTCTCGGCCCCCGGCGGGCTCGAGCGCGCGTACGCGGAGCGCCGGGGTCTCGCGGAGGGCCGGCGCCTCTCCTGTGCAGCGGCGATCACCGGCGACGCGGTGGTCGACATCCCCGCCGCGAGCCAGGTCCATCGCCAGGTGGTGCGCAAGGAGCTGGAGGTGCGGCCGTTCGACCTCGACCCGGTCGTCCGGCTCCACCACGTCGTGGTCGCCCCTCCCGACCTCGCTTCGCCCGCCTCCGACCTCGTGCGCGTGCTCGACGCGCTCGAGCGCGAGTGGGGCCTGTCCGGCCTCGACGCGGACCTCGCGGTGGTGCGCTCCCTCCAGTCGGCCCTCCGCGAGGGCGACGGTGCCGTGACCGTCGCCGTCCGCGACGCGCGGTCGGTCGTCGCCGCCTGGCCCGGCTTCCACGACCGCGCGTTCGGCGTCGCGGTGGACGTGGGGTCCACGACGATCGCCGGCCACCTCGCGAGCCTCCTCGACGGGACGGTGCTCGCCTCCGCGGGGACGATGAACCCGCAGATCCGGTTCGGCGAGGACCTCATGAGCCGGGTCTCGTACGCGATGCTCCACGCCGACGGCGCGGCCGAGATGACCCGCGCCGTCCGCGCGGCGCTCCGATCGCTCAACGAGGAGCTCACCGCGGCCGCCGGCGTCGGGACCGACGAGATCCTGGAGATCGTCCTCGTCGGCAACCCCGTGATGCACCACCTCCTCCTCGGCCTGGATCCCACGCCGCTCGGCCAGGCGCCCTTCACCCTTGCGACCGAGCAGGCCGTCCGGACGACGGCCGCGGCCCTCGAGCTCGACGCGCATCCGGGCGCCGAGGTCTACGTGCTCCCCTGCATCGCCGGCCACGTCGGCGCGGACACGGCCGGGGTCATCCTCGCGGAGCAGCCGCATCGCGGCGACGCGGTCCGCCTGATCGTGGACGTGGGGACGAACGCGGAGATCGTCCTGGGGAACCGCGACCGACTCCTCGCCGCGTCGAGCCCCACGGGGCCCGCCTTCGAGGGCGCCCAGATCAGCAGCGGCCAGCGCGCCGCCCCCGGCGCGATCGAGCGCGTCCGGGTCGACCCGGCCACCCTGGAGCCGCGCTTCAAGGTGATCGGCTGCGGCCTCTGGTCCGACGAGCCGGGCTTCGCCGAGGCGACGCGCGAGATCGGCATCACCGGCATCTGCGGCTCGGGCATCGTCGAGGTCATCGCCGAGCTCTTCCTCGCCGGCGTCGTCACCGCCGACGGGATCGTGGACGGGCGGACGGCGGAGCGGACCGACCGCGTCGTCGCGGACGGCCGGACGTTCGCCTACGTCCTCTCCGACGGGGCGCCGCGGATCCTCGTCACCCAGGCCGATGTCCGCGCGATCCAGCTCGCGAAGGCCGCGCTGTACGCCGGGGCCCGTCTCCTGATGGACGCGTACGGCGTGGACGCGGTCGACGAGGTGCGGCTCGCGGGGGCGTTCGGCAGCCACATCGACGTGCGCCACGCCATGATCCTCGGCCTGGTGCCCGACTGCGACCTCGACCGCGTGGGCTCGGCGGGCAACGCGGCGGGCGCCGGCGCGCTCATCGCGCTGCTCTCGCGGAGCGCCCGCGCGGAGGTCGAGGCCGTGGTCCGCGACGTCGTGAAGATCGAGACGGCCATCGAACCGCGGTTCCAGGAGCACTTCGTCGAGGCGCTGGCGATCCCGCATCGCTCGGCGCCGTACCCCAACCTGTCGCGCGTCGTGGGCCTGCCGACCCGGCCGGCAGCCGGTCGCGCGGCCCTCGACGACCGTACGGAGCGTCGCCGGCGCAGGCAGCCGGCCGCCGCCCGGGAGGAGGACCGATGACCGAGGAGCTCCACCACCGCCGCTCGGGCGGTCGGGCCGCGCGCCACGCGGCGCGCGCACAGGCCGCGGCCGCCAGGGTGCCCTTCCTCACGCGGGCGCTCGCGCCGTTCGAGGTCCTCGGGGAGGAGGGCCTCGCGCTCATCGAGCACAACGCCGACGTCATCCTCCAGGAGGTGGGTCTCGAGTTCCGCGGGGACCTCGACGCGCTTCGCCTCCTGCGCGATGCGGGCGCCGACGTGGACGGCGAGCGCGTCCGCTTCCCGATGGGGATGTGCCGGTCGATCGTCACGGCCTCGGCGCCGACGGAGTTCGTCCAGCACGCCCGCAACCCCGCGAACAGCGTCCGGATCGGCGGCCCCCACACCGTCTTCGCGCCGGCGTACGGGTCGCCGTTCGTCCGCGACCTCGACGGCGGCCGTCGATACGGCACCCTGGACGACTTCCGCGCCTTCGTGAAGCTCGCGTACATGAGCCCGCACCTCCACCACTCGGGCGGGACGGTCTGCGAGCCGGTGGACGTGCCGGTGAACAAGCGCCACCTGGACATGGTCTACAGCCACATGACGGACTCGGACAAGCCGTTCATGGGCTCCGTGACCGCGCCCGAGCGCGCCCGCGACACGGTCGAGATGGCGCGGATCCTCTTCGGCGCAGCGTTCGTGGACGACAACACCGTGGTCACCAGCCTCATCAACGCGAACTCGCCGCTCGTCTGGGACGCGACGATGCTCGGCGCCGCGCGCGCGTACGCGGAGGCGAACCAGGCCACGATCATCACGCCGTTCATCCTCGCGGGGGCGATGGCGCCGGTGACGACGGCGGGGGTCTGCGCCCAGACGCTCGCGGAGGCGCTCGGCGGGATGGCCTTCGTCCAGCTCGTCCGGCCGGGCGCCCCGGTGATCCTCGGCTCGTTCGCGAGCTCGATCTCGATGCAGTCGGGGGCGCCGACGTTCGGCACGCCCGAGCCCGCGCTCGTCCTGTACGTGATGGCGGCGCTGGCCCGGCGACTGGGCGTCCCGTTCCGGTCGGGTGGCAGCCTGTGCGCGTCGAAGATCCCGGACGCGCAGGCCGCCTACGAGTCCGCCGCCACGCTCCAGCCGACCGTCCTCGGCGGCGCGAACTTCGTGCTCCACGCGGCAGGCTGGCTCGAGGGCGGGCTGACGATGGGGTACGAGAAGCTCATCCTCGACGCCGACCAGTGCGGGATGATGGCCGTCTTCGTGAACGGGGTCGACCTGTCGGAGAACGGCCAGGCGCTCGACGCGATCCGCGAGAACGGCCCGGGCCAGCACTTCCTGGGCTCGGCCCACACGCTCGCCAACTTCGAGACCGCCTTCTACCGCTCCGAGCTCGCCGACAACAACAGCTTCGAGCAGTGGGTCGAGGACGGCAGCCTGGACGCGGCCGCCCGCGCCAACCGGGTCTGGAAGCGGATGCTCGCGGAGTACCAGGCGCCGCCGATCGACCCTGGCATCGACGAGGCGCTCCGGGACTTCATCGCCCGGCGCAAGGCTTCGATGCCGGATTCCGAGGTCTGACGCATGGCGCGCGCCACCGGCCCTGCCCCTCGGGCCCTGACGGCCGCCCGCGACGCCCCGGCACGCATCCGGTCGGTCGATCGCGCGGCGGACGTCCTGGAGCTGCTCGCCCGTGAGCGGACCGCGTCCGTCACGGACGTGGCCGCCGCGCTGGGCGTCCACAAGTCCACCGCGTCGCGCCTGCTCGCGGCGCTCGAGGCGCGGGACCTGGTCGCGCAGGACGGAGAGCGCGGCAAGTACCGGCTCGGCTTCGGGATCGTCCGGCTCGCGGCCGCGGCGACCGCGCGACTCGACCTCGTCGAGCAGAGCAGGCCGGTCACCCGGCGTCTGGCCGAGACCGTGGGAGAGACGGTGAACGTCGCCCGCCTGGAGGCCGGCGCTGCCGTGAACCTCGACCAGGCGCTCGGGCCGGCCGCGATCACCAGCCACGACTGGGTCGGGCAGCGGACGCCGCTCCACGCCACGTCGAGCGGGAAGGTCCTGCTCGCGTCCCTGGACCGTGAATCGCGCGAGCGCCTCCTCGCGGAGCCGCTGCCGCGCTTCACCCCGGCGACCATCACGGACCCGGCCGTCCTCCGCCGCCAGCTCGACGAGGCCCGCGAGGTCGGGTGGGCGTGCACCATCGAGGAGCTCGAGGGCGGCCTCAACGCGGTCGCCGCGCCGATCCGCGGCCGCGACGGCGTCGTCGTCGGGGCCGTGAGCATCTCCGGGCCCTCCTACCGGCTCACGCCGGAGCGGATCCCGGGGATCTCCAGGGATGTCTTGGCCGCGGCCGCGGAGATCGGCGCGCGCCTCGGCTGGTACGGGTAGCGGCCGGTCGCCGCCTGCGGGCTACGGGCAGGACGATGAGCCCACGTCGCCGGACGGCCACCCGTTGGCGGCGAGGGAGGTCGGGTCGATGGGGATCCAGTCCGCCGCCGCGGCCACCACGTGGAGGTTCCTGGACAGGACGGCCCCGCGCATCGCGGAGTACTGGCGGACGACGCCCTCCCAGGCCATCGCCGTGATGCCGCTGCCGGCAGCCCCCGGCAGCGCGCCACCATCCAGGGCGTACGTCTTCTTGGTGCCCGCCAGCTGGAACTCGACACCGTAGGACTCGCCGCTCTTCACCCCGCTCCAGTCGACCTGGAGCCAGACGGTGTTGTACGGGCCCACGCAGACCCGGTCGGACACGGTCGTCGACTTCGGTGCGGCGATCGCCGATCCGGTTCCCGCGAGTGACGCTATGAGGGCCGCGGCGGCGGTCATGACCAGGACGCGACGCATGTTCCAGCCCCTTTCCTGCCTGAGCCGGCTCACGCGGCGCCCACCGCCGGGACGCCGGCCGCGGTGGAGTCGATCCGAGGATCATCTCGCACGTGTCGAGGCCCTCCCGTACCGCGGGCCGGCTGGACGCGCCTGCTATCGTCTCGGGCGATCCGCACGCCACGGACGGGGAGGGATCGGCGATGACAGCGGGCACGGGGACGGAGGGCGTCGCGCCGCCGAGCCTGGGCGTGCACTCGGAGGTCGGACGTCTCCGGCGCGTGATGCTCCATCGGCCCGACCTCGAGCTGAAGCGCCTCACGCCGCGGAACCACGACGACCTCCTCTTCGACGACGTCCTCTGGGTCCGGCGCGCGCGCCAGCAGCACGACGCGTTCGCGGACCTCCTTCGGGAGCGGGGGGTCGAGGTCCTCTACCTCGAGGAGCTCCTCGCCGAGACCCTGTCGGACGCGGCGGCGCGCCGCTGGGTCCTGGACCGCGCCGTCACCCACTTCACGCTCGGGGCGGGGATGGCGGACGAGATCCGCGGCTACCTCGATGGCGTCGAGCCGATCGTGCTCGCCGACCACCTCATCGGCGGCATGACGGCAGGCGAGGCCGTCGGGATCCTCCGGGCGCGGGGCTCGCGTGCGCTCGGCGACGGGACCGTGGCCCGCGGCTCGCTCGTGTTCGCCGCGATGGAGCCCGACGACTTCCTGCTGCGCCCGCTCCCCAACAGCTACTTCACGCGCGACTCGTCCGCGTGGGTCTACGGGGGTGTGGTCGTGAACCCGATGTACTGGCCCGCCCGTCGCCTCGAGGCGCTCAACGTCGAGGCCGTGTACCGGTTCCACCCGACGTTCCGCGATGCGGGGTTCCCGTTCTGGTACTCGCGGGAGGGCGAGGGCGAGTCGTTCGGGCGGGCGAGCTCGGAGGGCGGGGACATCCTGCCCATCGGCAATCGGGCGGTCGCCATCGGCATGAGCGAGCGGACGACGGGCCAGATGATCGAGGAGATCGCCCTCGCGCTGTTCGCGGCCGACGCCGCGGACCGCGTGGTCGTCGCGGGGATGACGCGCGACCGGGCGCACATGCACCTCGACACCGTGTTCACGTTCGTGGATCGCGACTGCGTCACGCTCTTCCCGCGCGTCGTCGAGGCGGCCACCGCGTGGTCGGTCCGCCCGGCGGATCGGCCCGGCGAGCTCGACGTGCGACGCGAGGCGTCCTTCGTCGGGGCCGTTGCCGACGCGCTGGGCCTCCGCGAGCTGCGGGTCATCGCCACCGGCGGCGACAGCTGGCAGGCGGAGCGCGAGCAGTGGGACGACGGCAACAACGTGGTCGCGCTGGAGCCCGGGGTCGTCGTCGCGTACGAGCGCAACGAGCACACGAACACGCTCATGCGCAAGGCCGGGATCGAGGTGCTCGAGGTCGATGGGTCGGAGCTGGGGCGCGGCAGGGGCGGCGGCCACTGCATGACCTGCCCGCTGCTGCGCGACCCGGCGTGAGGGACGGCGCGACACGCTGCCGACGACCCGTCGCCGGCGAGGACCCGGCTACCGACAGGCCATCGCGATCCGCGTCATCGTCCGGTACGGGAGGGACCGCTTCTCCGCCTGGTCCACGGTCCCGACGATGAACAGGTCGCGGCCCGGCGCCCAGAACATCACGTGGCCGGATGCCCCCGAGTGCCCGATCATCGCCGGCACCTTCCGGAACCCGGTCAGGAGCGCGGGCAGCTCGTACTTCATGATCCCGACGCCGTAGCGGAGCGGCGTGAACACCCGGTTCCAGTAGGCCGTCACGTCCTCGAGCACCCCGGTCGGGAAGAGCTCGCCCCCGGCGAACGCACGGAGGAAGCGCAGGGAGTCGGCCGTCGTCGAGACGATGCCACCGTCCGGCCCGAACGACGCCATCGCCCGGGGGATCCGCGGCGCGGCGCGGCCGAAGAGGATCGGCGAGACGGTGTCGTACCGGTCGAGCGTCGCGTCCGTGAAGAGGTACGTGTCCGCCAGCCCGAGCGGGTCGAGGACCTCCTCGCGCAGCGTCTCGGCGAAGCCCTTCCCGCTCACCGCCTCCACGATCGCGCCGACCAGCTGGTAGTTGGTGTCGGAGTAGGCCGCCCGGCCGCGGCCCGGTGGGAAGGCAGCCTGCCGCCGCCGCGCCTCCTCGAGCGCGTCCCCGAGGGTCCAGCCGAAGTCCACCTGGGCCATCCGCTCGATGAACGTCCCGCCACCCTTCAGCGGAGCCTCGAAGTAGTCGGGGATCCCGGTCGTGTGGGCGAGCAGCTGCTCGATCGTGTAGGCCTCCCAGTGGTCGACGCCGCCGAACGTGTTCAGGCCACGGAGCATGTCCGAGGGGAGGATCTCGGCGGCCCGCGTCTCGAAGGCGAGCCAGCGGCGCTCGCGCATCCGCAGGACGATCGCGAGCGTGAACAGCTTCGTGCTGCTCGCGATGAAGTGCTGTCGGCGCACGCCGGGCGGCTCCCAGGCGATCTCGCCTCCGACCCGCGGCGACGCCACCCGGAACTTCACCTCGCCGACGTCTTGCCTCCGCGCCGTCGCCGCCACGATGCCTTCGACCCGGCCGGCCGCGCCTCCGTCCGCCATCGATCCACCCCGGTCCCGTCCGCCTGCTCCATCCCCGCGCGGGCTCTCCGGCACCGCCACCGTCAGTGCCGGAAGCCGGCGCCGTGCTCCGCGTCGTCGTGCGGCTCCGCCTGTCGCTCGAGGCGCGGCAGCTGCCGCTTGAGGTCCGCGATGAACAGCCCTGCCACGTCGTGGGTGAACCCGCGCTTCACAACGACGCGCAGCACGGCGAGGTCCTCCCGGTTCGCGGGGAACGTGTACGCGGGCACCTGCCAGCCGCGCTCGCGCACCGCATCGGAGACGTCGAAGACGTTGAAGTTCGTGATGTCGTCGCGGACCTTGAACGCGAAGACCGGGAGGTCCTCGGCACGGGTCACGAGCTCGAACGGCCCGAGCCTCTCCACCTCGCGGGCCAGGTCCTGCGCGACGTCGCGCGCGTACTGCTGGATGCGCCGGTATCCCGCGAACCCCAGGCGGACGAAGTTGTAGTACTGCGCGACGACCTGGGAGCCGGGCCGGGAGAAGTTCAGGGCGAACGTGGGCATGACGTCGCCGAGGTAGTTCACCTGGAAGATCAGCTCCTCCGGCAGGTGCTCCTCGTCGCGCCACACGATCCAGCCGACTCCCGGCGCCACGAGGCCGTACTTGTGGCCGGAGGCGTTGATCGAGACGACGCGGTCCTGGCGGAAGTCCCACTCGATGTCCGGATCGAGGAACGGGGCCACGAACCCGCCCGAGGCGGCGTCCACGTGGACCGGGACGTCCAGCCCCGTCCGCTCCTGGAGACGGTCGAGCGTCCGGCAGACCTTCGCGACGGGCTCGTACGAGCCGTCGTACGTGGAGCCCAGGATCGCGACCACGCCGATCGTGTTCTCATCGCACAGCGCGGCCGCCTCGTCGGGGTCGATGTGGAAACGGTCGCCCTCCATCGGCACCGTCCGCGGCTCGACGTCCCAGTACCGGGCGAACTTCTCCCAGCAGACCTGGACGTTGATGCCCATGACGATGTTCGGCCGGTCGATCGGCTTGCCCGCCGCGCGGCGCGCGTCCTGCCAGCGGCGCTTCATCGCGAGCCCCCCGAGCATCGCCGCCTCGCTGCTCCCCGTGGTCGAGCAGCCGGGTGCGTCGTCGGGGTCGGGCGCGTGCCACAGGCGGCCGAGCATGTCGATGCATCGCATCTCCATCTCCGCCGTCTGGGGGTACTCGTCCTTGTTGATCATGTTCTTGTCGAATGTCTCGGCCATCAGGCGCTGTGCCTGCGGCTCCATCCACGTGCTGACGAACGTGGCGAGGTTCAGCCGGGCGTTCCCGTCGAGCATGAGCTCGTCGTGGACGATCTGGTACGCGACCTCCGGGTCCATCTCGTCGTCCGGGATCCGGCGCCGCGGCGCGCGGCCGACCTCCGCGAAGACGTCGCCGACCGACGCCGCCCCCGCGCGCTTCGTCTTCTTGACGGCCACGTCGCCCCTCCCGATCGGCTCGATCCGGTCGCTCCGGGGACCGGGCGGTCCCGGACGGCGAAGCCTAGTGGCATCGGAGCCGGGCGCCAAGACCGGTGGCACGGGCCGGCTCCGCCCGGCTCACCTCGGCTCCGGGCCGCCCCGGGCTCCGCTCCGGGGCCGGCTCCGCCCGGCTCACCTCGGCTCCGGGCCGCCCCGGGCTCCGCTCCGGGGCCGGCTCCGCCCGGCTCCCCTCGGCTCCGGGCCGCGCCTGATCTGCGCTTCGGGGCCGGCTTCGCCCGGCTCACCTCGGCTCCGGGCGGGCTCGCCGCGTAGTGCTGGGTCCGCTCCGGCTCCGGGCCGCCCCTGATCTGCGCTTCCTTTTCACCACGTGCAAAGTCGCGGGCTCCGTCTTCAGCCGGTGAAAGGAGCCGACACTCGTCTTCACCGGGTGCAAGGGATCGGTACGCAGAGTCTCGTTGTCGCCCGCGCGTCGTCCGGCTCGCGGGCGCTCGGCGGGTCCCGAGTCGACGATCTTCATGGGGTGAACGGAATCGGCGCGCTGGGTCCGGCGCCGATCAGGATGGTGTCAGTTGCTTTCACCAGGCGAACACGGGGACGCACCCCTCGGCGGCCGCACCCCTCGGCGGCCGCCCCCGCCCCCCGGCCGGCGTCGTGGCCCGCCCCGGACGGGCGAAGGGACCCGCCGCGGTCGGGCGCACCGGCCCCTTCCCATGGACGCCAAAGGTCCGTACCATTGGTCCCGGCAGGCCCTGCGACGCCCACCAACGCCGATGCGGCGCAGCGGCGATCACGGCCCGCCACGGATCGCACGCACCCGCGCCGGGATCCACCGCCCGGCGCTCCGGCTGACAGGATCGGAGGACGGCGGATGCCCATCAGGTATGCCAGGCCGTCGGCGCCGAGCGACGACAAGCGCTGGAAGATCGTGGAGACGCGGATGCGCCGTCTCGGCGACCGGCCGTACGCGCTCATCGAGGCGCTCCATGCCGCGCAGGAGGCGTTCGGCTACCTCGACGACGACGCGCTCCACTTCGTCGGGGACACGCTGGGCGTCCCGCACTCGCGCGTCTACGGGGTCGCCACGTTCTACTCGTTCTTCACGCTCAAGCCGCAGGGCGAGCACACGTGCGTCGTCTGCACCGGGACCGCGTGCTACATCAACGGCGCGAAGGAGATCCTCGCCGGGCTCGAACGGTCGCTCGGCGTCACGCCGAAGGAGACCACCGCCGACGGTAAGGTCTCGCTGCTGACCGCGCGATGCCTGGGGGCGTGCAGCCTGGCTCCTGCCGTCATCGTGGACGGCGACGTGCAGGGCAAGGTGCGCGCGGCTGACCTGGTCGCGCGACTGGAGGCGATGTGAGCGACATGCCCGCCGCGGCGCGGCCCGTCCGCCGCCGCGTGATCACGGAGGAGATCGCGGAGGAGCCGCCGCGCGCCACGGCGTACGTCTGCGAGGCGGCGAGCTGCCTCTCCCTCCAGTCCCACGACATCACCGTGCGTCTCGGCGAGGTCGTCGCCGACGCGGGCCTCGGCGACGTCGAGATCAAGCGCGTCGGCTGCCTGGGACTGTGCGCGGCCGGTCCGCTCGTGGAGATCGCCGAGACCGGCCGGCTCTTCGAGAA
Organism: Chloroflexota bacterium; assembly: GCA_025454515.1. Lineage (GTDB taxonomy): Bacteria > Chloroflexota > Limnocylindria > Limnocylindrales > CSP1-4 > CAIYQJ01. The sequence goes on from JALOOH010000023.1 coordinate 14,436, forward strand.
GGTCACGCCGGATGCTGTCGGCCCCGTCGTCGCTGCTCTCGCGGACGTGAAGCAGACCGACGTCCGGGCGCCGCAGGGACCGTTCTTCGAGAAGCAGCTGCGCGTCGCGACCGAGAACTTCGGGCGGGTCGATCCGGAGAGCCTCGACGACTACGTGGAGCGCGGCGGCTTCGAGGCCCTCCGCCGCGTCCTCTCCGACATGACCTCCACCGAGGTCCGGGAGGAGGTCACCCGCAGCGGCCTCCGCGGTCGTGGCGGCGCCGGCTTCCCCACCGGCCTCAAGTGGACGACCGTCGCGAAGGCGCAGGGCACGCAGAAGTACGTGATCTGCAACGCGGACGAGGGCGATCCCGGCGCGTTCATGGACCGCAGCGTCCTGGAGAGCGACCCATACCGCGTCCTCGAGGGGATGACGATCGCGGCCTTCGCGGTCCACGCGACGGAGGGCTACATCTACTGCCGCGCCGAGTACCCGCTCGCGGTCGCCCGGCTCCGCTCGGCGATCCGCCAGGCGCAGCGCGCCGGCTACCTCGGCTCCGGGATCATGGACACGTCGTTCGCGTTCGACGTCCAGATCCGCCTCGGGGCGGGCGCGTTCGTCTGTGGCGAGGAGACGGCGCTCATCGCGTCGATCGAGGGCCGCCGGGGCACCCCGAGGCCGCGGCCGCCGTACCCGGCGGTCTCGGGCCTGTTCGAGTGCCCGACGCTCATCAACAACGTCGAGACGTTCGCGAGCGTCCCGACGATCCTGCGGAAGGGCCCCGACTGGTACGCGGCGATCGGCGTCGGGAAGAGCAAGGGGACCAAGGTCTTCGCGCTCGCCGGGAGGGTCGTCAACACAGGCCTCGTCGAGGTGCCGATGGGGATGACGCTCCGCGAGATCATCTTCGACATCGGCGGCGGGATCATCGACGGCCGCCCCTTCAAGGCGGTCCAGACCGGCGGCCCGTCGGGAGGCTGCATCCCCGCAGACCACCTCGACACGCCCGTCACGTACGAGTCGCTCGTCGAGCTCGGGTCCTTCATGGGCTCGGGCGGGATGATCGTCATGGACGACACCTCGTGCATGGTGGACGTCGCCAAGTACTTCATGGACTTCTGCCGCGACGAGTCGTGCGGGAAGTGCACGCCGTGCCGGGTGGGGACCACGCAGATGTGGATGCTCCTCGATCGGATCACGACGGGCCGGGCCACGGGCGGCGACCTCGCCCAGCTGGAGCACCTCGCGGCGATCGTCCAGCGGACCTCGCTCTGCGGCCTCGGACAGGGCGCCCCGAACCCGGTCTTCAGCACGCTCCGGTACTTCCGCGACGAGTACCTCGCGCACATCGAGGAACGGCGGTGCCCGGCCGGCGTCTGCACGATCGAGCAGCCGGCGGAGGTGATGGCATGAGCGTCTACACGCTGACGATCGACGGGAAGGACGTCGCCGGCTCCGACGGGCAGACGATCATGGAGGTCGCCGAGGAGAACGGGATCGACATCCCGGGGCTCTGTCACCTCGAGGGGATCCACGACCGCGGCGCGTGTCGCCTGTGCGTCGTCGAGATCGCCGGCTCGCCGAAGCTCGCGGCCGCGTGCGTCACGCAGATCGCCGAGGGGATGGAGGTCACCGCCCACTCCGACGCGCTCCTCGAGTACCGGCGCACGATCACCGAGATGCTGTTCATGGAGCGCAACCACGTCTGCGCGGTGTGCGTCGCGAACAACCACTGCGAGCTGCAGGACACCGCCGAGGACATGGGGCTCACGCACTTCGACCTGCCGCGGATCAGTCCGAAGGCGGACATCGACGCGAGCCATCCGCTCTTCGCGATCGACCACAACCGGTGCATCCTGTGCCTGCGCTGCGTCCGCGTCTGCGACGAGATCGAGGGCGCGCACACGTGGGACGTCATGCACCGCGGCCTCGATACCCGCGTCCAGACGGACATGGGGATCCCGTGGGGCGAGTCGCCAACGTGCACGAGCTGCGGGAAGTGCGTCCAGGTCTGCCCCACCGGGGCACTCTTCGAGAAGGGCCGCGCGGTCGCACGCGGCAGCAAGCGACGCCGGCCGTTCCTCCCGTGGATGAAGGTCGTCGCCGAGGAGCGTGGGCTGTGAGCATGCCGGATGGCGCGGCCCCGCGGCCGCGCGTCGCCACCGTGTGGCTCGACGGATGCTCGGGCTGCCACATGTCGCTCATCGACCTCGACGAGCGCCTGCTCGAGATCTTCGAGCGCGCCGACCTCGTGTACGGCCCGCTCGTGGACGTGAAGGAGTTCCCGGAGGACGTGGACGTCTGCCTCGTCGAGGGGGCCGTCTCGTCCGAGGAGGATCTTCACAGGATCCGGATGGTCCGGGAGCGGACGAAGATGCTCGTCGCATTCGGCGACTGCGCCGTCACGTCGAACGTCCCCGGGATGCGCAACCCGATCGGCGTGCAGCCGCTCATGGATCGGGCCTACATCGAGAACGTGACGCTCGCGCCGCAGGTGCCCACGCGGGGCATCCCGCCGCTCCTGCCGACCTCGCAGCCCGTGCACAAGTTCGTGGACGTCGACGTCTTCCTGCCCGGGTGCCCGCCCCACGCCGATCTCATCTACACGATGCTCGACGACCTGCTGTCCGGACGCGTCCCCGACGCGGCCGGCGCCCGGTTCGGGCGCTGACGGGAGACCGAGATGAGCCGAACCGTCGTCATCGATCCCGTCACCCGGATCGAGGGACACTCGAAGATCACCATCCAGCTCGACGACCGCGGCGAGGTGACCGACGCGCACTTCCACGTGACCCAGTTCCGCGGCTTCGAGCGGATCACGCAGGGCCGGCCGGTCCACGAGATGCCGGCGATCATGGCGCGCATCTGCGGCATCTGCCCGGTCAGCCACATGGTGGCGTCGTCCAAGGCGGTGGACGACATCATGGCCGTGGAGCCTACCCCCACCGGCGCCGACCTCCGCCGGGTCATCAACCTGGGCCAGATCGTCCAGTCGAACGCGCTCTCGTTCTTCCATCTCTCGTCGCCCGACCTGCTGTTCGGTTTCGACGCCGACCCGGCCGTCCGCAACATCGTCGGGGTCGCCCGGGCGAACCCGCAGCTCGCGAAGGACGGGATCGGGCTCCGCAAGTGGGGCCAGCAGATCATCGAGTGGATCGCGGGGAAGCGGATCCACCCTGAGGGGATCGTCCCGGGCGGCGTCGCGACTCCGCTCACCGCGGAGGTCCGCGACCGGATCCTTGACGGGGTCCCCGAGGCGATCGCGGCCGTCGAGCGGGCGATCGCCTGGTACAAGTCGGACATGCTGCGCTGGGAGGAGGAGGCCGCCACCTTCGGGAACTTCCGCTCGGCGTTCATGGGGCTCGTGGACCGCCAGGGCAACGTGGACCACTACGGGGGCTGGATCCGCGTGGTGGACGCGGACGGCAAGGCCCTCGCCGAGCGGATCGATCCGCGGACCTTCAACGACTACATCGGCGAGGCCGTGGAGCCATGGTCGTACCTCAAGTCGCCCTACTGGAAGGCGATGGGGTACCCCGACGGGATGTACCGCGTCGGCCCGCTCGCACGCCTCAACGTCGCGGAGCGCACGGGGACCCCGCGCGCGGACGAGGAGCTGGAGAAGTTCCGGTGGCGCGTCGGCCGCGTGGCGGGCTCCTCGTTCCACTACCACTACGCGCGCCTCATCGACACGCTCCATGCGATCGAGAGGATCGACGCGCTGCTCCGGGGGCCGGACATCCTCGACACGCACGTCCGCTCGTACGCGGGCATCAACCGCCGCGAGGGGATCGGGGTCTCCGAGGCGCCCCGCGGGACGCTCATGCACCACTACCGGGTGGACGACGACGGGATCGTCCAGTGGGCGAACCTCGTCATCGCGACCGGCCACAACAACATGGCGATGAACCGCGCCGTGCTCCAGGTCGCCCGCCATCACGTGAAGGGCGAGGCGATCACCGAGCCGATGCTGAACCGCGTGGAGGCGGTCATCCGCTGCTACGACCCATGCCTGTCGTGCTCGACGCACGCGCTCGGGCAGATGGCGCTGCGGATCCAGCTGCTCGCGCCGGACGGGACCGTCCTCGACGAGCTCGCGCGGTGACCGTGCACGCGCCGGCCGTCGTCCCACGGTCGGCGGCGGCCGAGCGGCCGGCCGACGGGGTCCTGGTCGTCGGCTACGGGAGCACGCTCCGCGGCGACGACGGCGTCGGCCCGCGCGCGGCGGAGATGGTCGCCGGCGATCCCCGGCTCGCCGGGGCGACCGTGCTCGTCCGCCACCAGCTGACGCCGGAGCTCGCCGCGGACATCGCGGCCGCTCGGCTCGTCGTCCTCGTGGACGCGCGGGCCGACGCCTCCCCGGGGTCCGTCTCAGTCGAGCGGGTCGCCGGCGCCGCGTCGTCGGTCGATCCCGTGCCCGCGGCCCGCGCCGAGGCCGGGGCCACGACGCACCACGTGGGCGCGGCGGAGGTCGCGGCGCTCGCGCGCGACCTCTGGGGCACCAGGCCCGAGGTCCTCGCCGTCGGCGTCGGGGCGGCCTCGTTCGAGGTCGGCGACGGCCTGTCCGTCTCCGTCGAGCGCGCACTCCCGCGCGTGGTCGACGCGATCGCGGCGATCGTCGGGGAGCACGGCCGTGCATGAGGTGTCGCTCGTCGCGGAGCTCGTGGACATCGTCGTCGAGCGATCCGGCGGCGCGCCGGTGGCGCTCGTCCGCGTCCGCCATGCGACGACGATCCCGTCCGACGTCCTCGATCAGGCGTGGGCGATGCTCACCGAGGAGGGGCCGCTCGCCGACGCGGTCCTCGAGGCCGAGCCGTTCGAGATCCGCGTCGCGTGCACCGCGTGCGGCTTCGCGGGTCCCGTCGGCCACGACGACGTCGTCGCGCCGTCGATCGCGTCGTGCCCGGCGTGCGGCGGGATCGTCACGTTCCCGCCGACCGCGGAGATCGAGCTGCTCGAGGTCCGCACCAGGTCCGGCTGAGCACGGGCGAGGCCGTCGACATTCCGGGCCGGCCCCTCGCACGCCCCCGCGGGCCCGGCCCGCGCGCGCCCGACCGTCACCCGGGCTTCGCGTACTCGGTCGCCCCGAAGAAGTCCACGACCACGACCGGCTCGTCCCCCAGGACCCACGCGTCATGGCCGGACGGGAGGGAGGTGACCGCTCCCGGACCCGCCTCGAACTCGGTGCCGTCCGCCATCCGGATCCGCAGGCGGCCCGCCACGTGGTACTGGAAGTGCGGTGCCTCGCACCACTCGGTGCCGGCCGCCGGCTTCACGTCGCTCGACCACCGCCAGCCCGGCGCGAGGACCAGGCGCCCCACGACGCCCTCCGACGTCTGGAGGATCTCGGCCTGGCCGTGCGGGAACGTCCGCACCTCGTCCGGCCGCGAGAAGTCGAGGTTCTCCACCGTGCGCATCGCGATCCCTCCATGGGTGCCGGCGCGTCCTCCGTTCGGGCGCGCCGCTGCTTCCGTCGCTCGCCCGTGCCTCCCGGGCACGGGCGACGCGTCACCTGGGTGCCTGCACGTCCACGTGGTCGCGGGACGTGACGCGGCGGGCGTCGAGGCGTCGCCGCGGGTGGATGAAGCCCGTGAGCAGGCGCACCGAGGTCACATCGATCTCGAGTCGGCCCTGCTCCGGGAACGGTTCGGGCATCCGCACGAGCGCGTCGAGCCGCGGCCGGAACCGCTCGAGCGTGTTCACGTACCTGCCCGAGCCGACGACCTCGACCGCGTCCCCCGTGGCGAGGTCGAGGACGACGAGCGTCGCGGCGCCGGTCGCGCGCACGTTGCCGGCGCTCTTGAAGACACCGTCGCCCACGTACTCGGTCCAGCTCACGATCCCCCGCCCGGGCTGGAGCCTGAGGAAGCCGGGCGGCCCTCCACGGTGAGCGACGTCGGGCGACCCGTCGGGGCTCACGCTCGCGAGGAACGCGGTCTCCGCCGTGGACACGATCGCCGCGACCCGGGGATCGTCGAGCGCCACCTCCAGCCGCGACGAGGGCCCGACGCGCAGCTCCGTCGCGTCGGCGACCGACGGCGCGAGGTACTTCCGGCAGAGCGTGAACTCCTCATCGGCGACCAGGCGTGGACGGCCGTCTCCCGCGACGATCGACCCGTTCAGCCGCGCCCGCTCGGCCCGCTCGAGGCTCATGACGAGCCCGCCGACCGTGCGCACGCGGCCGCCATCCGCCGGGAGGAGCCACGGAGCGTCCCACAGCCGCGCCGGCAGCTCGAGGATGCCCGGCGCGACGGGGAGGACGAGCGGCGGCGCGCCGGAGATCGCGACGACACGCAGCTCGGCGCCGTCGGACGCGGCGAGGAGGACCAGGTCGGCGTCGGCCGCGTACTCCTCCGCGGGACCCACCCAGGCGGCGAGCTTGGCCGCGACGTGCGACGTGTTCGCCTCCGCCTGGACGGCCAGCTGGCCCTGGTGATATGCGAGCGGCCTCATCGCGTCCCTCCGCCTCCCGGACGCTCCGCCCGGTGCGTGGAGGGTCGCCGACCTGCTCCGAACGGAGGTCCCGTGGTGGAGCGCCTGTCGATCGAGCCCGGACGTGCCCCATTCGTCGGCCGGGTCCGCGAGCTGGAGCTGCTTGACGACCTCGCACGGCGCGCCACGGGCGGCGAGCCGCAGGCCGTCTTCATCGAGGGCGGGCCGGGA
>JALOOH010000135.1 GCA_025454515.1 Chloroflexota bacterium
GCCGGCCCCGAGCTCGACGCCTTCTACGCCGCGTTCCGCCTTCCCGACCTCGTCTTCAACCTCGTCCAGACCGGCGCGCTCACGGCGGCGCTCGTGCCCCCCATCGCCGCCCTGCTCGCGGTCGGCCGGTCAGACCGTGCGTGGCACGTCGCATCGTCGATCGCCGTCCTCGTCGCGATCGTCTCCGCGCTCTTCGGCGTCGTGCTCCTCGTCTGGGCCCCGGAGCTCGTGCGCGTGCTCGCCCCCGGGTTCGAGCCCGCCCGGACGGCGCTGACGGTCGAGCTCGTGCGAATCATGGCGCTCGGCCCGCTGCTCCTCGCGCTCGGCGCCGTCGTCACGAGCGTGCTCAACGCCACCGGGCGGTTCGCCGCGTCGATGGCCGGACCGATCTCGTACAACGTCGTCACGATCGCGGCGGCGATCCTCCTCCCGCCGTTCATCGGCGTCCGCGGTCTTGCGGTCGGCACCGTGCTCGGTGCGGCCGCCTTCCTGCTCGTCCAACTCGTGCCGCTGTGGCGCGTGGGGTTCCGGTTCACGCGACACATCTCGCTCCGCGAGCCGGAGGAGCGCGATGCTGCCGTGAACCTCCTGCCGCGCGCGTACGGGCTCGGCATCGGCCAGCTCCAGCTGATCATCGCGACGACCCTCGCCTCGGCGCTCGCGTTCGGCTCGGTGGCCGCGTTCGCCATCGCCTTCACCGTCTACACGATCCCCGTCCTGACCCTGGCGGTGCCGCTCGGCGTCGTCGCGCTGCCGGCGCTCACCGCCCGATTCGCCCGGGGCGAGCGCGGCGACTACGCGGCGCTGTTCGCGCAGACGCTTCGACTCATGCTCTTCGCGATCCTCCCGATCGCCGGGGTCGGGATCGTCCTGCGGACCGAGCTGGTGACGATCCTCTTCAACTACGGCAGGTTCGACGTGCGCGCCGTCACGATGACGTCGAACGTCCTGCTCTTCCTGCTGCTGGGCCTGACCGCCGATGCGCTCAACGTGCTGCTCGTGCGCGCGGTGTACGCCCGGGGCGGGACGTGGGTGCCGGTGGCGTCGGGGACCGCGCAGCTGGTCGTCACCGCCGTGCTCGGCGTCGCGCTCGTCGGGCCGTACGGGCTGGCGGGGATCGGCGCCGCGTTCGCCGCGGCCGCGTGGACCGAGGCCGCGATCCTCTTCGTCAGCGCCGCGCGGACGCCGGGGGTGGTGGACGTCGGGCTGGTGGTCCGGGGGGCCGCACTGTTCCTCGCGGCGGCCGTCGTCGCGACGCTCACCGCGTGGGGCGTGGAGCGCGTGCTCTACATCGCGGGGCTGGATGCCGGGAAGGCCGCGGCGCTGCTCCAGCTGGTGCTGGCGGGGTCGGCGGCGGTCGGTGCGTACGTGCTCGCGTCGCTCGCCCTGCGGGTGCCCGAGCTGCCTACGCTCGCCCGCCTGCTGGTGGGCGTCGTGCGCGGGGAGCGGCAGGCGGTGGCGTAGGGCGAGGGGTGCGGCGCGGGGCGCGGGGCGGGGCGCGGGGCGGGGTGCGGCGCGGGGCGCGGGGCCCGCGACGTTCCCCCCGGGGCGGGGGCGCGGGCGCCTACGGCGCGACGACGAGCGTGGCGGTCGCGGTCGCCGACCAGCGTCCGGCCATGTCGCGGGCCCGGATCGTGACCGTGTGCGCGCCGGCGGCGAGCCCGACGGTCGAGATCGCCGCCTCCACCCGCACCGACCCACGCCCGGCATCGATCCGGCCGGACCCGAGGACGTTCACCACGACCCCGCCATCGACCGCGACCTGCCAGCCGGCGACCCTGCCGAGAGTCTCGCTGTCGGCCACCGTCGAGGAGACCGTGACGGTCGCACCCGCCGGGACCGTTGCCGCGGCGACCTGGCTCGACCCGGCGGTCCGGCCGATCGACGAGGACCCCGCCGCGGCCGCGCCGGCCACCGCGCCGTCCGCTGCCACGCCGACCCCCTTCACCGACGGGGCCCGCGTGTCGAGCCGGCTGGCGGGCCCGCCCTTCGCGAACACGCACGCGTAGAAGGCGCCACCGGTCCCGTACTGGGTCGTCCCGGTGCCGGCCCACGCGCCGCACCCGAAGCGGTCATAGGCGCCGAGCATGATCGCGTGGTGGGTCGGGGAGTCGACCCACTGTCGGATCGCGGTGGCGGCGGTCTGCGAGACGTCGAGCGTCGCGCCGCTGCCGGAGCAGTCGAAGCCGGTCGAGCCCGGCGGGCACCCGAAGTGGTACGCCACGAGGTCGGACGACGCGTAGTTGTAGGCGAGGATCTCGCCGGTCAGCGCGCGGTAGCTCCACGATGGCATGACGTCCAGGATCGAGCGGTCGGGGCATCCGGAGAGCTCGTGGCTCAGGCCGGCATGCTCGGCGTTGTCGCGAGCGCGGCCGGGGGTCGAGCCGCCGCCCGGGCAGGCGAACGACGCGTCGTGCGCGCGGCTGGAGAGCAGGAGGTCGACCGTGAGCGGCTTCAGGCCGGCGGCCTTCCGCTCGCCGTTGATCAGCGCCACGACCTCGGATCGCGCGGAGTCGCGCGCGAACGGGACGTCGGCGGCGCGAGCGGGAGCGCCCGGACCCGCGGCGAGGGCCAGGAGGAAGGCGCCGGCGAGCGCCGCTCCGAGCGTGCGAGCGAGGGAGGTGCGACCACGCGGGGTGGGTCCGGGCATGCACCGATGGTCGCCCCCCCATGACCCGAAAGGAATGGGCGGATGGTCCCGCGGTACCCCGGACGAAGGCGTGTCGCCGCCCGTCACCGCCCGCCGTCAAAGCGTTGCGGCCGCGCGCCGCCCTCCCGTTCGTCAGCGGCTGCTGCCGAAGATCCGCAGGAAGTACAGGAACAGGTTGATCGCGTTGAGGTAGAGCTGGAAGGCGCCGAAGATCGCGCCCTTGTCCGGCCCCAGCCACGCGGCCAGTCGGCCGGTCGCGATCTGCTGGACCGTGTACGCCGTGAGGCCGGTGAAGATCACGACGCCGGCGACGCTGATGAGGAAGTTCAGCGTCTCCCACCCGATGAAGATGTTCACGACCGACGCGACGATGATCCCGATGAGGGCCATCACCAGGTAGCCGGCCATCGTCGCGAGGTTCCGCCGCGTCACGAGACCGTAGATCGCCGCGCCGCCGAACATGCCGCCGGCCGCCGCGGCGGCCGACACGACGGTGGTCGTGGAGTACCCCATCGCGTAGATGATCACGGCGATGGTCGCTCCCATCGTCGCCGCGTAGACGAAGAACAGGAGGGTCGCGACCGTCGCGCTGATCCGGGTGATCGCCAGACCCAGCCCGAAGCCGATGGCGAGCTGGCCGATGATCAGGAACAGGTAGAGGTCCGTCACCCGCTGGAGGATCGCCTCGTTCGTGAGCGTGAACCAGCCGACGACGCCGGTGAGGGCGAGCGCCATGAACATCCACACGAACGCCGACGTGAGCCAACCGGCGAATGCCGTGGACTGCGTGTCGATCCGCTCGACGGGGCGGCCCGCGGCGGTGGGGGCGGTGGGGCGCGTCATCGTCATCGGTCCGTGTGTCCCTCCGAGAGTGCGGTGGACCTCAAGGCTACCAGAGGGCCGTCCGATGACGATTCGCGCGTCAGGCGCGCGCGGATGGGCGCCGGGCCGACGCGTGCCGGCAGGCGCGACGGCAGGGGCTCGGCGGCCGCTGGCCGCGGCGGGCTCGTGGGCCGAGGCGGCCGCGGCGGCTCCCCCGAGCCTGTTCCTCGTCGAGATCTTGCACGTGCTGCAGAAACGCGACTGGGGTCTTCACCTGGTGAAACCAACAGCCGAACCGGGGCCCGCACGGCGCTCTCGACCCTCCTGCGTCGCCGGGTCGCCGATCCGCCGACCGCGAGAACGTCCGTGGACGAGCGTCGGCTGCCCCGATCGACCGAGCCTCTTCACCATGTGCATACGGCGTGCACGTCCGGGACGCCGCAAGCGATGGGAACCTTGGTTCCTTTCACCGGGTGAAGACCGGCCACCAGGTGAAGACCGGCGCCGAGCGACCGTCAGACGCGGACGACAGCGACGCGCGCCCCGTCGGGCTGCGTGCCGAGCAGCCGTCGGATGTCCGGTCGGTCGCTCGTCAGGACGACCGATGGGACGGACGCGAGCGCCTCGGCAGCGACGATCGCATCGATCGCGTCCTCGGTCCCGGCCGCGGCGAGCAGCTCGCCGGCCAGGCGCGCGATCTCGTCCGTCGTGGGCGCGATCTCGTCGACCGCGTTGAGCACTCGATCGATCCGCGCTCGGTCTCGCCCACCGCGATGGACCTGCGCGACCACGGGTGCGGGGATGACGACGCCGTACCCCTCGAGCCTCGCACGGTGGATCGCGGCCCGCGCGACGGGCCGGCCGGCAGACAGCGCCAGCACTGCACCGGCATCGAGCACCATGCGTCGTGCCCGAGGAAGGCCGCCTATCGGGGCCACTCCGTCGCGTCGATCTGGCGGCGGATCTCGTCAGGGATGGGCCCGAACTCAGCTTCCAGCTCGCGGTCGAGATCCGCCAGCCGATCGTTCTGGAGCCGCAGTGCGAGCGCCTCGTCCAGATATCGGGAGAACTGCCGCTCGCCGACGCGCGACTTCGCCTCGGCGACACGCGCAGCATCGAGTGTGGCGGAGACCGGGATCGTGCCCATGGCGATATCATACATGATATGTGATAGCCCGACTCCTCTTCCTCCTCCGGATCCCTCGACGCCGAACGAGAGGCCGCGCGGACGGCGACGGTCGATGCGGGCGGCGGCCCGGTCGGCCTCCGCCGTCCTTCGGCGGCGAAGGGAGCATGCCGGACGACACTCGATCCGGGCTCGATCAGGGCTCGATCAGGGATCATCGGACGATCCACGTGCGGGCTCGGACGATCCACGTGCGGGCTCGGCGCCTCGCGCCGCGGGCCCCTCACGCGCCGCGCGCCGCACGCCGCTAGCCGCCACCCCGGGGCTTCAGGGGAAGTCGACCGCCTCCCCCGGCATCGTCACGAGGATCCGGACGTCGGGCGCGAACGTCGCCGCGTGCTCGGCGAACTCGTGCGGCGGCCTGTGGAACCGGCTCGGGAAGAAGAGCGCCGGGACCACGGGCCAGAGCGTGCCCCAGTGGATCGGGACCGCCGCGGTCGGCCGCAGGTACTGCAGCGCCTTCGCAGCCGACGCCGGATGCAGGTGGCCCTGCGACAGCTTGGGCCCCCAGCCCCAGACGGGCAGGAGCGCGACGTCGAGGTGCGGCTCGGCGAAGTCCTCCATCCCGCGGAAGATCCCGGTGTCGCCGGCGAAGTAGATCCGTCGGGATCCCTCCACGATGAAACCGACGGGGATGGCCCGCGGCCCGATCGGGGGACGGAACCCGCTGTGGACGGCCGGCGTGGCGATGACCGTGAGCGACCCGACGCGCTCGCTCTCGCCCGGCGCCAGGGCCCGGATGTTGTGGAACCCGTGCTTCTCCATGAGTCGCTCGGCGCCCTCAGGCACCAGGATCCGCTTCTCCCGCCCGAGGAGCTCCAGCGACCGGAAGTCGAGATGGTCCAGGTGCAGGTGGCTGATGAGGACGGCGTCGATCGCCGCGACGAGCCGGGGGTCGGGCCTGGGCCGGCGCCGCTGCAGCGGGCCCACCCATCCGTGCAGGAGGGGGTCCGTGAGGACCTGCGTACCGTCCATGTCGATGAAGATCGTCGCGTGGCCGACGAACGTGAGAAGCGGACGCGGCCCGACCACGGTCCCGGAGGGCGGCGAGACGATCGCGTCGACGAGGGCGATGCCGGCCGGCGCGAGCGGCGCGGAGTCGGCGGGTGGCGCGGACGGCTCCATCGCCCGAGCATAGCCCGAGGCACGAGGGGTCGTCGGGCTGGCCGGGCCAGGGTCGTCGGGCTGGTCGGGCGAGGCCGTCGGCCGTGGCGCGCGTGGCTACCATCTGGATGGGCCGCGTGATCGCGCGATCCCTTCGGGCAGGCGGGAGGCGGACGCCGTGGCACAGGGGACGGATCCAACGACGCGGGGGATGGCGGAGGTCGCGGGAGGGCCGGGCTCGGAGGTGGAGTCGGCGGCCGCGCGGCCGGCCTCGGGCGCTCTCCCCGATCGCGCGCGCGTCGTCGTCGTCGGCGGCGGTGCGATCGGGACGAGCATCGCCTACCACCTTGCGAAGCTCGGCTGGCGCGACGTCGTCCTCCTCGAGCGTCGCACGCTCACGGCGGGGACCACGTGGCACGCGGCGGGGCTCGTCACCTCCGCCGGGATGTCCACGGAGACGATGACGTGGATGTCGCGCTACACCCGCGACCTCTGCGTCGCGATCGAGCAGGAGACGGGCCAGGAGACCGGCTTCCGTCCGGTCGGCCACCTCCACCTGGCCACGACGCCGGGGCGGCTCGAGGGACTCCGAAGGATGTGGCCGGCCGCGCGCACCGACGACGTGCTCGGCGCGCTGTACGTGCCCGACGAGGGCCGCGTCAATCCGGCCGACCTCACGATGGCGTACGCGAAGGGCGCCCGGATGCTCGGTGCCCGGATCGTGGAGCACGTGGCGGCCACCGGCGTGACGACGGCACAGGGCCGCGGCGGTCGTCGGGTCACCGGCGTCGTCACGGACCGCGGGACGATCGAGGCCGAGTTCGTGGTGAACGCCGCGGGGATGTGGGCGCGCGAGTTCGGGGCACGCGCCGGCGTCTCAGTGCCGCTCCAGGCCGCCGAGCACTACTACCTGGTCACGGACACGGTGGACTGGGCGCATCGCGACCTCCCGATCGTCGAGGAGCCCGACCGCTACGGCTACTACCGCGAGGAGGGCGGCGGGATCCTCGTCGGGCTCTTCGAGCCGGTCGCAGCACCGTGGTCGCTCGACGGGATCCCCGCCGACGTCGCGTTCGCCACCCTCGAGCCCGACTGGGACCGCATCGCGCCGTACCTGGAGCACGCGATGGACCGCTTCCCCTCGCTCGCGGACGCGGGGATCCGGACGATGTTCTGCGGGCCGGAGAGCTTCACGCCCGACGTGGCCCCGCAGCTCGGCGAGGCGCCCGAACTCGGCGGCTACTTCGTGGCCGCCGGCCTCAACTCGCTGGGGATCCTCTTCAGCGGCGGGGTCGGCAGCCTCACGGCGCAGTGGATCGCCGACGGGTACGCGCCGGTGGACGTCACCGGGCTCACGGTGGACCGGACGCAGCCGTTCGAGACGAGCCGGCGCTTCCGGCGCGACCGGGCGGTCGAGCAGCTGGGAGCGAGCTTCGGCGATGCCGCCTGGCCGAACTGGCAGCCGAAGACGGCGAGGAACGTCCGCCGCTCCGTCATCCACGACCGGCTCGCTGCCGACGGCGCCCACTTCGGCGTCTCGTCCGGGTGGGAGTACGCCGAGTGGTTCGGCGGGCCCGGCGGGCCGCCGGCCATCGAGGTCGGCTGGGGGCGCGACGCCTCGTGGCCGTTCCAGGTCGCCGAGCACCAGGCCGTGCGCGACGCCGTGG
>JALOOH010000136.1 GCA_025454515.1 Chloroflexota bacterium
CTCCGGACCCTGACCCCGGCCAATGCCTGCCGCCTCTGCGTCGTCGAGGTGGCCGGGAGCCGGGTCCTCGCGCCCGCCTGCTCGCGGCAGGTCGAGGACGGGATGGAGGTGCAGACCGGATCGGCGCGGGTGCGGCACAGCCGGAGGATCGTCCTGGAGCTGCTGGGCTCGTCCGTCGACCTCTCGCTCGTCCCGGACGTCGCCGCGATGATGGCCGAGTACGGCGCGGATCCCGCGCGGTTCGGCCCCCCGGCGCCGCCGGCGGGCGGCGGCGACCGCGACGCGCGCGCGCCGGGGCACCACCACCGGCCGTCGGGAGAAGCGGCCGAGACGGTCGCCCAGCCCGTGAAGGTGGACAACGACCTGTACGTCCGCGACTACTCGCGGTGCATCCTCTGCTACCGGTGCGTGGACGCATGCGGGACGGACGCCCAGAACACCTTCGCGATCGCCGTCGCCGGACGCGGCTTCGACGCCCGGATCTCGACCGAGTACGACGCGCCGCTGACCGCGTCGGCCTGCGTCTACTGCGGCAACTGCATCGGGGTCTGCCCGACGGGTGCCCTCATGTTCCGCTCCGAGCACGAGATGCGCCTCGCCGGCACATGGGACGAGTCCGCCCAGACCGCGACCGACACGATCTGCCCGTATTGCGGGGTGGGCTGCACGCTGACCCTCCACGTCCAGGACGGGGAGATCGTGAAGGTGACCTCGCCGATGGATTCGTCGGTGACCGAGGGTCACCTGTGCGTGAAGGGACGGTTCGGCTTCGCGTTCGTCCGCGGGTCGCCGCCGCGAGGGTAGGGCCGTCGGTCGGCGCCGCGGCGCCCGGCCGTGACGCCTGTCTACACCTCCCGCAGGTCGCACCGGAGGCATCGGGACGCCTCCTCGATCGCATCCCGTCGCGAGTAGCCCAGCTCGACCTCCGCGAAGGAGCCGAACCGCGTCGCGAGGTCGCTGACCGGCATCGGGGGACGGAAGCGATCCTCCGTCTCCTCCGCGATCGGCGGCAGGTCGGCGACGATCTCGACCGGCGCCAGATGCTCGTCGATGTCCCCGCTCCCGCCCAGGAACCGGTCGATCGCCTGTGCGGCGGCGCGCCCCTGGGCGATCGCGGCGATGACGGACGCCGGCCCGAGGACCGCGTCGCCGCCCGCGAACACGCCGTCCACGCCGGTCCGCAGCGAGCCCGGCGCGACGACGATCCGCTGCCCGGCCCCCACGTCCACGCCCCACTCGGGGGGCACGGCCGGGTGCTGGCCCACCGCCGACAGCACCGTGTCGTATGCCACGGTGAACTCCGTGCCGGCCACGGGCTCCGGCCGGCGGCGGCCGCCGGCGTCGACGGCGCCGAGGCGGACGCGCTGGCACGTGACGGCGAGCGAGCCGTCGGCCCGCCGGACCTCGACCGGCGCGACCAGCGTCTCGAGCCGCACGCCCTCGAGCAGCGCCTGCTCGATCTCGTGCACGTCCGCCGGCATCGCGTCGCGATCGCGTCGGTACAGGATCGTCACCTCGGACGCCCCGATCCGGAGCGCCGTCCGGGCCGCGTCGATCGCCGTGTTGCCGCCGCCGACGACGGCCACCCGGCGTCCGACCGTCACCGGCCGACCCGACGACACCTCCCGCAGCAGCGTCACGCAGTCCGTGACCCCCTCGAGCAGCTGCGTCTCGTCGCCGAGCGAGTCGGAGACGTGAGCGCCGGACGCGAGGAAGATCGCGTCGTGGCCGCGATCGCGCAGCGCATCGAGCGAGCGCACCTCCACGCCCGTCTCGATCCGCACCCCGGCCGCGGCGATGATCGCGAGGTCGTGGTCCAGGACCGCGTCGGTCAGCCGGTAGCGCGGGATCCCGTAGCGGAGCATCCCGCCGGGCCGCTCGAGCGCCTCGTAGACGGTGACCGCGTGGCCGCAGGTCCGGGCGAGGTAGTACGCGGCCGTGAGCCCGGCAGGTCCGGATCCCACGACGGCGACCGACTTCCCCGACGGTCGGCGCGACGGCGGCGGGACGAGCGCCTCGGCCTCGCCGCCGAACGTGACCGCGGCGCCCTTCAGGACGCGGATCGCGATCCGCTCGTCGAGCTCGCCGCGGCGGCATGACCGCTCGCAGGGATGGAAGCAGACCACGCCGCAGACCGACGGCAGCGGCAGCTTCTCGCGGACGACGAGGTAGGCCTCCGCGAACCGACCCTGGCTGACCTCCCTGACGTAGCGGTGGGCCTCCACCCCCGCGGGGCACAGCGCCGTGCACGGCGCCGCGGCGATGCCCGCGCACGTGCCGGCCCGGCAGTACCGCTCCCGGACGTGCTCCTCGTATTCCGCGCGGAAGTACCGGAGCGTCGTCATCGCGGGATTCGGCGCGGTCTGGCCGAGGCCGCACAGCGAGGTCGTCTTCACGACCTGCCCCAGCTCCTCCAGCCGCTCGATGTCCCCCTCGCGTCCTTCGCCCCGGCAGATCCGCTCCAGGATCTCGAGCATCCGGCCGGTGCCTTCGCGGCAGGGCGTGCACTGGCCGCATGACTCGCTCCGGGTGAAGGTCAGGAAGTAGCGGGCGAGGTCCACCATGCAGGTGCTCTCGTCCATGATCACCAGGCCGCCGGAGCCCATGATCGAGCCGGCCTCCTTGAGGCGCTCGTAGTCGATCGGCAGGTCCAGCAGCTGGATCGGCAGGCAGCCACCCGACGGGCCGCCGGTCTGCGCCGCCTTGAAGCGCCCGCCACCGGCGATGCCGCCGCCGATCTCGTCGACCACCTGGCCCAGGGTCACGCCCATCGGCACCTCGATGAGGCCGGGCCGCTCGATCCGGCCGGTGAGCGCGAACGTCTTGGTGCCCTTGCTCGTGGCCGTGCCGAAGCTCGCGAACCAGGCTGCGCCCTCGCGGAGGATGGCGGGGACGTTCGCGAGCGTCTCGACGTTGTTGATGTTGGACGGCTGGTCGAACAGGCCGCGCGTGGCCGGGAACGGCGGCCGGGGCCTGGGCATCCCGCGCCGGCCCTCGATGCTGGCGATGAGGGCGGTCTCCTCGCCGCACACGAAGGCGCCGGCGCCCTGCTTCACCTCGATCTCGAAGTCGAAGCCGCTGCCGAGGATGTCCGTGCCCAGCAGCCCGAGCTCCCGCATCTGCCCGAGCGCGCGCTCGAGGCGGGCGACCGCGAGCGGGTACTCGGCGCGGACGTACAGGTAGCCCGTGCCCGCCCCGATCGCGTAGCCGGCGATGGCGAGGCCCTCGAGGACCGCGTGCGGGTCGCCTTCGAGGACCGAACGGTCCATGAACGCGCCGGGATCGCCCTCGTCGGCGTTGCAGATCACGTGCTTCGTGGTCCCGGGCGCCTGGCGGCAGAGCTCCCACTTGAGGCCCGTGGGGAAGCCACCCCCGCCGCGTCCCCGGAGACCGGATGCCTTCACCTCGGCGACCACCTCGTCCGGGGTCATGGCCAGCGCGCGGCGCAGGCCCGCGTAGCCGTCGACGGCGAGGTACTGGTCCACGCTCGTCGGGTCGATCACGCCGCAGTCGCGGAGCGCGATCCGGACCTGCAGGCGCATGACCGGGGTCTCGGCGAGCCGCGGGATGCCGTCGATCGTCCCGTCGCCGATCGTGCCCAGCGCCCAGGCGGCCGGCGGCTCGCCGTTGACGAGGTGCGCCTCGAGGAGATGGGGGATCGCGCCCGGGGAGACGCGCTGGTAGGCGACGCGCGGCAGGCCGGGGGATGCGACCTCCACCAGCGGCTCGGCGAAGCACATGCCGACGCAGCCGACCGGGACGACCTCCGCGGTCACGCCCGTCCTGGCCAGATCCGCGCGGATCGCGTCGAGCACTTCGCCCGCGCCCGCGGCCAGGCCGCAGGTGGCGGTGCCGACCGTGATCACGGTCGCGCCGTCGCCGTGGAGCGCCGTCCAGGCCGCCTTCGCGCGCGCGACCCGGCCGTCGAGGTCCGCCGGGACCGGCGCCTGTGGGGCGGGCTCGCGGGCTGCCGGGACCTCGGCCGTGGCGGCCCCGGCGGCCGTGGCGGCCCCGGCGGCCGCCCGCTCGGACCCGGCGGCCGCCCGCTCGGACCCGCGCAGCGAGTCGGCGAGGATCCGCGCCTTCGACCCCGTCTGGCGTCCGTGCACCTTCCCGTCGCCGACCACCACCGGGGCGAGCGCGCAGGACCCGAAGCAGGCGACGGTCTCGAGCGTCATCTGCAGGTCCGGGGTCGTCTCGCCGGCCCGCACGCCGAGGTGCTCCTCGAGCTGGCGGAGCACCGACCCGCTGCCGCGGACGTGGCATGCCGTGCCGCGGCAGACGGTGACCGTGTGCGCTCCGCGCGGCTCGAAGTGGAACTGCGAGTAGAAGCTCGCGACGCCGAACACGCGACCGACGGAGACCCGCAGGTGGTCGGCCGCCGCCCGGGTCGCGGGCTCGGGCACGTAGCCCGCCGTCTCCTGGATGAGCTGGAGGACCGGGATCACCAGGCTCGGGTCGCGGGGGAAGCGGTCGGCGATGACCTCGCGCCACTCGTCAACGGTGCGGGCGCCCGGGTCCACGGCGCCCGGCTCGCGGACGGCGCTCACGACGGCACCGTGCCCGGGACCCCGGGCTGGGCCGGCACCTTCTCCACCCGGATCGCGCAGTGCTTGAGCTCCGGCGTCTGGGTGATCGGGTCGCCCGCCTCGATCGTGAGCACGTTCGCGTGCGCCTCCGCGAAGTGGAACGCCATCCAGCAGATCCCCGGCGGCGACCGGTGGGTGACCCACGCCTTCACGTCCACCGACCCGCGCCGCGACGAGACACGCACGATCTCGCCGTCCGCGATCCCCAGCGCGTCGGCGTCCGCGGGGCTGATCTCGATGAGCTCCTCGCCGAAGACCTCGTCGAACCCCGCCGAGCGGTGCGTCTGCGTGCCCGTGTGGTAGTGCCACAGTCGCCGACCGGTGGAGAGCACGAGCGGGTACTCCGCGTCCGGCGGCTCCGACGGCGGCACCCAGTCCACGGGGACGAACCGGCCCCGGCCCCGGGTGAAGTGGCCGTCCATGTGCAGGTACGGCGTGCCCGGATGGTCGAGCGTGGGGGCCGGCCACTGGATGCCGACGTCCTCGCACCGCTCCCACGTGATGCCGTGGTAGCTGGTGCCCAGCTCGCGGATCTCGTCCCAGATCTCGCGCGGCGATCTCCAGCCGGGGTCGTACCCGAGGCGCTTCGACAGCTCCGCGAAGATCCACCAGTCGTCGCGCGCCTCGCCCGGCGGCGCCAGGGACGGCCGGACCCGCTGGACGCGGCGCTCGGTGTTCGTGTACGTGCCCTCGACCTCGGCCCACGACGTGGCCGGGAAGACGACGTCGGCGAACGCGGAGGTCTCGGTCTCGAACAGGTCGTTGACGATGATCAGCTCGGCGTCGCGGAGGAGCGCCTGGATGCGGTTCGTGTTGGGCTCGGAGATCGCGATGTTCTCGCCGAAGACGTACAGCGCCCTGAGCGACCCGTCCTCGAGGCCGTCCATCATCGACGGGATCGTCAGGCCCACGCGTCTCGACAGCCCCGGCCGCCCCCACGCCTCCTCGAACTTCGCCGCGACCGCCTCGTCGGTCACCTTCTGGTAGTTCAGGTACACGTCCGGCAGCGCGCCCATGTCGCATGCGCCCTGGACGTTGTTCTGGCCGCGCAGCGGGTTGAGCCCGGCGGACGGCTTGCCGAGGTTGCCCAGCACCATCTGGAGGTTCGCCAGCGCCTCCACGTTGGCCGTGCCGCTGATGTGCTCGGTGATGCCGAGGGTGTAGTAGACGCCGGCCGACTCGGCCTCGCCGAGGATCCGGGCCACCCGTCGGATCTCGTCGGCCGGGACGCCCGAGATCTCGGCCGCCACCTCCACCGGGTAGCGCTCCACGTTCGCACGGAGGGCCTCGAAGCCCTCGGTGTGCTCGTCGATGAACGCCTCGTCCGCCCAGCCCTGCTCGATGATCTCGTGGATCAGGCCGTTGATCAGGGCGATGTCCGATCCGATGCGGTGCTGGACGTGGATGTCCGCCCAGCGCACGAGGTCGATCGCCCGCGGGTCGCACACGATGAGCGTGGCGCCACGCCGGTGGGCGCGCTTCATGAAGTAGCTGATGACCGGGTGGGCGTCGGTGGTGTTGGAGCCGATCACGAGGAGGACCTTGGCGTGCTCGATCTCCCCGATCGAGTTCGTCATGGCTCCGGATCCGAAGGTGGTCGCCAGACCGGCGACAGAGGGAGCGTGTCAGGTTCTTGCGCAGTGGTCGATGCTGTTCGTCCCGACCCCCGCGCGGGCGAAG
>JALOOH010000137.1 GCA_025454515.1 Chloroflexota bacterium
AGCTCCAGGAACGCCGCCAGCACGGCGAGGATGATCGAGAACCGCAGGAAGACCGGGTCGATGAAGATCCCGAGGAGCACGAGGCCGGCGAGGGTGGCGAGGCCGACCGCGGACCCGAGGACCAGCTGTCCCCGGACCCATCGGCCCAGGACGTTCGTGGCGATCGACGTGACGGCGCGCACGTCGCCGCGCCACGGCGCCGGGATGCCCGCCTCGAGTCCCGCGGTGACCGACGGCCGGTCGCGGACGACGTAGAAGACCCAGACGGGGACGATGAGGAAGGCGACGACCGACCCCACGAGCGAGAAGATCGACGTGAGGAACGGGAGCACGACGCCCGGGTCGATTCCGCCGAGGGTCTCGTCCAGGTGGGCGAGCGCGTCCCGGATCGACGCGATGATGTCGGCCGGCACGCCGAGGTGCTCGAGGAGCGCGAGCAGCTGCGTCCGCAGCGTCTCGAGGATCGTCGGCAGCTCGTCGATGAGCTTGCGCACCTGCGCGATGAGGGGAGCGGCCGTGATCGCCACGAGGACCACGACGATCGCGATGACCGTGAGGTAGACGAGCAGGACGGCCCACGCGCGGCCGATCCCTCGGCGCGCGAGCGATTCGACGGGGGGGTCGAGCAGGAAGACGAGGAAGATCCCCAGGACGAACGGCGCGAGGATCTCGCGGCCGGCGTACAGGATCGCGACGAGGGCGACGGCGGCGATGATCACGAGCGCGACGCGCGGGGTGGGGGCCCCGACGCGCAGGTCGGGGGTCCGCGTGTCGGCAGCGGTGGCCGCCGGGATCGCCCCGGCGGCGGACGGCGCGCCGGTCGGGATCGCATCGGCGTCCGCAGCCCGCGCTGGCCCCGGGTCGGTCATCGGCCGCTCGCTCTCGTCCATCCTCCGGCAGACTAGCAGGCGACCCATGCCCGACGCCGGCCGTCCGCCCGACCTCGCACCGCGCCAGCGCTGGCGGATCCTCTTCCGCCGCGACGAGGACGCCCGCTTCCTCGCGCATCTCGACGCGATGAAGCTGTGGGAGCGCGCGCTCCGCAGGGCCGGGATCCCCGTCGCGCAGACGGAGGGGATGAGCCCGCGGCCCCGCATCGTCTTCGCCGCGCCGCTTCCCCTGGGCATGCTCGCGGAGCGTGAGATCGTGGACGTCGTCCTGTCCCGGCGGCTCACCGTCGCCGACCTGCGCGATCGGCTCTCCCTGGCCCTCCCGGACGGGTTCGGGCTCGTGGACCTGTACGACGTGTGGCTCCATGCTCCGTCCGTCGCCTCGCAGCTCGCGGGAGCGGCCTACCGCATGGAGGTGACCGGCACGGCGCCGGCGCCGGTGCGCGCGGACGCGCTTCGGGCGGGTGTCGCGACGCTGCTCGCGTCGGACCGGCTCGACCGCACGCGCCAGAAGGAGAAGCGGTCCGTCCGCTACGACCTCCGGCCCCTCATCATGGGGATCGACGTCCCCGCGTGGGACGACGCGGGCGCCGACGGCGCCGGGTCCGGCACGCTCCGGATCGACGTTCGGCACTCCCAGGAGGAGGGCACGGGCCGGCCGGACGAGGTCGTGGCGGCGCTCGGGGAGACCGTCGGCGGCGGGCTCGTGGTCACACGGGGCACGCGCGAGCGGCTCATGCTCGTGGACGGCGCCGACTGAGGAGGCGGCCGGGGCCGCGCGCGGCGGCCGCCCGGGCCGCGATCGCCGCCCCGCGGTTGACCGGGAGGCGCGGGTTCGATACCATCCCCATTCGCGCCCGGTCCGCCCGAGGCGCTCTCCCGACGACCCTGCGATCGGCGACGGTCGCGCTCGTCCCAGATCCGAGGACCCATGTACGCAGTCATCGAGACCGGCGGGAAGCAGTACCGCGTCGAGGTCGGCACCGAGCTCGAGGTCGAGCTCCTGGACGTCGAGGTCGGCTCGGAGATCTCCCTCGACCGCGTCCTTCTGGTCGCCGACGGCGACACGGCAGCGATCGGCCGCCCCACGGTCGAGAACGCGACCGTCCGGGCCGAGGTGGTCCGCCGCGGCCGTGGCGAGAAGGTCATCAGCTTCAAGTACCGGCCCAAGGCACGCCGGCGCGTGAAGAAGGGGCACCGCCAGGACCACCTCGTCCTGCGCATCGCCGACATCACCCTCGACGGGAAGAGCGCCGCCGCCGCCGTCGCCGCGAAGAGCGACGCGAAGAAGGCCGAGCGCGCGAAGGTCGAGGAGGCCGCCGCACGTCAGGCCGCCGAGGATGCGGCTCTCGCCGCGAAGCTTGCGGAGAAGGCGAAGGCGGCCGAGGCCGGCGAGTCGGAGGCCCCGGCCAGGAAGGCCCGCGCGACGAAGAAGGCCGCCGGGGCCGCGGCGGACGAGGACCCGGGCGCGACCGCCGCGTCCGCGGACGAGGCCGACGCCCCCGCGACCGCCGAGGCTGATGCAGCCGCGACGGACGAGTCCGAGGCACCGGCCCCCAAGCGCTCCCGCACGAAGAAGGACGCCTGACGATGGCACACAAGAAGGCAGGCTCGAGCTCGAAGAACGGCCGCGACTCGGTCGGCCAGCGCCTCGGCATCAAGGCGCATGACGGCCAGCTCGTGTCGGCGGGCTCGATCATCGTCCGCCAGCGCGGGATGACGTTCGTCGCGGGCCCGGGCACCGGGCTCGGCCACGACTACACGGTGTTCGCGACCGTCACGGGCAACGTGAAGTTCGAGCACCAGACGGCGAAGAAGAAGCGGGTCCGGGTCGTCCCGGCCGCGGAGCAGGTCGCGGCCAAGGCCTGACGGCCGCCCCGCGCCATGCGGGGGGCCGGGCGGCGCGCCGACCGGGAGATCCAGTGAAGCCTGACACGCACCCCAAGTACTACGCGGCGACCGCGACGTGCGCGACCTGCAAGACCGAGTTCACCGTCGGGTCCACGCGGCCGGAGCTGCGCGTCGACGTCTGCGCGTCCTGCCACCCGTTCTTCACGGGCAAGCAGATGATCATCGACACGGCCGGCCAGGTGGAGCGGTTCCAGAAGCGTCTCGAGCGCGCGGCCACCGGGCGCTGACCCGGGCACGGCCGGTCGTCGACCGCCTCGCCGCGGACCCCCCACCCATGGCGCGCCTCCGCTACGGCGGCCAGGCCCTCGTCGAGGGCGTGATGATGCGCGGCCGCGGCGCCATCGCCGTCGCGCTGCGCGCGCCCGACGGCCGGATCGTCTGCGAGACGGAGCCGCTCTCCGGCACCTTCCGCGCCACCCGCTGGGCGAAGCTGCCGTTCATGCGGGGGCTCGTGGTCCTATACGAGACCCTGGTCGTCGGGACGCGCTGGCTCATCCGCTCGGCCAATCTCGCCGCCTCCGAGGAGGGGGTGGAGCTCGGGAACGGCGGCGTGGCGGTCATGCTCACGATCACGCTGGCGATCGGGATCGGGATCTTCTTCTTCCTGCCGCTCCTCATCACGCGGGCCGCCCTGCCCAGCCAGGAAGGGCTCCTCTTCCACGCGGCCGAGGGCGTGGTGCAGGTCGCGATCTTCCTCGGCTACCTGCTGCTGATCTCACGACTCCCGGACGTGCGCCGGACGTTCCAGTACCACGGCGCCGAGCACATGTCGATCCACGCGCTCGAGAACGGCGACCCGCTGGTCGTCGAGAAGGTCCGCCGCTACCCGACCGCCCACCCGCGCTGCGGCACCGAGTTCCTCGTCGTCGTGATCATCATCTCGATCATCGCGTTCTCGATCGTCGGCAAGCAGCCGATCCTCGTCACGGTGGCGAGCCGAATCATCCTCGTGCCGATCATCGCGGCGATCGCGTACGAGGTCCTCCAGTTCGGCGCGCGCCACGAGGACAACAGGCTGGTCCGGGCGATCATCACGCCGGGGATCTGGGTCCAGAAGATCACCACGAAGCAGCCGACGGACGACATGATCGAGGTCGCGATCGTCAGCCTGGAGGAGGCGCTGAAGGCCGACGGCCAGGCGGTCCCGGACGGCTCCGCCGACTTCGCGCGGACCCCGTACCAGGACGCCCTCGACGCGCTGGCGGCGGAGAAGGCGGCCGGCGCCGACCCGATGACCGACGGCCCCGCGGAGCGCGCCGTGGCGGCCGCCGGCGTGGACGACCCGGTCGCCGACGGTGCCGCGGAGGCGGCGCCGGCGGTGGAGGCGGCCGCGGATCCCGGCGCCGACCCCGCGCCCGGCCCCGCGGCGGCCGTCGACCCGTCCCGATGATCGACGCGAAGCTCGCGGGCATCGCGCGCCAGTACGACGACCTGCAGGCCGAGCTCGCCCGTCCCGAGGTCTCGTCCGACCCCGACTCCCTCCGCCGCCTCGGGCGCGAGCTCGCGCGCCTTCAGCCCGTCGTGGACGCGTTCCGCCACCTGGAGGACGTCCGCTCCCAGCTCGAGGGCGCCCGCGAGCTTCGCGACATGGAGCCCGACGAGGAGCTCCGGTCGATGGCGAAGCAGGAGGTCGCGGCCCTGGAGGCGGCCGAGGGGCGGATCCTCGAGAAGCTCAAGGTCCTCCTCCTGCCGCGGGACCCGAGCGACGACCGCGCCGTGATCATGGAGATCCGGGCCGGTGCGGGCGGCGACGAGGCCGCGCTGTTCGCGGCCGAGCTCCTGCGCATGTACCTGCGCTTCGCCGAGCGCCACCGGTGGCCGGCCGAGATCCTGTCCATGAACGAGACGGGGATCGGGGGGATGAAGGAGGCGATCGTCCAGGTCTCGGCGGACGGCGCGTACAGCCGGCTGAAGTTCGAGGGTGGCGTCCACCGGGTGCAGCGGATCCCCGTCACCGAATCGGGCGGACGCATCCACACGTCCACCGCCACCGTGGCGGTCCTGCCGGAGGCGGACGAGGTGGATGTCGCGATCGACGAGAAGGACCTCCGGATCGATGTCTACCGCTCCACCGGGCCGGGCGGCCAGTCGGTGAACACGACCGACTCGGCGGTGCGGATCACGCACCTGCCGAGCGGCCTCGTCGTCGCGATCCAGGATGAGAAGAGCCAGCACAAGAACAAGGCCAAGGCCATGTCGGTGCTCCGCTCGCGCCTCCTCGACCTGGAGATGGAGAAGCAGCGCGAGGCGGGCTCCGCGCTCCGGAAGAGCATGGTCGGCGCGGGCGACCGGTCGGAGAAGATCCGGACCTACAACTACCCGCAGGACCGCGTGACCGACCACCGGATCGGGATGGACCTGCACAACCTGCCGGGGGTCCTCGACGGCGACCTCGACCGGCTGATCGACGCGCTCGTGATGGCCGACCAGGCCGAGCGCCTGCAGGCTCTCGTAGAGGAGGACGCACCCTCCGCCTGAGGACCGGCCGGGGGCAGGAGGGGCCGAGCGGGCCAGGCTCGTGGGCAGCGGACGATCACGTCCGTGAGCGCGGCCCTCGCCCCGACGACGCGGGGTGAGGGCCGCGGCCGATGTCAGGCAGGGACCGGCACGGTCGCCTCGGTGAACGCTTTGATGTCCACGAGGATCTTGTGCACGTTCCCTTCCATCCAGCCCTTGGTCATGAGGTTCTTGACGAACCCGGGCAGATGCCCCGGCATCTCGTAATCGGACTCCATGACCAGGTGGGTCGCATCGCCGTCGGGCTCGAACCGCCAGACCATGTCCCACGGACCGGCGTCGGCCCGAAGATGGAAGAGCCGCTGCGACTCGACCTCGACGACCGTGAGCGTGGACTTCGACTCGAAGCTCATCATCCGCCCGGTCTGGACGAACGTCGTCCCGACCTGGTCGAGCGGTCCGCTGAAGTCGGTGTGCTTGGCCCGGGGCTGGATCTCGTCCCAGTGCGAGCCGTCGGTCAGGTACGACCAGACGTGCTCGACGGGGGCCTCGATCCGGATCTCGTCGCGGATGTGCTCCATGCCCGAACTCCTTCCTCCATGCGGGTCGGTCCCGCCGGTGGCTCGGCGCGGTCCCGGCGGCCGGTCGTGGGCCGCGCGTCAGAGCCTCCCGCCGCTTGGGTCACTCTCCCGCCGCCGAACGATCCGCCGCGGATTGATCTCAGGCGGGGACCGCGACCGTCGCCTCGGCGAGGGCCTTGAAGTCCCCGAGCATGTTGTCCATGCGCCGGTTCATCCAGCCCTTCTTCACCAGATCCTTCATGAACCCCGGCAGCATGCGTGGCATCTCGTAGTCGGACTCGACGATCAGGTTCGTGGCTCCGTCCTCGGGCTCGAACCGCACGACGGTGTCGACCGGGCCGTCGTCGGAGTGCTCACGGATGAGCTTCAGCGGCTCCACCTCGACGACCGTGTAGGTCACCTTCATCTCGTGGCCCAGGAAC
>JALOOH010000024.1 GCA_025454515.1 Chloroflexota bacterium
AGGTCGGCCAGCGGCACGGCCACCTCGCTCCCGTCGTCGAGCCGGACGAGGCCCGCCCGGAGCCGGACGCCGGCCCGGAAGCGCCGGATCCCGAGGTCCGAGACCCACGTCCCCTCCCGGCCGGCGGCCGGCCCGCTCGCGATCCGCACGAGGTCGTCGGGAACGTCGGGCGGCTCGACCCCCGTCGGGTCGAAGAGGAGCATCGGCGGGTCGCCGACGACCGCCACCTCGCGGCCGTCGATCGCCTCGAGGAGGGCGCGCACGGGGGACGCGATCGGGCGGCGGACGGCGCCATCGAGGATGAGCACCGCGAAGGGCGCGATCCCGTGGTAGCCGGCCCGCTGGCGCGCCTCGGACGCGAGGAAGTCGCGCCGCTCCTTGTCCGACAGGTTCGCGACGACGACGCCGCGGATGCCGGTCGCCCGGCACCGGGTGAGGGTCTCGGCGTCGACGCGGGCCCCGACGGCGACGACGGCGCCCGCGAGCCCGACGTCGAGGGCACCCGTGCGCAGGTCGGCGTCGGCCGGGAACGTGACGAGCCGCCCGCGGCTGGGACCGCCGACGGCCGCGACGCCCGGGATGCCGGCTCCCCGCGCACGGAGGGAGATCCCGGATCCGGGCCGGACCTGGCCCACGCGGCCGTCCACCGGAGCGTCGAGCGATTCCTCGTGCTCACCCACGGCGACGTGCCAGCGGTCGCCCACGTCGTACAGCACCTCGCCGGCCGGCGTCCCCCGCCGGCCGCGGCCCCGGCCCCGGGACGCCTGCGTGCCGGGCCACCAGGAGCCCGGCGAGGGCGACGCGCGGAGCGAGCCCTCCGGGCGATGGAACGCCTCGACGCGCACGTCCCGGTATCGGCGCGCGAGCGTCGTCCCGGCGGCCACCTCCTCGCCGTCGAGCACGAGGGCGCGATCGCCGGGGGCGAGGGGGAACCGGACGAGCGGGGTGGTCACCAGGAGCGGACGGGCGACCACCAGCTCGAGGCCGCCCGCGCCGGCCGGGTGGCGCGTCTCGCTCACCGGTCGCCGTCCGGCCAGAGCGGCCGCTGCCAGGCGGCGAGCGCGGCGCGCCGGCGGTCCGGCCGGGTCGGCAGCCGGAGGGGGACGTCGCGCATGTCCACGAGGAGGCCGCCGAGGCCGCCGGAGACGGGGACCTCGAACTCGCGGCCCCTCACCCCCAGGTCGACGGCATCGCGGGCGACGAGCCGGGCGATCCCGGTCGCCCCCGGGGGCAGGTCCACGAGGTGGATCCCGCCCGCCTCCAGCTCGATGTACGCCGTGATCGACCCGTCCGCCGTGAGGCTCATGTGCCCGACGCCACGACCGGCGCGGATCCCCCGCGGGACGATCGCCGTGCCGAGCGGCAGCACGATGTCGTCGAGAGCCCCGGCGATCAGGGCGCGACGCTCGTCGGGATCCCCGACGAGCCCGAGCGGGCCCAGGAGGCGGGCGTGGTCGAGGCCGAGCTGCACCGCCCCGGGACGGCGAGCCACGTCGACGAGCGCCAGCGCGACGGCGGGTGCGGGCGCGTCCGCCCACGCGCCGCCGGCGGCCACGAGCAGGTCGGCGGCGGGCATCGCATCGAGGTCGGGCGAGGCGGCCACGAGCCGCTCGACGGCAGCCCGGGCGGCGGCGAGGACGAGCGCCGCACCCTCTCCCGCGAGGTCCCCCCAGGGCGTCTCGTACGCCTCCACGAGGCGGTCCCGGAGCCGCACGCGGTCGAGCGCGACCGATGACCACGCGGCGATCGCGTCGACCACCTCGTCCGACGGATCCGGAGGGACGAGCGCGCCGTCGGCGAGGACCGAGACCGACGCCTCCGTCTCGGCTGCCCCCTCGCCCGCCGGCCACGCGAGCATCCGCATCCCGGCCGCGTGGCCGACCTCGACCACCTCGACCCGCAGCTCGAGGAGGAGCGCCAGCTCCCGCGTCGCGGCCACGATCCCCCGGCGGGTATGGTCCGGCGGGAGGCCGATCTCGAGGAGCGTGTCGCGGAGCGCAGCGGTCCCGACCACGTCCGGAGGGTCCTGCACGACGACCATCCGGGCGCGCACGTCCGGTGCCGAGATCCGGGCCGCGAGGGGGCCCGCGACCACGAACGTCACCTCGGGCCGCCGGGCGGCGATCGACCCGATGACGGCGACGATCTCGTCCGCGACCCCGCGCTCATCCGAGGTCGGCTTCGGGCCGCTCCCGGCGACGACGACGGTGACATCCGGACGAAGCGCGGCCGCCATCGCCCCGAGGAGGTCGGGCGCGGCCTCGGGAGCGCGGACGGCGAAGCCGGCGGTGCGGACGGCCCCCGCGAGGAGGGCCTGCTGTCGCTCCGAGGCGGCGAGGACGGCGGCGCCCGGGACGGGCGAGCCTCGCGAGACGGTCCGCGGGAGGTCGACGGCGCGGCTCGGCGTGGGCAGCTCGCGAGCGAGGTCGGGGTCCGCGGCCCGCGCTCCCTGGACGAGGCGCGCGACGAGGGTGTCGGCGCCGACCGCCTCGGGCGCGCTCTCGCTCGCGACGAGGCGCCAGCGGCCGCCGACGGCCGCGAGGAGGGAGACGGCGACCGTCGCGGTCCCCTGCTCGACGAAGACCCGGACGTCTGCTGCGCTGCTCACCGGCGGAATCCTACCCGCCGCGGCGCGTCGGGGTCAGACTTCCCAGGCCTCCTCCTCGTCGAGCTCGAGCAGGCGGTCGATGAGCCTGTCGATCCCCTCGTCGTCGGCGAGGATGGCGACGACCGGGTCGTCCCCGCTGGCGAAGACCTGCCGCAGGACCGGGTCGAAGAAGAGCATGGCCCCACCCGACAGCCCCGATTCCGGCCTGCTCGCCTCGAGGAAGTGGACGGCGGACATCGTGAGGCCGCGCAGGTGGATCTCCCTCGCGACGCGCTCGACGAGCTCTGCGCGCTCCTCGTCCGCGGGCCCGGACCGCATGGTCATGCGGACGTCACCGTGGTCTCGGTCCGCTCGATCTCGTCGCGGTATGCCTCGAACGTCTCGGGATCCTGGAGCGCGAAGATCACCCGGATGGCGCCCGGTGCCGCGGCCAGCTCGTCCCTGACCGCTCCGACGGTCGCCCGGGCGGAGGCCTCGGCGTCGAGCCCGCCCATGCCTGCACCCAGGGCGGGGATGGCGAGGGATCGGGCGCCGATCCCGCGGGCGGCACGGACCGCGCCGCGGACGGCCCCGGCGACGACCTCGGGCGTGGTCCGGTGCGCCGCCTCGAGCGTCGCGACGTGGATCACGTGCTTCGCGAGCAGCGAGCCGGCGGGCGTGACCACGGTGTCACCGAGCGCGACCGGCGCCCGCCGGACGGCGGCGATCTCGATGGCGTCCCCTCCCCGCTTCTTGATCGCCGCGCCGACGCCGCTCGACATCCACAGCGAGACCGTCGCGGGCGAGACGATCGCGTCCACCTCGAGGTCGCAGATGTCGCCGTGCCAGGCCAGGAGTCGGGTCATCGCCGGACCTCCCCCGTGAGCGTCCGGATCGCCTCGGTGCCGGAAGCCGAATCGTACACCCGCGAGAGGCGACGCCCGAGCGAGGAGACGACCTCGTACGCGATCGTGTCGCTCCGGCGCGCCAGCTCGTCGACCCCGACCTCCTCGGCCCCCTGGCGCCCGAGGAGCACGAACTCGTCGTCCACGGTCACCGGCGGGCCGGGAACGTCCGTCACGTCCACGGTGACGGAGTCCATCGAGACCCGGCCGACGGTCGGGACGCGCCGGCCGCGGACGAGCACGGACGCCCCCTCGAACGACCGGCGCCAGCCGTCCGCGTACCCCAGCGGCAGGGTGGCGATCCGGGTGGCTCGCGCGGCGACGAACGATGGCCCGTAGCCGACGCCGTGGCCGGGCGGCACCGCGGCGACCCGGACGGGCAGCGCGTGCAGGGACGCCACGGGGCGCAGGCGGTCGAGCCGCTCACGGATCGCCGGGTCGCCCGCGACCGTGTCCGGCGCGATCCCGTACATCGCGATCCCGACGCGGACCGCGTCGTGCGCAGGGACGGAGGCCGCGAGGACGGCGCCGCTCGCGGCGAGGTGCCGGTGCCCGCCTCCGAGGCGCGCGGCGGCGAGGCGGCCGGCCGCCACGGCGAACGCCGCGGCCTGTCGGCCCGCGCTCGCCCGGTCGGCGGGCGCCGCGAGGTGCGACCACACGCCGGCGAGCCACGCGCCGGGCGTGGCGCGGATCTCGCGGGCCGCGGCGGCGACCGATGCGAGGTCCACGCCGTCGCGCCCGAGGCCCGTCTCGACCTGGAGATGGAGCGCCACCCGACGGCGCAGCGCGCCGGCGGCGCGCGCATCCGCGATCGCGGCGAGGGTGCGCGGCAGGAGGACGTCGTCGGCGACA
Organism: Chloroflexota bacterium; assembly: GCA_025454515.1. GTDB lineage: Bacteria > Chloroflexota > Limnocylindria > Limnocylindrales > CSP1-4 > CAIYQJ01. Next base: position 4,345 of record JALOOH010000024.1, read on the forward strand.
CTGAGCGCGATCCGCCGCCGGGCGGCCTCCGCGACGTGCGCGGCCGGCACGGCGTACAGAACGACGATCGGGCCGCGGATGCCGCCGGCACGCAGCTCGACGGCCTCGTCGAACGAGGCGACGCAGAAGCCGTCCGCACCCGCCGCCTCGAGGACGCGGGAGACGGGCACGGCACCGTGCCCGTACGCGTCCGCCTTGACGACCACGTGGACGGCGACCGTCGAGCCTGCGAGCGACCGGATCGCGTGGAGGTTCGCGGCGAGGGCCTCGGTGTCCACGCGCAGCCACGCGGTGCGCGGCAGCGCCGCCAGGCCGCGGCCGGGGAGGCCCTGGTCGGCCGTGGCGCCGCTCATGCGTCCGCGCCCGGCCCGGCCTCCGCGTCCCCGTTCGCCCCGAAGCCCAGGCGACGACCGCGTGCGTCGCGGTCCGCACGCTCCTGGAGCCGGCGCCGCGCGAACGCGATCTCGATCGGCAGGTCGGAGGCAAGGAGCCCGGCGTCGCCGACCCGATGGCGCACCGCCTCCCCGGCCGCGCCGTGGAGGTGCACGCCGAGACGTGCCGCGTCGAACGGGGCGAGGCCCTGCGCGAGCAGCGCGCCGATCGTGCCGGCGAGCACGTCGCCCGTCCCGCCGCTCGCGAGCGCGGGGTTCTCGAAGGGGGCGACCGCGGCCGACCCATCCGGAGCCGCCACGACCGTCCGCGCGCCCTTGAGCACGACGACCTGCCCCCACGTGCGGGCGGCGTCCGTGGCCGCGACGGCACGGGCGACGTCGTCGGCGATGAGGTCGCCGTCGGCCCCGGCCTCCACGCCGCTCGCGACCCGCAGGCGGACGAACTCACCGGTGTGCGGCGTCAGGACGGCGCGCCGGCGGATCCCCTCCCACCAGCCGTCCTCGGATGCCAGGGAGCGGAGCGCTTCGGCATCCACGACGGCCGGCGCGTTGTCCGGGTCGCCCTCGACGGCGAGGATCCCGCGCACGAGGTCCCCGGTCGCGAGGGCCGCGCGGAGCCCGGGGCCGAGGACGAGCGCGTCGTGGTCGTGGTCGAGGATCATCGCGAGCGCCGGCTCGGGATCGACCTCCTCGACGTCGTCCTCCGGCAGGGCCATCGTCGTCGCCTCCTCCACCTTGGCGGCGAAGAGAGGCTGGAGGGACTCCGGGACCGCGAGCGTCACGAGGCCGGCGCCCGCCCGGCCCGCGGCCCGGCAGACGAGGAGGGCCGCCCCGGCGTAGTCGAGCGAGCCCGCGACGACGAGCAGCTTGCCGAACGTCCCCTTGTGCCCTCGAACGGGCCGGGCCGGGAGGAGCGCCGCGGCCGCGCGCTCGTCGATCGGGCCGGGACCGGCGGGCGCCGTCCCCCGCGTCACGCGGGCCCCTCGGCCGCGCGCAGCTCCGCGTGGAGTGCCCGGACCCGCTCGAGCCGCGCGAGGAGCGCGCGCTCGCGCTCGTCGATCCGCTCGTCGATGTCCGGGGGGAACACGTAACGCCCCGGGGCCGTGCGAACGCCGTACGCGACCGCCACCGCGAACTCGTCCTCGTGGCTGATCGAGAGGGCGATGGTCGCCATCCCCAGCTGCTCCGCCCGGGCGGCGGCGCGCCCGTGGAGCACGACCGCCGGCTGGCCCGTCGGGAGCCGTTCGATCTCGATGTCGCGCCAGCCGATGCCGCGCACCCCGAGGCCCAGGACCTTGCTCACGGCCTCCTTCGCTGCCCAGCGTCCCGCCAGCGTCTCGGCCCGGCCGCGCACGTACCGCGCCTCGCTCGGCGTGCAGACACGCGCCGTGAACCGGTCGCCGAACCTGTCGAGCGCGGCCCGCAGGCGCGCGACCCGGACGATGTCGATGCCCAGCTCCGTCGTCCCGGGCGGCGGTCCGTCGATCGCCATCGCCTATTCCACGGTGACCGACTTCGCGAGGTTGCGCGGCTGGTCGACGTCCGTCCCCCGCGCGACCGCCGTGTGGTAGGCGAAGAGCTGGAGCGGGACGATCGCGAGGACCGGCGAGAGCATCTCGTCGGTGTCCGGGACCCAGAGGATCTCGTCCGCGAACCGCTCGATCTGCGGGTCCCCCTCGGTGGCCACGGCGATGACCCTGGCGTCGCGCGCGCGGCCCTCCATGACGTTGCTGATGAGCTTGTCGTACACGCTCGACCGCGTGGCCACGGCGACGAGCGGGCACTCGGCGTCGAGGAGCGAGATCGGCCCGTGCTTGAGCTCGCCGGCCGCGTAGCCCTCGGCGTGGATGTAGCTGACCTCCTTGAGCTTCAGCGCTCCCTCCAGCGCCGTCGGGTAGGCGTACCCGCGGCCCACGTACATGAAGCCGCGGGAGTTGACGTATCGCCGCGCGAGTGCGGCCACGTTCGCGGCCTCGGCGTTCTCGCGCGCCCTGCGCGCGCCGTCGGGGAGGGCGCGGAGCGCGCGGGCGAGCCCGCGCTCGCGGTCCCGGTCGAGCGTGCCCCTGACCTTCGCGATGGCGGCCGCGAGGATGACGAGCGTCGTGACCTGGGCGACGAACGTCTTGCTGGCGGCGACCGCGATCTCGGGGCCCGCCTGGAGGAACAGCGCCGCGTCCGCCTCTCGGGTGATCGCCGAGCCCACCGTGTTCGTCACCGCGACGATCGGGCAGCCGCGCTCGCGCGCGAGGCGCGTGGGCGCGATCGTGTCGGCGGTCTCGCCCGACTGGGTGACCGCGATGACGAGCGTCCGGTCGTCGAGCGGCGGCGGCGAGTAGCGGAACTCGGAGCCCACCGTCGCGCGGGCCGGGAGGCCTGTCAGCTCCTCGAGCGCCGCGGCGCCGACGAGCGACGCGTAGAAGGCGGTGCCGCACGCGACGAGCTCCACGCGGTCGACCGACGCGAGCCGGTCCACGAGCGGCCCGATCTCCTCGACCGCGATCCGGTCGTCGCGTCTGACGCGGCCCGCGATGCACGAGCGCAGCGCATCGGGCTGCTCGTACATCTCCTTCAGCATGAAGTGGTCGTATCCGCCCTTCTCCGCGGACTCCGCGGTCCAGGTGATGCGGGCCTCGAGGCGATCGAGGATCCGGCCCTCGACGTCGGTGACGGTCACGCGACCCGGGTGCAGGTCGGCGACGTCGCCCTCCTCGAGGAAGATCACCCGGTCCGTGTGGGCGAGGATCGCGGCGACGTCCGAGGCGAGGAAGGACTCGTCCTCCGCGAGGCCGACGACGAGAGGGACGTTCATCCGGGCCCCGACGATCCGATCCGGCTCGCCGCGGTGCAGGACGGCGATGGCGTAGGCGCCCTCGAGCTGGCGGAGCGCGGCCCGCGTCGCGTCGGCGATGTCGCCGCGGTACGACTCCTCCACGAGGTGGGCGATGGCCTCGGTGTCCGTCTCCGACGTGAGACGGTGGCCCGAGGCTTCAAGCCGGTCCCGCAGCTCGCGGAAGTTCTCGATGATCCCGTTGTGGATCACCGTGATGCCGCCGGTGCAGTCCATGTGCGGGTGCGCGTTCTCGTCGTTCGGGCGTCCGTGCGTCGCCCAGCGGGTGTGCGCGAGCCCGACCCCGGCCTGCGGCGTGCGGTCCACCAGCGCGGTCCTGAGGTTGGCGAGCTTGCCTGCCTTCTTCTCGACGAAGAGCTCGCCCTCCTCGGTGACGAGCGCGATCCCGGCCGAGTCGTAGCCGCGGTACTCGAGCCGACGCAGCCCTTCGAGGAGGATCGGACCCGCCTCCCTGGGCCCCGTGTACCCGACGATCCCGCACATGCCCGGACGGTCCCTCCCGCTTCCTTCGTCGCCCGCCCCGGGGCACGGGCTAGTGTAGTCGCTCCTCCGCCAGCGCCCCGATGCCGTCGGCGAGCTCGGCGACGACGCCCTCGTCCGGGCCCTCGACCATGATCCGCAGGACCGGCTCCGTGCCGGACGGCCGGACGAGGATGCGGCCGGCGCGGCCGAGGCGCGTCCGTGCGTCCTCGACCGCCGCGACGATCTCCGGATCCGTCTCCCAGCGCTCCTTGTGCGGGACCCGGATCGCGCGCTGGACCTGCGGGAAGAGCGGGATCCGCGACGCGAGGTCCGCGATGGAGCCGCCCGACCGGCTGACGACGCGCAGCGCCTCGATGGCGGTGACGATGCCGTCGCCCGTGGACGACAGCTCCCGGAAGATCACGTGGCCGCTCTTCTCGCCGCCGAGGCCGGCGTCATTCGCGAGCATCCCCTCGAGGATGTACTTGTCCCCGACCGGTGTCCGCACGAGGCTCCCCCCGGCGTCCTCGAGGGCGACCTCGAGGCCGCCGTTGGACAGCACGCTCGCGACGACCCGGCCGTGCGGCAGGGCTCCGCGGCCGATGCGGTCGAGGGCGAGCAGGCCGATGAGCTGGTCCCCGTCCACGACCCGGCCCGTCCCGTCCACGGCGACGCAGCGGTCGGCGTCGCCGTCGAGCGCGAAGCCGATGTCCGCGCCGCGTGCGACGACCTCGGCCGCCAGCGAGGCCGGATCGGTCGCGCCGCACCCGAGGTTGATGTTCACGCCGTCGGGGCTGTCGTGGACGACCTCCACGCGCGCTCCCGTCGCGGCGAGGATCTCGCCGACGACCCCGGCGCCGGAGCCGTTCGCCCCATCCACGACGACGTGGAGGGCGGACCGGAAGGTGGACGCGAGCGCGGACCGATGGGACACGTAGCGCGCCCGGAGCTCCGCCGATCGGTCGCGGATCGACCCGATCGCCTCGTTGGGCACGCCCACGAGCGCGTCCGAGCCCTCGATGATCGCCTCGATCTCGTCCTCGACGCGGTCGTCGAGCTTCATCCCTCGCGCATCGAGGACCTTGAGGCCGTTGTCGGCGGCCGGGTTGTGCGAGGCCGAGACCATGATGCCCGCGGCGTATCCGCCGTCGGCGATCAGGAACGCGAGGCCCGGCGTGGGCACCTCGCCGGCGAGGTGGACGTCGGCGCCCAGGCTCGCCGCGCCGGCGGCGATCGCCGAGACGAACATGTCGCCCGACCGGCGGGTGTCGCGGCCGACGACGATCGCGCTGCCGGGGCCGGCGAGGCGACGCGCGGTCGCGCGCCCGAGGGCGAACGCCAGCCCGGGCGTGAGATCCGCGTTCGCGACGCCGCGGATCCCGTCGGTGCCGAAGAGACGACCCACGCGGTCCTCCGGGTCAGGGGCCGAGCGACGGCTCTGCCGTCGGCGGCGGGGATGGGGTCGGGGTGGGCGCGGGGGCGATCACCTCGACCGCGACCCGGGACGGAGTGATCGAGATGAGCGTGAGCCCGTCGGGCACGTCCACGACGACCGACACGACGTGCGAGCCGGGCGCCAGGTCGGCGACGTCCACGCGCACCGTGAACGACCCCGCGTCGAGCGCGTCGAGAGCTGCGACGGGGCCGCCGAACGTGACGAGCACGGACCCCGTGCCGAGCGCGTACGTGAGGTCCGGGGACGCGCCGTCGAGCACGACGCCGGCGGAGATGGTCCGCGTCCCCTCCCGCGGCGCGATCGCGGCCGTGACCGCGACGGGGACCTCGAGGTCGAGGGTCACCCCGTCCGGCGGGACGAGCGCGACCTTGCGGACGACGTCCTCCTTCGCGCCCTCGATGCTCACAGGCTTCGTCGGGATCGACGTGAGGCCGGAGAGCGTCGCTGGGTCGCCGTGCACGGTGACGACCGCGGGGTCCGTGGACGTCCCCGTCACCTCGTAGCCGTTCGCCGGCTCGCCGCGCAGCACCGGCGCGACCGGGAGGGTCCGCGTGGTGGACTGGCTGGACACGCCGATCCGGACGCGCGTGGTCGGTGGCGAGAGGTCCACCTGCGCGACCTCGCCCCCGCGGGCGTCCACGGGCACGAGGTCCACCTGCTGGTCCACGTCGAGGCCCGCGGGCTGGACGCGGACGCGGGCGAGGGCGGAGACGACCTGGGTCACCTGCGAGCGCGGGCCGGTGACGGTGACGGTCGCCGGGTCCACGCTGGGGTCGGTCGCGATGAGCCCGTCGGGCAGCGTGCCCCGGTCGACCTCCACGGGGACCGTCGCGTCCACGAGCGGGTCGACGCGGACCTGGATCCGCTGGGGCGCGTAGTCCACGACCTGGACGCGCGGGTCCGTGGCGGTGACGACGACCGGCACCGTGACGAACCCGTCGGCGGACCGCGGGTCGATCCCGCCGAGGTCGACCGATGCCGTGAAGCTCGCGCTCGAGATCCGGTTCGCCGCGTCCACGGGAGCCAGGTAGCGGATCGCGGTGACCTCGGGGAGGGCGTCGAGGATGAAGACGCTCGCCGGTTGGTTCAGCGCCTCGATGGGGACGCGCCCGGGCCACGTGCGGGCGCTCTGCGAGACGACGACGCCCGCGTACAGCGCGACGGCGAGGAGGATGGCAACGACCTTCAGCGGCCAGTTGCGGACGACGAAGTCGACGACGGCCCTCATCCCGTCCCGCCGCCCACGGTCGCGGTCGCCGGCTCCTCCGGCGTCGTGCCGGACGGGGCCTCGGGCTCGTCGTCGGGGACGGGCGCGGGCCGCCCGCCGCGTCCGGGGATCGCCTGGAAGCGCGCCTGCGAGAACGACACGGTCCGGGCGCGGCCCGCGAGGACGCCGCCGGCGCTGCGGCCCCCGCCGGGGCGGAGAAGCGCCGCCAGCGCGCTCGCCAGGCCCCCCTCGTCGAGGTTGCGGACGATGCGGGCGCGCTCCACGAGGCTCATGCGCCCCGTCTCCTCGGAGACGACGACGACGACCGCGTCGGTCTGCTCGGTGATCCCGAGAGCCGCGCGATGGCGCGTCCCGATGCGCTCCGGCTGCACCGTGAGCTCGGCGAGGGGAAGGGTGGCGCCGGCGGCCACGATCCGCTCGCCACGGACGATGACGGCTCCGTCGTGGAGCGGCGTGCGCGGCACGAAGATCGTGCAGAGCAGGTCCACGGAGAGCTCCGCGTCGAGCGGGACGCCGGTCTCCGCGTACTCGCCCAGACCCGTCTCGCGCTCGATCACGACGAGGGCCCCGGCGCGCTGCGCCGCGAGGCGCGCGGCGGCCGCCGCGACCGTCCCCGCGACGCGCTCCGCCGCGCGCGCCTCGCCCGGCGAGACCAGCCACCCGAGCGATCCCACGCGCCCGATCCGCTCGAGGGCGCGCCGCAGCTCGGGCTGGAAGATCACCACGAGCGCGAAGAGCCCGACGACCGCGCCCGTCTGGAGGATCTGCGAGAGGAGGCGGAGGTCGAGCAGCTGCGCGAGGGCGTAGACGAGGATCAGGACGGCGACGCCGATCACGAGCCGGACCGCGCGCGTCCCCTGGATCAGGCTGAAGAGCCAGTAGATGAGGAGCGCCGTGATGCCGATGTCGAGGAGCGTCGTGAAGCTGATCTGTCCGACGATGGACTCGATGAACGTCATCCCGTCACGAGTCTAGCATCGGGGTCCCGGACGGCCGTCCGGCCTCCCGGCCCCGCCCGTCAGGCGCACATCCCCATGAGCCGCTCGTCGTCGGGGTACGTGGCGACGATGACGGCGCGGATCCGCTCGCGCCCCTCGACGTCGCCCGCGAGGTCCACGAGCCGCAGGATGCTCGCGAGGCGGTTGGCGGCGATCTCCCGCCATCCCTTCGACCGGTAGATCGATGCGTACCGCAGGTGGACCTCGACGTCGTCGGGGGCGAGCGCGAGGGCCTCGCGGCAGGCGTCGAGGGCGGCGATCGGGAGCCCGGCCTCGTCGAAGACGCGGGCCGCCTGGCGGTAGGCCTCCAGGGCCGCCGGCGCGTCGCCGAGCGCGACGGCCGCCTCGGCCGAGGCGACGAGCGCGTCGCCCGCGAGCCGCGGTTCGAGCGGCAGGGGCTCCAGCTCGGGGGTCGGGGGCTGCGCGGGCTCCACCGACTCCGCAGGCTCGGCGGGGGTCTCCGCCGGCGAGGGCGTGGCCGGGGCCTCCGCTGGTGCGGGCTCGACAGGCGCGATCGCCGCCTCCGCCGGCGCGGACCCTGTCGCCGCGGCCTCCGCCGGCGCGACGGCCGGCTCGGGGAGCGGCAGCGCCAGCCGAGCGGCCCCATCGGACAGGCGGCCGCCGCTCGCCACCCGGAGGTCGCGCACGGCACGCTGGTAGCGGCGACGCCGGCCGACCCGCTCCTCGAGGACGAGCGCCCGCTGGAGCGTCTCGACCGCCTCGGAGAGCCGTCCGGCCTCGGCCTGGACGTCGGCCAACGCGTCGAGCGAGGCGGCCGCCTCGGCGGGCCTGCCGGCGCGCACGAGGGCCTCGGAGCGCCCCAGGAGCGCCCCCTCGTCACGGGGCGCGAGCTCGACCGCGATCCGCAGCTCCTCGAGCGCGTCGTCGACACGGCCGAGATCGAGCAGGACTCCGCCGAGGCTCGCGTGCGGCAGGGCGCGACCGGGAGCGATCGCCTCGGCCGCCCGATATGCGACGAGCGCCTCGTCGAGGCGCCCGCGCAGGACAGCGACGTGGCCGGCCCGGAGGGCGTCCTTGTACCGGTCGAAGATCTCGTCCGTCATCCCACCCCGTCCGTGCATCCTGCCGCCGGGAGGGTCGCGACCGATCCTGGCCCGGTCGGGCCCGGCTGGGTCAGCGCTTGGTGTACTGCGGCGCCTTCCGTGCCCGCTTGAGGCCGTACTTCTTGCGCTCCTTCATCCGCGGATCGCGCGTGAGGAGCCCGGCCTGGCGGAGCGGGACGCGGTTCGCGTCGGCGTCCACGTCGAGGAGGGCTCGGGCGATGCCGTGGCGGATCGCGCCCGCCTGGCCGGTCACGCCGCCGCCCTCGACCTTGACCATGACGTTGAAGCGACCCTCGGTGCCGGTCACGCGGAACGGCATGCGGATCTCCGCCTCGCTCACGGCGTTGCCGAAGTGCTGCTCGAGCGTGCGACCGTTCACCACGATCTCACCTTCGCCGGGCATGAGGCGCACGCGTGCGACGGCGGTCTTCCGCCGGCCGGTCCCCTCGTGGTAGCCGAGATTCGACATCTGTGCGTTGCTCCTGATCAGCCGAGCGGCTCGGGCTTCTGCGCTTCATGGGGATGCTCCGGGCCCGCATACACCTTCAGCTTGCGCAGCTGCTGCGTGCCGAGCTTGTTGTGCTGGAGCATGCCCTTCACCGCCCGCCGGATGACCTCCTCGGGTCGCCGCGCGAGGAGATGGCCGAGCGTCTCCTCCTTGTAGCCCATGGGATAGCCGCTGTGGCGGCGATACAGCTTGGACTCCAGCTTGTCGCGCGAGACCGACACCCGGGCGGCGTTCACGATGATCACGTGGTCGCCGGAGTCCAGGTTGGGCGTGAAGGTTGGCTTGTGCTTGCCCTCGAGGACGCGCGCAACGCGGGACGCGAGGCGGCCGAGCGTCTCGTCCGTCGCATCGACGACGTACCAGCGTCGCTCGATCTCGCTCCCCTTGAGCGTGTAGGTCTTCGAGTTCATCGTTCCTCGTTCCTCATCCCATCACCGGCCGGGCGCCCGAGGGCGACCCTCCGGAGGCAGAGCCCCTTGGCCGGGGCACTCGCTCCGCCGAACGCCGGCCGCCGCGACGCGAGCGCCGCGCCGACCGCCGCTTCCTCCACCTCGCCGCGTCCCACCAGGAGCAGCGCGGCGACGATCCTGCGTACCATCCCGCGGAGGAAGGCATCTCCCCGGACGTCGATCGTCACGAGGTCGCCGTCCCGCCGGACCCGGACCCGGTGAAGGGTCCGGACCGTCCCGCGGTCCGCCGCGCCGAAGGCCCGGAAGTCGTGCCGGCCCTCGAGGGCCGTCGCCGCCCGCGCCATCGCCGCGGTGTCGAGAGGGGACCTGATCCAGAGCGCGGTCCGCTCGCGGAGCGGGCTGCGGGGTCCGTTCCACACGGCGTACCGGTACTCCCGGTAGCGGGCCGCGTAGCGCGGATGGAACCCGGCCGGCGCACGCCGGAGGTCGCGGATCGCGACGTCCGGCGGGAGAAGGGCGTCGATCGCCCTCGCCAGCTCCGCCGCGGAGAGGCGGCCATCGTAGGTGAAGGCGATCACCTGTCCGGTCGCGTGGACCCCCGCGTCGGTCCTCCCGGCCGCGTCCACCCTGATCCGGCGTCCGCCGGACAGGGTCGCGAGCGCGGCCTCGAGCTCCCCCTGGACCGTGCGTGCCCCGGCCTGCGCCTGCGAGCCCGCGAAGTCGGTCCCGTCGTATTCGACCCGCGCGCGGTACCGCACGGGGGCGCCCTCTCGGGCGCGCTTCACTGCGTCAGACGAGCTCGAGCTGGACGATCGGGGCGGCATCGCCCTGTCGCTGGCCCACGCGGACGATCCGGGTATATCCCGAGGTGCGGTCCGCGTACTTCGGTGCGATCTCGTCGAAGAGCTTGCTGATGACGAGCGGCTCGTCCGGGAGGGCCGCGATCACGGCCCGGCGCGCGCTCAGGTCGCCGCGCTTGGCGAGCGTGATCATGCGCTCGACCTGCGGGCGGACCTCCTTCGCCTTCGCCTCGGTCGTCTTCACGCGCTCGTAGCGCAGGACGGAGACGACGAGATTCCTGTAGAGCGCGAGCCGCGGCCCCTGCTTGCGGCTGAGCTTGCGCCCGTCGACACGGTGGGCCACGGTCAGTCCTTCCCCTCGAACGGCTCGTCCATCTCGTCGTCCGCCTCGTCCGCGTCGAGATCGGCGTCGGCGAGGTCCTCGATGTCGGCGACGTCGTCGCTCGTGTCGTCCTCGGACTCCGGGAGGATGAACCCGCGCATCCGGAGCCGCTCCTTCATCTCGTCGAGCGACTTCTTGCCGAAGTTCCGCATCCGGAGGAGGTCGTCGTCGGAGAGCTGGAGCAGCTGCCCGACCTTGACGATGTTGTTGCGCTTCAGGGAGTTGTACGCGCGCATCGGGAGGTCGAGCTCCTCGATGGGCATGTCCAGCATGTTCGGCGGGAGCTGCGGCGCCGCGCTCGCGGAGCGCTCCGCCGGCAGGGCGGTCATCCCGATCGTCGAGAAGAGCTGGAGGTTGCGGATGAGGATGTCCGCGGCCTTGGAGAGCGCCTCCTCGGGCGTGATCGTCCCGTCGGTCTCGATGTCGAGCGTCAGCTTGTCGAAGTTCGTCATCTGGCCGACGCGCGTGTTCTCGACGGTGTAGTTGACCTTCCGCACGGGCGTGAAGATCGCGTCCACCGCGATGACGCCGATGGGCGGCGCCTCGGGACGCTCGGCGGCCTGGTAGCCCACGCCGCGCTCGACCGTGAGGTCCATGTCGATGCGGACGTCGTCCGCGTCGATGGTCATGAGGACGAGGTCCGGGTTGACGATCTCGATGTCGGCGTTCTCGATGATGTCGGCCGCCGTGACCGGCCCCGCGCCCGCCTTCTCGAGGCGCAGCTGGACCGGGTGCGTGGCGAAGCTCTTGAGACGGAGCCTCTTCACGTTGAGGACGATCTGGGTCACGTCCTCCTTCACGCCGGGGATCGTGGAGAACTCCTGGTAGACGTCGCGGATCTGGATCGCGGTGACCGCCGCGCCCTCCAGCGACGACAGGAGCACGCGCCGGAGCGCGTTGCCCAGCGTGACGCCGTACCCCGCGGGGAGCGGGGCGGCCTCGTACCGGGCGTGACGGTCGTCTTCGGCGACCGGCTCGATCTGCGGGATGTCCAGCTCGATCACCGCGTCACCTCGAGTAGTACTCGACGACGAGCTGCTCGTTCAGCTCCATCGGCATCTGGTCGCGGCGCGGCGCGGCGAGGACGGTCCCGGAGAGCTTGACGGGGTCGACGACGAGCCACTCGGGGGCCTGGTGCGAGCGCAGCGTCTCCTTGGCGAGCTTGAAGGGCTCGCGCGCGAGGCGGGACTCGCGGACCTCGACCCGGTCGCCCGGCTTGAGCTGGAACGACGGGATGTTCGTGGCGCGGCCGTTCACGGCGAGATGGCCGTGCCCGACGAGCTGGCGGGCGTGGTCGCGCGACCGCGCGAGGCCCATCCGGTAGACGACGTTGTCAAGGCGCAGCTCGAGGAGCCGCAGCAGGTTCTCGCCGGTCACGCCGGGGCGCGACTCCGCCACCTCGAAGTAGTTCTTGAACTGCTTCTCGAGCACGCGGTAGACGCGGCGGACCTTCTGCTTCTCGCGAAGCTGGATGCCGTAGTCGCCCATCTTGCGGCGGCGGACGCCGTGCTGACCGGGCGGGGAGGGCCGGCGCTCGAAGGCGCACTTCTTCGTGTAGCAGCGCTCGCCCTTCAGGAAGAGCTTGGCGCCCTCCCGGCGGCAGAGGCGGCAGACGGAGTCGGTGTATCGGGCCATCGTCGGCGGACCTCGCTCAGACCCGGCGCCGCTTGGGCGGGCGGCAGCCGTTGTGCGGGATCGGCGTGACATCGGTGATCGCCGTCACCTCGAGGCCCGCCGCCTGGATCGACCGGATCGCCTGCTCGCGGCCGGCACCGGGACCCTTGACGAAGACCTCGACCTGGCGCATCCCGTGCTCCATCGCCCGGCGGGCCGCGCCATCCGCGGCGAGCGCCGCGGCATAGGGCGTGCTCTTGCGCGAGCCCTTGAAGCCGGCGATCCCGCCGGAGCCCCACGCGACGACGTGGCCGGTGAGGTCCGTGATCGTGACGATGGTGTTGTTGAAGCTCGCGAGGACGTGGACGTGCCCGTTGGGCACGTTCTTGCGTTCCTTGCGACGCTGCTTCGGGGCGCGCTTGCGGTCAGCCATCCCTGGGGGTACTTCCTTACTTCTTGCGGCGCGCGCCGACGGTCCTCTTGGGACCGCGCCGGGCGCGAGCGTTCGTCTTCGTCCGCTGGCCGCGCACCGGGAGGTTGCGGCGGTGCCGCAGGCCCCGGTACGAGCCGATCTCGATGAGCCGCTTGACGTTGAGCGCCACCTCGCGCCGGAGGTCGCCCTCGACCTTGTAGCGGCGGTCGATGAGCTCGCGCAGCCGGTTGACCTGGTCCTCCGTGAGGTCGCGGACCCGGGTGTCCGGGTTCACGTTCGTCTGCTGGAGGATCTTCTGGGCGGTCGGGAGGCCGATCCCGAAGATGTACGTGAGCGCGACCTCGACGCGCTTCTCGCGCGGGATGTCGACGCCGGCGATGCGTGCCATGGGTCAGCCCTGCCGCTGCTTGTGCTTGGGATTGGTGCAGATGACCATCACGGTCCCGTGGCGACGGATGACCTTGCAGTTGTCGCAGCGGGCCTTGACGGATGCTCGAACCTTCAACGGATCCTCGTTCGTCTGTCGTCGCGGGTCGTGGAGCGGACCGGGGATGCCCCGCTCTCGCGGGACGGCCCCGGGACGCCGTCTGTCGTGTTCGTCGCCGGCTACTTGAGCCGGTAGGTGATACGGCCGCGCGAGAGGTCGTAGGGCGACAGCTCCACGCGCACCCGGTCACCGGGGAGGATCCGGATGAAGTTCATCCGGAGCTTGCCGCTGATGTGGGCGAGGACGCGGTGACCGTTCTCGAGCTCCACCGCGAACATGGTGTTCGGCAGCGGCTCGATGACGGTACCTTCGACTTCGATCGCGTCCTTCTTGGCCACAGGCGACCTGCGTTCCTCCGTGTCATGGGCGTGCGTCGGCCGGAGGCCGACACACGAACGCATAGTTTACCGAACCTCGCCGCTCCCGGCAAGGCCTCCTCACACGGTCGTGAGGATCTCGGGTCCATCCTCCGTGATCGCGATGGTGTGCTCGAAGTGGGCGGCGAGCGATCCGTCCCGCGTGACGACCGTCCAGCCGTCCGGCCGGACGTCGCACTCCCACGTCCCGAGCGTGAACATCGGCTCGATGGCCAGGCAGATGCCCGGGACGAGCTTCAGGCCGCGCTGGCCCGTCGTGTAGTTGGGGACCTGCGGCGCCTCGTGCATCCGCGTCCCGATCCCGTGGCCCACGTACTGGCGGACGATGCCGTAGCCGGCGGGCTCCCCGATCGCCTCGACGGCGGCCGAGATGTCCCCGATGTGCGCCCCGGGGCGGGCGGCGGCGATGCCCGCCATGAGGGAGAGCCGCGTGTCGTCCACGAGGCGGCGCACGCGGTCGGGCACGTCGCCGACGACGAATGTGCGGGCGGCATCGCCGTGGTAGCCCTGCCAGATGGCGCCGGCGTCGATGCTGACGACCTGGCCGGCCTTGACCCTCCGGTCGCCGGGGATCCCGTGGACCACCTCGTCGTCGATGGAGATGCAGAGCGATGCCGGGTAGTCGTAGTAGCCCTTGAACGACGGCACGGCACCCGCGTCGCGGATGTGCCGCTCCGCCATCTCGTCGAGCTCTGCGGTGGAGACGCCGGGGGTGAGCGCCGACTCCACGAGCGCGAGCACCTCGGCCACGATGCTGCCGGCGTGGCGCATGAGGCCGATCTCTCGGGGCGACTTGCGGGTGACGATGCTCATGCCTGCGGCCGGACCGTCTCCACCGCGGCGAGCAGGTCGCGCGTCACGTCCTCGATCGGCTGCCGGCCGTCCACCGTGCGCAGGACGCCGCGCGCGCGGTAGTGCTCGACCACCGACTGCATCGGCGGCAGCTGCCGGGCGAGCCGCGCACGCACGACCTCGGGGCGGTCGTCCTCGCGCTGCTCGAGCGGCGAGCCGTCGACGTCGCAGATGCCGGGGATCCGCGGCGGGTTCGTGATGATGTGGAACGGATGCCCGGCGAGGCGGCAGACCCACCGCCCGGACAGCCGCCCGACGAGGTCCTCCGCGGGGACGTCGACGAGGAGCGCCCGCTCCACCTCCACGCCGCGGACCAGGAGGGCGGCCTCCAGGGCCTCCGCCTGGTTCCGGCTCCGCGGGAACCCATCGAGAATCACTCCCTCGCGGGCGTCGGGCCGGTCGATGCGCTCGATGAGCATGTCGACCGTGATCGCGTCGGGGACCAGCTCCCCGCGCTCCATGTACCGCTGGGCCTCGCGACCGAGGGCCGTGCCCGCGCGGACCGCCGCGCGGAACAGGTCCCCGGTCGCCACGTGCGGAAGCCCCAGTCGCTGCGCGAGGATCGTCGCCTGGGTGCCCTTGCCGGCACCCGGCGCCCCGAGCAGGACCAGGATCCTCACCGGATGAAGCCCTCGTAGTTGCGCATGAGGAGCTGCGCCTCGAGCTGCTTGAGGGTCTCGACGACGACGCTCACGACGATGAGGAGGCTGGTGCCGCCGAGCGTGATCCCGCCGAGGCCCGGAAGGACCGCGCCGACGACGAACGGCGCCACCGCGATCGCGCCGAGGAAGAGCGCTCCGAGGAGCGTGATCCGCGTCACGACGCGCTGGAGGTAGTCGGCGGTGGGCTTGCCGGGTCGGATGCCCGGGATGAACCCTCCGTTCTTGCGGAGCTGCTCCGCTGTCTCGTCCGGTTTGAAGGTGAACGCCGTGTAGAAGTACGTGAACCCGAACGTGAGCAGGAAGTACAGCGCGCCGTACACGAGGTTGTTGCTGAAGAAGTTCACGACCGCGCGCGCCACGTCGGCGACGACGGTGATCGACGAGGTCGTGAAGTACTGGGCGATCTGGCTGGGGAACAGGAGGATGCTCACCGCGAAGATGATCGGGATGACGCCGGCCTGGTTCACCCGGAGCGGGAGGAACGTGCTGCCGCCCTGGTAGACGCGGCGGCCGCGGACGCGGCTCGCGTACTGGATCGGGATGCGGCGCTGGCCCTCCTGGATGTAGATGATCACGGCCACGATCGCGATCGCGAGGATCACGAAGACGGCGCCGGCGAGGAGGTCGGGCGACTCCAGGTAGCGCTGGATCCCTGCCGGGACGCGCGCCACGATGCCCGCGAAGATGATGAAGCTGATGCCGTTGCCGATGCCCTTCTCGGTGATGAGCTCGCCGAGCCACATGAGGAGGACCGAGCCCGCGGTCAGCGTGACGATCTGGGTGAGCGTCTCGAACGACCCCAGGTCGAACGGGGTCGTGAGGATGTTCTGCGAGTTGAGGAGCGCCAGGAAGCCGTAGGCCTGGAGGATCGCCAGCGGGACGGACAGGTACCGCGTGTACTGGTTGATCTTGTTCCGTCCGTACTCACCCTCGCGGCTGAGGGCGATGAGCGCGGGGATCACCCCGGTCATCAGCTGCATGATGATCGAGGCGTTGATGTACGGGTTCACCCCGAGACCGACCACCGAGAACCGCGACAGGCCGCCCCCGGAGAAGAGGTCGAGCAGGCTGAAGAGCTGGTTGTCCTCGAAGAACTGGTTCAGCGCCGCCGGGTCCGCGCCCGGGACCGGGACGTGCGAGAGGAACCGGAAGACGACGAGGATCCCCGCGACATAGAGGATCCGTCGCCGGATGTCCGGCGCGCGGAAGGCGTTGAGCAGGGATTCGAACACGGCTCGGCGGAGGGATCGGCCTTCGGGGCGCGTGCCTTCTTCGGCGCCGGGGCGGGCTCGTCCACGACCTCGACGACCTCGACGACTTCCACGACCTCGACGCCGAGCGCCTGGAGCGGGCCCTCGGGGATCTCCAGCGCCTGGGCGGTGCCGCCTGCGGCCTCGATCTTGGCCGCCGCGCTCTTCGAGAACGCGTCGGCCACGACGAACAGCGGGACGGTGACGTCGCCGTGCCCGAGGATCTTGAGCGGCTTGTCGAGGGACGTGACGAGCCCGACGGCGTGGAGGATCTCCTGGTTCACCGTGATCGGCGCCCTGGCGCCCTTCTTCCCGCCGTCCATGTCGCCGGGGAGGAAGCGGTCGGCCTCCGCGTACGCGGAGATCCGCCCGACGTTCACGACCTCGTACTCGATCCTGAAGCGGTTGCGGAAGCCGCGGAGCTTCGGGATCCGCTGGTGGAGCGGCGTCTGGCCGCCCTCGAACCATGCCGGGATCGAGCCGCCCGCGCGCGCCTTCTGGCCCTTGGTCCCCTTGCCCGCGGTCTTGCCCTTGCCGGCCGCGATGCCGCGGCCGACGCGGACCCGCGGCCGGCGGGACCCGTCCGCCGGCTGGAGGTCGTGGAGCTTCACTTCTTCTCTCCCTCGGCGCGCTCGGGGAGCTCCTCGACCGTCACGAGGAAGCGGACCTGCCGGACCATGCCGCGGACCGCGTCGTTGTCGGGGAGCTCGACCGTCCGGCCGATGCGGCCCAGACCGAGCGCCCGGATCGTCGCCCGGTTGCGCTCGATGTGGCTGATCGTGCTCTTCACCTGCGTGACGCGAAGCCTACCGGCCATCGACGGCCTCCTCGCGCGCCTGGCCCGGGACGAACGCGCGGACGGGGACGCCGCGCTGGGCGGCGACCTCATCGGCGGAGCGCAGGTCGCCGAGCGCCTCGATGGTCGCCTTCACGACGTTCACCGGGTTGGTGGACCCGTGGACCTTGCTCAGGATGTCGCGGATCCCCGCGGCCTCCATGACCGCGCGCACGGAGCTGCCGGCGATGACGCCGGTCCCCTGCGACGCGGGCTTGAGCATGACCCTGGCCGCCGCGTACTCGCGCCGGACCTCGTGCGGGATCGTGGTCCCGACGCGCGGGATCCGGATGAGGTGCTTCTTCGCATCCTCGACGCCCTTGCGGATCGCCTCGGGCACCTCGCCGGCCTTGCCCAGGCCGGCGCCCACGTGGCCGTCCCCGTCACCGACGACGACGACCGCGCTGAAGCTGAACCGCCGGCCGCCCTTGACGACCTTGGCGACGCGGTTGATCTGGACGACGCGCTCCTCGAGCGCGAGCTTGGTGGGATCGATCCGTGCCACGTTCGCTCCTCGCGCTCAGAAGTCGAGGCCCGCCTCGCGGGCGGCCTCGGCGAGCGACTTGACCCGACCGTGGTACTGGAACCCGGCCCGATCGAAGACGACCTTGTCGACGCCGGCGGACTTCGCCCGCTCGGCCACGAGGCGCCCGACGGCCGCAGCTTCCTCGGACTTCGTCCCCGTCCCGCCCCGGAGATCCTTCTCCAGGGTCGAGGCGGCGACGATCGTCCGACCGGTGCTGTCGTCGATCACCTGTGCGTAGATGTGGTTCAGGCTGCGGAAGACCGCGAGGCGCGGGCGTGCCGGCGTCCCCGCCAGGGTGAGGCGGATCCGCTCGTGCCGCTTCTGCCGCGCGGCGCTCCGGCTGGCGGCCTGCGTCATCGTGGCGTTCCCTTCATACGGCTGGTGGTCACTTCTTGCCGCCGACCTTCCCGGCCTTGCCCGCCTTGCGGCGGATGACCTCGCCGGCGTACCGGACGCCCTTGCCCTTGTACGGCTCGGGCTTCCGCTTCGCGCGGACCTCGGCGGCGATCTGGCCGACGAGCTCCTTGTCGATGCCGACGACGGCGAGCTTCGTGGGCGTCTCCACCTCGAAGCTGATGCCGGCCGGCGGCTCGATCTCGATGGGATGGCTGTAGCCCAGGCTGAGCTGGAGCTTCTGGCCGGAGAGCGCGGCGCGATAGCCCACGCCCGTGATCTCAAGGGGCTTGCGGTACCCGTTGGTCACGCCCTCGACCATGTTGGCCACGAGGGTCCTGGTCAGGCCGTGGAGCGACTTGGACGTCTTCGTCTCGTCGGGTCGCGTGATGAGGATCCGCCCGTCCTCGCGCTCGACCGACACGCGGTCGTTGAGCGTCCGGGTGAGCGTCCCCCTGGGCCCGGTGACGGTGATCGTCATCCCGTCGAGCTTCACGTCGACGCCGGACGGGACGGTGATCGGGAGTCGGCCGATTCGCGACATCGCCGGCCTACCAGACGTACGCGAGGATCTCGCCGCCCAGCTGCGCCTGGCGCGCCTGCTGTCCGGTCATGATCCCGCGACTCGTGCTCACGATGACGATGCCGAGGCCGCCGAGCACGCGCGGGATCTCGGTCTTGCCGGCATAGACGCGGAGCCCGGGCTTGCTGATGCGCTTCAGCCCGGAGACGACCGGCGCCTTGCCGTCGACGTACTTGAGGGTGATGCGGAGCACGGGGATGGGTCCCTGCTTCTCCTCGGCGACGCCGGCGATGAAGCCCTCGTCCACGAGGATCCGCGCGATCTCGCGCTTCGTCCGCGACGCGGGGACCACGACCTCGGTGTGCCGGGCCCTGGACGCGTTGCGGATCCGCGTGAGCATGTCCGCGATCGGATCGGAGATGTTCATCTGTCGCCTACCAGCTCGACTTCGTCACGCCCGGGAGCTCGCCCATGAGGGCGCGCTCGCGGAAGCAGATCCGGCACAGACCGAACCGGCGCATGAACCCGCGCGGCCGGCCGCACACCGCGCAGCGGTGGTAGGCGCGGACCGGATGACTCGGCGTCCGCTTGGCCTTCGCGATCATCGACTTCTTCGCCATCGACCTTCCCCTCCCCGCGCCTACCCGGCGAAGGGCATGCCGAGGAGCTCGAGCAGACGCTTCGACTCCTCGTCCGTCTTCGCCGTCGTCACGATGCTGATCTCCAGCCCGCGGAGACGGTCGACCTTGTCGTAATCGATCTCGGGGAACGCGAGCTGCTCGCGGAGCCCGAGGGAGTAGTTGCCGCGCCCGTCGAAGGACTTCGCGGGGATCCCGCGGAAGTCGCGGATGCGCGGGAGCGAGAGCACGGTGAGGCGCTCCAGGAAGTCCCACATCCGCTCGCCGCGCAGCGTGACCTTCGCGCCGACGGGGTTGCCGGTGCGGAGGCGGAACTGCGCGATGGAGCGCTTCGCCTTCGTGACGATCGGCTTCTGGCCGGTGATCGACGCGAGGTCGCCGGTGGCGGCGTCGATCGCCTTGGCGTTCTGAAGCGCCTCGCCGAGGCCGATGTTCACGACGATCTTCTCGAGGCGCGGGACCTGCATGACGTTGGCGTAGCCGAACTGCTTCTGCAGGGCCGGCGCGACCTCATCGTGGTAACGGGTCCGCAGGCGGTTGCTCACTTGGCAGCCACCTCCAGGGGCTCGCCGCAGCGGCGGCAGACGCGGACGGACTTCCCGGCCTCGACCCTGGCATGCGCGACGCGCGTGGGCCGGTCGCACCGGGCGCACACGATCATCACGTTGCTCATGTGGAGCGGCTGGGGGATGTCGATGATCCCGCCCTGCTGCAGCTGGGGGACGCGGTCGGACTGGTTGGTCCGCGGCCGCGGCTTCTGGTGCTTCTTCGCGACGTTGAGGCCCTCGACCACGACGCGGTCGGGGCGGACGATGCGATCCACGACGCCGCGCTTGGACGCGTCCTTCCCCGTGAGGATGATCACGGTGTCGCCCTTGCGGACGTCGAGGACCCGCGTCTTCGTGGGCGGGCTCGCCGGACGGCTCATGTCAGAGCACCTCCGGCGCGAGCGAGACGATCTTCATGTAGTTCTTGTCCCGCAGCTCGCGCGCCACCGGCCCGAAGATCCGGGTGCCGCGCGGGTTGCCCTGGTTGTTGATGAGCACGGCCGCGTTCTCGTCGAAGCGGATGTAGCTGCCGTCGGGGCGGCCGAACTCCTTGTTCGTCCGCACGATGACGGCCCGGACCACGTCGCCCTTCTTCACGGCCGCGTTGGGGATCGCCTGCTTGACGCTCGCGATGATCACGTCGCCGACGCCGGCGGTCGTCTTCCGCGAGCGGCCCATGATGCGGATGCACGAGATGACCCGGGCGCCCGTGTTGTCGGCCACCTTGAGTCGCGTGTACTGCTGGATCACGCCCCGGCCTCCTCGCCGGACGTGCCGGCGGTCCCGGCCTCATCGGCCTTGTGGCGGCCCGGGTGCGCAGCCCCGTGGATCGCCTCGGACGTGGCGGCCTCCTCGGCGACGATCGACGACGCGTCGACGTCGCCCGCGCGGGAGATCACCTCGACCAGGCGCCAGCGCTTCGTGGCCGACAGCGGCCGCGACTCCTCGATGAGCACCGTGTCGCCGACCCGGGCGACGTTCTCCTCGTCGTGGGCCTTGAACTTGCTCGTCAGCCGGATGACCCGCTTGTAGAGCGGGTGGCGGGCGAGCCGCTCGACCGAGACGACGATCGTCTTGTCCATCCGGTCGCTGACGACGCGGCCGACCTTGGTCTTCCGCTTCGCCTGCACCGTCGTCCTTCCCGTCATGTCGATCCTCCCCGTCACGCGGTGGTGCCGAGCTTGCGCTCGCGCTGGACGGTGAGGATCCGCGCGATCGTCCGCCGCGTGCGGGTGATCACGCTGTAGTCCTTGAGCTGGCGCGTGGTCAGCTCGAACCGTGCCTGCCAGAGATCGCGCTTGGCGTCCGCGAGGGCCTGGTCGAGCTCTGCGTCCGTCAGGGAGCGGAGCCTATCGATGTCCATCGCCCGCCCCCTCCTTCGTGATGACGCGCGTGGCGACCGGGAGCTTGTGGCTCGCGAGCCGCATGGCCTCCATCGCCTCCTCGCGGCCGACCCCGGCCATCTCGAAGAGGACGCGGCCGGGCTTGACGACCGCGACCCAGTGGTCGGGGGCGCCCTTGCCGGAGCCCATGCGGGTCTCCGCCGGCTTCTTCGTCACGGGCTTGTCCGGGAAGACCCGGATCCAGATCTTGCCGCCGCGCTTCACGGAGCGGGTCATCGCCCGCCGGGCGGACTCGATCTGGCGGCTCGTGATCCACGCGGGCTCGGTCGTCGTCAGGCCGAACTCGCCGAACGCGACGGTGTTCCCGCCCTTGGCCTGGCCGGACATCCGGCCGCGCATGACCTTGCGATGCTTGACGCGCCGCGGCATCAGCATGGCTCAGGCCCCCTGGACGGCCGACGGGGCCGTCGGGCGCGCGGGCCGGCTCTGGGCCGGCACCTCGCCGCGGTAGATCCAGACCTTCACGCCGATCCGACCGTAGGTCGTATGGGCGTGGACCTGGCCGTAGCTGATGTCCGCCCGGAGCGTCCCGAGCGGGATCCGGCCTTCGCGGTCCCACTCGCGGCGCGCCATCTCGGCACCGCCGAGGCGGCCGGAGACGGCCACCTTCACGCCCTTCGCGCCGGCCTTCATCGTGCGCTGGACGGCCTGCTTCATCGCCTTGCGGAAGGCGATGCGGCGACCGAGCTGCTGCGCGATGTTCGCGGCCACGAGGTAGGCGTCGAGCTCGGGCTGGCGGATCTCCTTGATCTCGAGCTTGACCTTGCGGTTGGTCGTCTCGCCGATCAGCTTGCGGAGGATCTCGACGTTGGCCCCGCCCTTGCCGATGACGATCCCCGGCTTGGCCGTGTGGACCGTGACGGTGACGTGGTTGATGCCGCGCTCGATCTCCACCTGGCTCACGGAGGCGTTCGCGAGCCGCTTCTCGATGAGTCGGCGGATCGCGATGTCCTCCTGCAGGAGCGCGGTGTACTCCTTGTCGGCATACCACTTGGCCGACCAGGTCCGGCTGACGCCGAGGCGGAAGCCGTACGGATGGACCTTGTGACCCATGCTCAGGCCTCCCCGTCGCCGACGACGACCGTGATGTGGGTCGTCGGCTTGTGGATCGGGAAGGCCCGACCCTGTGCCCGCGGCCTCCAGCGCTTGATCGTGGGGCCCTCGTTGGCGATGGCGTCCACGACCCGCAGGTCGTCGGCGGACAGGTTGTGGTTGTTCTCCGCGTTCGCCGTCGCGCTCTTGAGCACGCGAGCGACATCCCGCGCGGCGGCCTGAGGCATGAACTGCAGGAGCGCCGCGGCCTCCTCGACGCGCCGGCCCTTGATGGCCTGCGTGACGAGGCGAGCCTTGCGGGTCGAGCCGCGGAGGTACTTGGCGGTCGCTGAAACGCGCACGATGACCTCTGGCTCCTACCTGGGGGACGACGACCGGTCGCTCTTCACGTGCCCGCGGAACGTGCGCGTGGGAGCGAACTCACCGAACCGGTGGCCGACCATGTTCTCGGTGACGTAGACCGGCACATGCTTGCGGCCGTTGTAGACCGCGACCGTGTGCCCGATGAAGTCCGGGAAGATGACGGACGCGCGAGACCAGGTCTTCACGATCCGCTTCTCGTTCCGCTTGTTCATCTCCTGGACGCGGCCGAGAAGCCGCGCCTCGACGAACGGTCCCTTCTTGACCGAACGCGACATGCTTCCTTCTCCTCCGCGTTACTTGCGATGCCGCGAGCGGACGATGAGCCGGCCGGTCAGCTTGTTGCGACGCGTCCGGTAGCCCATCGCCGGCTTGCCCCACGGCGTCTTGGGGGGCATGCCCGTGGGGCTCTTGCCCTCTCCGCCGCCGTGCGGATGCTCGCGCGGGTTCATCACGACACCGCGGACCTCCGGTCGCTGCCCCATGTGGCGCGCGCGGCCGGCCTTCCCGATGCTCTGGTTCTCGTGGTCGATGTTGCTGACCTGGCCGATCGTGGCCATGCAGCGTGTGGGCACGCGCCGGACCTCGCCCGAGGGGAGGCGGATCTGCGCCCAGTCCCCCTCCTTGGCGAGGAGCTGCGCCGATGCGCCCGCGGACCGGACGATCTGGCCGCCCCGGCCGGGGACGAGCTCCACGTTGTGGATCGTGGTGCCCAGCGGGATGTTCGCGATCGGCAGCGCGTTGCCCACGCGCGCCTCGGCCTCCGGCCCGGCGACGACGATGTCGCCGACCTTCAGCCCATGCGGCAGCAGCATGTAGCGCTTCTCGCCGTCGCGGTAGAAGAGGAGGCCGATCCGCGCGGAGCGGTTCGGGTCGTACTCGACCGTCGCGATGCGCGCCGGCACGCCGAACTTGTCGCGCTTGAAGTCGATGCGCCGGTAGTGGCGCTTCTCCCCGCCGCCGCGATGCCGGACCGAGAGGCGGCCCTGGTCGTTTCGACCGGACCCGCGCTTCATCGGCTCGAGGAGCGGCTTGTAGGGTTCCTTGGTGGTGATCTCCTCGAAGGTCGAGCGGGTCATGAACCGCCGGCCCGGGGAGGTCGCCTTGTAGCTGCGGAGCGGCATCGTCAGACCCCCTCGAAGAACTCGATCTTCTGGCCAGGGGCGACGGTGACGACCGCCTTCCGCCAGGGAGTGGTGTAGCCGGAGATCCGGCCGCGCTTCGTGTTGCGCCGCTTCTCATGCGGATGGGTCCAGAGGACGTTGACGGCTGTCACGCGGACCTTGAAGAGCTCCTCGACCGCCGCGGCGATCTGGATCTTGCTGGCGTCCGCGTGGACGCGGAAGGTGTACTTCCCGCGCCCCGCCTCGTCCATGGACTTCTCGCTGATGACCGGACGGACGATCACCTCATGCGCCGTGAGCGTCATGCGTAGACCTCCTCCATCCGGGAGATCGCCGGCTGCTCGATGAGCACGGTGTCCGCGTTCACGACGTCGTAGACGTTCAGGGAGTCGGCGCGGATCACGACGACCTTGGGCAGGTTGCGGGCGGAGAGGACGAGCGCCTCGTCCGCGCCGGGGGCGACGAGGAGCACCCGCCCGCTCGCCTTCAGGGCGTCGAGGACGCCGACGAGGTCCTTGGTCCTGGGCGCCTCGAGGCCGAAGCCGTCCACGACGCGGATCGCGCCGTCGTCGAGCTTGGCGGTGAGGGCGCCGACGAGGGCGGCGCGCTTCATCCGGCGGGGGAGCCGCTGCGCATACGACCGCGGGTGCGGCCCGAACACGGTGCCGCCGCCTCGGTAGTGCGGGGCGGTGCGCGAGCCCTGGCGGGCGCGGCCGGTGCCCTTCTGGCGGTACGGCTTCCTGCCGCCTCCCGCGACCTCGCCGCGGGTCTTGGTGTCGTGCGTGCCGAGGTGCCGGCCCGCGAGCTGCGCGACGACCGCCTGATGGATCACGGCGTCGGGCGCCGGGGCGTCGAAGATCGCCTCCGGGAGCTCGACCGTGCCGATCTCCTCGCCGGTCCGCGCGTAGAGGGTGGTCTGGGGCATCTGTCAGGCCTTCTTCACGAGGAGCAGTGCGTTCGGCGCGCCCGGCACGGCCCCTCTCACGAGGAGGAGGTTGCGCTCGGGGTCGCTGCGGACGACGGTGAGCTTCTTCACCGTGACGCGGTCGTCGCCCATGTGCCCCGACATGCGGAGCCCCTTGTAGACGCGCCCGGGGGTGGTGCCCGGCCCGATGGAGCCCGGCTCGCGGTGGTGGTCGGAGCCGTGGGTCTCGGGGCCGCGCTTGAAGTGGTGCCGCTTCACGGTGCCGGCGAAGCCCTTGCCCTTGCTCACGCCGGTGACGTCCACGAGCTCGCCCTCGGCGAACAGCTCGACGGTCAGGCGCTGCCCGACCTCGTAGCCGTCCACGTCGTCGGTCCGGAACTCGCGGATCGTCTTGAGCGGCGGGAGGTCCTTGAGCTGGCCCTTCTCCGGCTTCGTGAGCTTCTTCGACTGCTCGATGCCCAGCTGGACGGCGGCGTAGCCGTCCCGCTCCACCGTGCGCAGGCGCGTGACGGTGTTGGGCTCGATCGCGACGGCGGTGACCGGGATCATGGTCCCGTCCGCCTGGAAGATCTGCGTCATGCCGACCTTGCGGCCGATCAAACCGATGCTCATCGCGCCGTCACATCTTGATCTCGATGTCGACGCCCGCAGCGAGCGAGAGCCGCATCAATGCGTCGACGGTCTTCGCCGACGGGTCGAGGATGTCGATGAGGCGCTTGTGCGTCCGGATCTCGAACTGCTCGCGGCTGTCCTTGTCGATGAAGGGCGACCGGAGCACGGTGAACTTCTCGATCCGGGTCGGGAGCGGGACCGGGCCGACGACGTCGGCGCCGGTCCGCTGCGCGGTCTCGACGATCTGGGAGGCGGACTGGTCCAGGAGCCGGTGGTCGTACGCCTTGAGGCGGATCCGGATCCGCTGCTTCGCCATCGGGCCGCTACTCGATGATGCTCGTGATCGCGCCGGCGCCGACGGTGCGGCCACCCTCGCGGATCGCGAAGCGCTGGCCGATCTCGAGGGCGATCGGCGTGAT
>JALOOH010000298.1 GCA_025454515.1 Chloroflexota bacterium
TGCGCCAGACGGGTCGGAGGTCGCGAGATACGCGCGGGCGAGCTCGATGAGGGCCATCATGGAGAACCACGGCGCGGCCGAGGACGTGAGCGGACGGACCAGCTGCGCGTGGACCAGCTCGGCCCGGGCGCGCGCCGCGTCGCCGCGGTGGATCGCCACCCGGGCCGCGAGCGCGTACACGTACATGGACGGCACGATGTCGCCGAAGCGCGCCGAGTCCAGGACGGCGTACGACCGGCGCGCGAGGTCCTCGGCGGCCCGCCAGTCGCTGCGTTCGATCGCGAGGCTCCCCCGCTGGGCCAGCGCGATCATCGCCGTCGCGCCCGCCTCGGACGCCGCCTCGACCGCCTGCGCGAACGCGGCGTCGGCTTCCGCTGCATCGCCGTCGAGGACGTGCGCCGCGCCGACGAGCCAGAGTGCGTTCGCACGCCACGGGCTCCCCCTGCGCTCCTCGCGCAGGGCGGCCTCGGCGTCGGCGCGCACGCTCCCGGGTCCGCGCCCCGCCATCACCGCCCGGAGCATCGAGCGGCCGGACGCGAACGACGCGGTGCCGTCGCCGGGCGGGCCGTCGAACGTCGAGCGCTCGGCGATGGCGGCCATCCGCTCCGCGTCGGCCGGCCGGCCGTTGAGCAGGTGGACCCACGCGGCGATCACCGCGAGCTGCGGGCGATGCTCGAAGGCGGACTCGTCGAACGCGGCCAGCCACCGGGCGAGCGTGTCGCCGTGGCCCCCGTAGAACGTGGGGAGCGCGGCTGCGGCGACGAGCGCGGCGGCATCGTCCACGTCGCCGCTGCGCAGCGCGTGCTCGACCGCGAGGGCGCTCCGCCCCGCGGCGCGATACCACGCCGATGCGCGCCGGTGGAGCTCCGGCGCCCGTCCCGGCTCGCGCCGCTCGACCTCGGCCGCGAGGTACTCGCGCATCAGGTTGTGATACCGGTACGTGGGGCCGGGACCGCCCACGCGGACGATCAGCTGGTTGGCCCCGGCGAGGCGCTCCAGGCGGCCTGCAGCATCCGGCATCCCTGCGACCGCCTCCGCGACCGGCGGCTCCACCACATCGAGGATCGAGGTCGACGCCAGGAACGCGGCGTCCGCGCCGTCCATCGACGACGCGAGCTCGGAGCGGAGGTACTCCGCGATGTAGCCGGCTCCGCCCGAGACCGACACGGCGCGACCGGCCCCGGCGGCGAGTCCCGTTCCGTGCTCCTCGGCGAGCGTCGCCAGGTAGATGCCCGCCGCCCATCCCTCGGTCCGGTCCACGAGCGCGCGCGCATCGGCGGCGGCGAGCGGATGACCCGCAGCGGCGACGAGGGCCGAGGCCTCCGCGACGTCGAGGGCGAGGTCGTGGCTGCGGATCTCGAGGAGATCCCGTCGGGCCCGGAGTCGTGCGAGGGGCAGGTCCGGCGCGACGCGACCCGCCATCGCGAGCTGGATCCCCGACGGCAGGTAGTCGAGGAGGGACTCGAGGGCGTCGAGGCACCCGCGGTCGGTGAGCCGGTGCACGTCGTCGAACACGAGCAGGGTCGGCCGGTCGATCCGGTGCAGCTCGCCCGCGAGCCGCGGGAGGGCGGTGGGGATCATCCGGGGCCCGCGCGCGAGCGCGGCCCCGACAGACGGATCGAGCGGGTGGATGCGGTCGATCATCGCCGCGAGGTACGTGAGGAACACGGTGGGGGCGTTGTCGAAGTCGTCGACGGTCAGCCAGCCGACCGCCCGGCCCGCGTGGACCTCCGTGGCGGAGAGCAGCACGGTCTTGCCGTACCCGGGGGCGGGTGCAGCTTCGCCTCGATGAGGGGGAATGCGGGGACGAAGCCGCCGGGCGCACCAGTCGCGGGCATAGCCGCGACGGAGCCGTCTCGCTCCGGGGCGGCAGTGGCGGCGCTCGGATCCGGCGGAGCGGCGCGGCGGGCGTCCGGGACGTCGCGCTCGCCTTCCCTGGACGTGGCGAGACCCTCCTTCGTGCGCCCCGGCATCGTGCCCGGGCAGGGGCGTGCGGGAGATTACCACCCTCGGCGCGGGGCGGACGGGCCGCGTGTGGAGCGCTCTCGGGCACGTGCGAGCCCCCGCGCACGCGGGGTCGTGCAGCGCGCTGGTGAACGCCGGCTCAGGGGAGTCCGGGGTGCTCGGAGTGCCCGTCGTCCGGCTCGTACCGATCGATGTCGGCCTCCGCGTCGTACCCGGCGGCGAGCGCGATGCGCGGCGCCGCGGAGGTCACACGCGCGGACCCGACCTGGCCCGCTACCGCCACGAGGACCGCGAGGAGGTCGTCGAGCGTGGCACCCGAGCGCTGGGCGGCATCCACGACGGTGCGGTACGACGACTCGGGCGCGTCGAGGGCGATGAGCGCCGCGACGGGCAGGAGAGCCTCCGACATCGGATCGAGGCGCGGCGCGACCGCGCTCTCGGGCTCCTGCTGGGCGACGGCAGCCAGCAGTCGCGGCTCGCCGAGTGTGAGGCGGCGGAACATCTCCTCGGCGGACGGTGCGGCCACGGACCCTCCCCTGCGTCTCGAGCCCCGCCGATCCCTTGCCTGTCCCGCTCCGGGAAGGTGCCCGGAGCCGCCCGCACACGACCTCGCGGCGGGCGGCACGCGTCAACCGCAGTGT
>JALOOH010000138.1 GCA_025454515.1 Chloroflexota bacterium
CGTCCCGCGTAGAATGGCCGCCACCAGCGGCCGCCCGCGACCGCATCCCACGCTGGAGGCCACATCGACGATGGTCGTCATCAACCTCCCGGCCCGATGACCACCGAGGCGGCCGCCCGCCGCGTCTTCCGCTCGAAGGTGGACGCGATCCGGCCGACGTACGGCTTCGAGGATGTCTCGCTCGCGCCCGGGACGGACACCGCCGAGCCCTCGGAGGTGGACCTGTCGGTGGGGATCGCCGGCATCCGGCTCGCGATCCCGGTGCTCGCGGCCGCGATGGACGCCGTGGTGGACCCCCGCTTCGCGGGAGCGCTCGCCGCCCTGGGTGGGCTCGCGGTCCTGAACCTCGAGGGCCTTCAGGGTCGCTTCGAGGACCCCGACGCCGTGCTGGAGCGGATCGCGACGGCGCCCGACGGCGAGGTGCAGGACGTCCTGGCCGAGGCATACGCGGCCCCGCTGCGGGAGGACCTCCTCGCGCGCCGGATCTCGGAGATCCGTGCCGCCGGCTCCAAGGTCGCGGTCTCCGCGACGCCGGGCGCCGCGCGCCGATGGGGCCCGTTCTGCGCGGAGCAGGGCGTCGATCTCTTCCTCGTCCAGTCGCAGGTGAGCAGCGCCCGACACCTCGGTCGCCGTCGGCAACACGACGAACGCCGATGCCGCGTACGCGCTGATGGAGCAGGGCGCGGCGGCCGTGTTCGTCGGCGTCGGGCCCGGCGCAGCGTGCACGACCCGCGAGGTGCTCGGCATCGGCGTCCCGCAGGTGACCGCGATCAGCGACGTCGCCGCGGCTCGCGATGCGTACGCCGCCGCCACCGGCCGCTACGTCCCGGTCGTCGGCGACGGCGGCATGCGCCGGGGCGGGGAGATCGCGAAGGCGATCGCCGCCGGCGCCGACGCGGTCATGCTCGGCTCGCCTCTCGCCCGCGCCGAGGAGGCGCCCGGCCGGGGCACCAACTGGGGGATGGCCGCGCCGTCGCCGACGCTCCCGCGCGGGACGCGGATCCGGGTCGGCACGGTCGGGACGCTCGAGCGGATCCTCCTCGGCCCGGCCCACGTCACCGACGGCAGCGAGAACCTCATGGGGGCGCTGCGCCAGTCGATGGCGGCTCTGGGCGCACGGACGATCGCCGAGATGCAGCGCGTCGAGATGGTCCACGCGCCCGCGGTCGCGACCGAGGGGAAGAGCTGGCAGCAACGAGGACGCTGACGGACGGCCCGCGCGACCCGGGCGAGCGCGACCCGGGCCGGATGCACCGCTACACGGACGAGACCGAGCGCCTCGCGCAGGCGGTCCTGCGCTACGCGCGCGACCGGATGCGGATGGACCCGCCGCTCGACGGGCCCTACGAGCCGGCCGAGATCGCCGCGCGGGCCGGGCGGACGATCACCGAGGACGGAATGGGCGGCGACGCCGCCCTCCGCGTCTTCACGGACGTCATCGCGCCGGGCGTCGTGTCGTCCGACCATCCCCGCTACCTCGCGTTCATCCCCACGGCGCCGACCGAAGCCTCCACGCTGTTCGACCTCGTCGTCGGCGCCAGCTCGATCTACGGCGGCAGCTGGCTGGAGGGGTCGGGCGCGGTCTTCGCGGAGAACCAGGCGCTCCGCTGGATCGCGGACCTCGCGGGGCTGCCGCCGGGGGCCGGCGGGGCGTTCGTGCAGGGCGGGACGATCGGCAACCTCTCGGCGCTCGTGGCGGCGCGCGAGGCCGCCCGTGCCCGGCGCGCCGACGGTGGACGGCCCGTCCCCGGACGCTGGGTCGTGGCCGCGACGGACGAGGCGCACAGCTCGATCGCGGAGGCGGCGCGCGTCATGGACGTGGACGTCCTCGCCGTGCCGGGCGACGACCGCGGCCGGCTCACCGGCCCGGCGCTCCGGGCGGCGATCGCGGCAGCGGAGGCCGCGGACCCGGCGACCGTCGACGGGCTCTTCGCGATCGTCGCGACGGCCGGGGCGACGAATCTGGGGATCGTGGACGACATCGCCGGGGCCGCCGACGTCGCGGCCGAGCGCGGCGCCTGGCTGCACGTGGACGGTGCGTACGGCGGGGCGGCCCTCGCGGCCCCGTCCGCCCGGCACCTGTTCGCGGGGGTGGAGCAGGCGGACAGCTTCATCGTGGACCCGCACAAGTGGCTCTTCGCGCCGTACGACGCGTGCGCCCTCCTCTACCGCGACCCGGCGGCCGCGCGCGCCGCGCACACGCAGCATGCCGGGTACCTCGATGCCGTCGCCCACGTCGAGGGCGAGTGGAACCCGTCCGACTACGCGATCCACCTGACGCGCCGCGCCCGGGGCCTCCCGTTCTGGTTCAGCCTCGCGATGCACGGCACCCGGGCGTACGCGGACGCGATCGAGGCGACGATCGCGCTGGCGCGCGAGGCCGCGGACGAGATCCGCCGTCGCCCGTACCTCGAGCTCGTGGTGGAGCCAGAGCTGTCGGTCGTCGCGTTCCGCCGCATCGGGTGGGAGCGCGACGACTACGAGCGCTGGTCCGACCGGCTGCTCCGGACGGGTGTCGCCTTCGTCACGCCGACGCGCCACCGCGGCGAGACGATCACGCGGTTCGCGATCGTGAGCCCGCGCACCACGCTCGCGGACCTCACGGCGATCCTCGCGACGATGGCCTGACCGCACTGGCCCCTCGCGCCCCGTCGGGCGACGCGCGCGCATCCGTCCGGCGCCGGCTCTCCCCGTCGGCATACACTCGCCGCCGATGGACGGGGAAGGTGGGATGCGCGTCCTCGACACGCCGCCGATGTCGTCGAAGCGGACCCTGTACGACGAGGTCGGCGGCATGCCCTTCTTCGAGGCGCTCGTCGACCGCTTCTACGCCACCGTGGCCGGGGATCCGGTGCTGCTGCGCCTGTACCCGGACCGGCACGACCTGGGTCCCGCTCGCCGACGGCTCACGCTGTTCCTCGCGCAGTACTGGGGCGGGCCCGCGACGTACAGCGAGGAGCGCGGACACCCGCGCCTCCGCCAGCGCCACTTCCCGTTCGAGATCGGCCCCGCGGAGCGCGACCACTGGCTCGCAGCGATGCGGGGTGCGATCGAGGCGACAAGCCCCACGCCCGAGGTGACTGCGCGCCTCGACGCGTACTTCGCCTCGTCCGCGGAGACGATGCGCAACCGCGACTGATGTCCGCCCTCGACGACGCCCCGCTGCTCGAGCCGGCCGACCGCGCGGAGTGGCGGGCCTGGCTCGAGGCGAATCACGCCACGGTCCGCGGCGTGTGGTTCGTGAGCTGGCGCACGCGATCGGGCCGGCGTCCCGCGGTCGACTACGAGGCAGCCGTCGAGGAGGCGCTCTGCTTCGGCTGGGTGGACGGCACGGGCGGCACGCTCGATGAGGAGCGGGGCAAGCTCTACTTCGCGCCGCGCAAGGCCCGCAGCCCGTGGGCCGCCTCCAACAAGGCCCGGGTCGAGCGCCTCATCGCCGATGGGCGGATGACGCCCGCGGGCCTGGCGGCGATCGAGCGCGCGAAGGCGAACGGGTCGTGGACGGTCCTCGACGGGTCCGAGCGGCTCGAGGTGCCCGACGACCTCGCGGCAGCGCTGGGGGCCCGGCCCCCCGCCGCGGCGAACTTCGCGGCGTTCCCTCCGTCCACGCGGAAGGGCATGATCGGGTGGATCGCCCTGGCGCAGCGGCCGGAGACCCGGGCGGCGCGGGTCGCGAAGGTGGCAGCGGCCGCGGCGCGCAACGAGCGCGAGATCCGCTGACCGCGGTCGCTCAGTAGACCTCCGGGATCCAGTTCATGTCCGTGATCGGCGGGCGCATGTAGCCCTCGCGCTTCTCCGTCTGACGCGGCGGCAGGACGATCTCGGGGGAGGGGACCTCCTCGTACGGGATCTGCGCGAGGAAGTGCCGGATCATGTTCAGCCGGGCGCGCTTCTTGTCGTCGGCGTTGACCACGAACCACGGCGACTGCTTGATGTCCGTGTACGCGAACATCTCGTCCTTCGCGCGGGAGTAGTCCACCCATCGCGTGCGCGAGGCGAGGTCGATCGGGCTCAGCTTCCACCGCTTCGTCGGGTCGCCCAGGCGCGCGAGGAAGCGCCGCTCCTGCTCCTCCTCGCTCACGGAGAACCAGTACTTGAACAGGAGCATCCCCGACCGGATGAGCATCCGCTCGAACTCGGGGCACGAGCGGAGGAACTCCTGGTACTCGAGCTCCGTGCAGAAGCCCATCACGTGCTCGACGCCGGCGCGGTTGTACCAGCTGCGGTCGAAGAACACGATCTCGCCGGCCGCTGGCAGGTGGGCGACGTAGCGCTGGAAGTACCACTGCGTCTTCTCGCGCTCCGTCGGGACGCCGAGGGCGACGACCCGCGCCACGCGCGGGTTCAGCGCGGCCGTGATCGTCTTGATCGCTCCGCCCTTGCCCGCGGCGTCGCGGCCCTCGAACAGGACGACGATCCGGAGCTTGCGGTACGTCACCCAGTCCTCGAGCTTGTGCAGCTCGATCGCGAGCTTGGCGAGCTCGGCCTCGTACGTCTCGGTCTTGAGCTTCTTCCGTCGCGGGGCCACCTCCGCATCCGCGCCGCCTTCCCCGGAGGCGTCCTCAGGGTCGGCCGCGCCCTCCTCCGGCGTCGGCGTCACGTCCGCATAGCGGGCGCCCTCGACCGCGACGACACCCTTCCGGGTCACGCGCCGCGGCGCGACGTCGTCGTCGTGCTCCGCGGTGGAGAGCGCCGCACGGCCCGGCTCCTCGAGCGGACCGTCCGCCGCCGCGGGCGCGCTCCCGTCGCCACCGGGCGCGCCTCCGTCCGCCGCCGCGGCCTCCCGGTCCCTGTGGTGCTTCGTCTTCGACATCGTCCCGCGCGCCTCCGGACCCGCGATCCCGCGACCGACGCGCCGAGTGTGCGCCATCCATCGGCGCCACGGAAGGGCCGCGCGGACGCCCCGCGGAGGAGCCGCGCGGACGCCCCGCCGACCGGCCTCCGCGTCCATCGCCCGCCCGGCCGGCACCGGTACACTTGCGCCCTCCGGACGCACCCGGGAGGAGGCGGCGATCGCACGTGGCTGAGGAGAGGGAGGAAGGGGTCGCACGCCCCGATCCGCCGCCCGAGGCGGCGCCACGCCAGCGCGGGAAGACGGTCCACGGCGAGGCTGCGAACGCCGGCCACCGCGTCCTCGCCCCGGACGACGCGGAGGTGGAGGCGTACCTGGAGACGGCCCTCCAGGCGCCCGCCCCTGCACGGACGCCCGACGACCGACCCGGCGGCGGCGTCCCCCGGGGGGAGTCGAGCGCCTC
Source organism: Chloroflexota bacterium (assembly GCA_025454515.1). Lineage (GTDB taxonomy): Bacteria > Chloroflexota > Limnocylindria > Limnocylindrales > CSP1-4 > CAIYQJ01. Next base: position 5,256 of record JALOOH010000138.1, read on the forward strand.
GGAGCCCGACACCGTCATCGTCCTCGACTTCGGGAGCCAGTACGCCCAGCTGATCGCGCGTCGCGTCCGCGAGCTGCACGTGTACTCGGAGCTCGTCCCCTTCGACACGCCGTGGGAGCGCATCGCCCGCCGACGGCCCAGCGCGATCATCCTCTCGGGCGGCCCCGCGAGCGTCTACGAGGAAGGCGCGCCGCACCCGGACCCGGCGCTCTGGACGTCGGGCGTCCCGATCCTCGGGATCTGCTACGGGCTCCACCTCATGGCGCAGGAGCTCGGCGGCGACGTCGTCCCCACGGCCAGGCGGGAGTATGGGCCGGCCGTCGTGACGGTCACGGACGACGCCGACCTCTTCGCCGGGCTGGACCGGAGCCAGCCGGTCTGGATGAGCCACGGCGATTCGCTCGTCCGCCCGCCGGCCGGGTTCCGCGCCACCGCCCAGACCGACTCCACGCCTTACGCGGCCGTCGCGGACCCGGAGCGCCGCCTGTACGGGATCCAGTTCCATCCCGAGGTCGTGCACACGCCGCGGGGCCGCGAGATCCTCCGCAACTTCGTCGTCGGGATCGCCGGCGCCCGCGCGACGTGGACCCCGGCCAACTTCATCGACACGACCGTGAGCGAGATCCGGTCGCGCGTGGACGCGCACGCGAAGGCGACCGGCGGCGACGGCAAGGTCATCTGCGCGCTCTCGGGCGGCGTGGATTCCGCCGTCGCGGCTGCCCTCGTCCACCGCGCCGTGGGCGACCGCCTCACGTGCATCTACGTGGATCACGGGCTCATGCGGAAGAAGGAGAGCGAGCTCCTGCGGGCGACGTTCGAGCGGAACCTGGGGATGAACCTCGTGATGGTGGACGCGCGCGAGCGGTTCCTCGCGCGGCTCTCCGGCGTCACCGACCCCGAGCAGAAGCGTCGGATCATCGGCGACGAGTTCATCCGCGTCTTCGAGGAGGAGGCCGCGACGCTCGGCGCCATCGACTTCCTCACGCAGGGCACGCTCTACCCCGACGTGATCGAGTCGGCGACGTCGGAGACGAAGGCGGCCCAGAAGATCAAGACGCACCACAACGTGGGCGGGCTGCCGCCCGACATGCGCTTCACGCTCATCGAGCCGCTGCGCTACCTGTTCAAGGACGAGGTGCGAGCGGTCGGGCTCGAGATGGGCCTGCCTGAGGCGATGGTCCTGCGCCAGCCGTTCCCGGGCCCCGGCCTGGCGATCCGGATCATCGGGGAGGTGACCGCCGAGCGGCTGGACACGCTCCGCGAGGCCGACTGGATCGTCATCGACGAGATCAAGGCGGCGAACCTCTACCGCTCCCTGTGGCAGTCGTTCGCGATCCTCACACCGCTGCGCTCCGTGGGCGTGATGGGCGACGGGCGGACGTACGCGAACGTCGTGGCGATCCGCGCCGTGACGTCGGACGACGGGATGACGGCCGACTGGGCGAAGCTGCCGTACGACATCCTCGCGCGGATCAGCTCGCGGATCGTCAACGAGGTCCCGGGCGTGAACCGCGTCGTCTACGACATCAGCTCCAAGCCCCCCGCGACGATCGA
>JALOOH010000139.1 GCA_025454515.1 Chloroflexota bacterium
CTCCGCGACCTCGTGAACAAGTTCGCCCACGTCCGGTTCGAGCCGTCGGGCTTCACCGGCAACAGCGAGATCCCGATCGCCAAGTCGATCGTGGACTACATCTTCCGCTGGCTCGGCGCGCGGTTCCTCGCCGCCGACGACAAGGCGGGGCTCGGCCTCCAGGGCGCGGCCGCGTCGTACGTCGCAGAGGCACCGGCACCGTTCGCGGCCCCGGTCGCGACGGCGACCGCGCCCGGGGCGCCGTCCGAGGGCGAGTCCACCGGCGAGGACGTCGAGGCGGACGCGGGCTCGGCCGGGTCGGCCGGGTCGGGCGGAGCCGGGGGGGCGACGGGCGTCGCGACCGAATCGCACGCGCTCCCGGTCGTGGAGCCGTCCGCGAAGGCGGGGGGCAACGGGAACGGGCTCGCGGGCGGCAACGGGAACGGCCGCGCCGCGGTCTCGGCCTCGCTCGGGACCCGGTCGGTCGCCTTCACGGTCCAGGAGGACGCCCCCTCCTGCGCCGAGTGCGGCTCGATCATGGTCCGCAACGGCAGCTGCTACAAGTGCATGAACTGCGGGAGCACCAGCGGCTGCAGCTGATCGCGGTCTCTGACCGCGCGCATCGGGAGGCCCGGTCGCCGACGGCGGCCGGGCCTCCGGCTTCGTGGGCTCCGGCGCCCGACGGACCGGGCCCGTCCCCGCCCGCTCGATCCCCGGCCGATGTCAGGCCGGGGCGCCTGCCGCGTCGGGGTCGACCGCCGCCTCCCCCGCGCCCGACCCGTCGTCATCCACGAGCATCGCCGCCGACGCGCCCGCGGGCGGGTCACCGAAGACGCGCAGCACCGTCCGCCATGTCGTCGCCACGATCCCGATGACCGGGACGACGAGGAACATCCCCATGACGCCGCCGATCGCGCCGCCGGCGGGGATCGCCATGAGGACGATCGCAGGGTGGATGTTCACCGCCCTGCCGTACACGAGCGGCGCCACGATGTTGCCCTGGACGATGTTGAACACGACCGTGAAGACGAGCATCACGACGATGTCGGTCGGCGTCCCGACGGCGATCGTGACGAGCAGCGCGATGCCCGTCGTGATGAAGCTGCCGATGTACGGGATGAAGCCTCCGAAGAACGACAGCACCGCGAGCGGCAGCGCGAGCGGGAGTCCCAGGACGAACATGATCGCCCACTGCGTCGCGGCGCCGAACGCCGAGATCGCGCCCGTCGCGATCATGTAGCCACCCAGGACGTTCACGGCCTTCGCGGCGGCGGCGTCGGCCTGGTCGCGGCGCCAGGCGACGAGGCGGCCGGAGATCGTTCGCCACGTCCGCGGCCCGTCGCGCAGGAAGAAGAAACACAGCAGGATCGACAACGCGACGGCGACGAGCACCTCGACGAGCTCCCGGCCGGCGTCGCTCACCGCGATCGTGACGGTGTTCCCGGCCGCCTGGGCCGCGGACGCGAGCGCCGCGGCGAGGCCGCCGAGCGCCTCGTTCACCTGGCCGGCACCTCCGACCGCCGACGAGACGATCTCGCTCACCTGCGTGAACAGGGCAGCGACCGTCAGTCCCAGGATCACGACCGAGACGGCGACCGCGCCGACGGTGGCGACGAAGGCGGAGGCCGTCGCGCCCCACCCGCGCGCGAGCAGCCGCCGGACGAGCGGCGCGAGCGTCGCCGCGAACACCGCGGCGAGCACGAGGGGCAGGATGATGAATGGAACCGACACCACGATGGTGACGCCGACCGCCAGGACCCCGATGCCCACGAGGAGCCGCCAGCTCCACTGCCCGAGCCGGTCGAGCCACGGCGGCACGAAGCTGCCCTCCGTCCCCGGCGCCTCCGAGCCGAGGGCCTGCACGACCGCGCCCGCGATGACGGAGACGGCGATCGCGACGGGGACGGCGACCAGGGCGCCGAGGACCCCCGCGATGGCCGTGCCGACCGGGATCGCGATGAGGACGGTGACCGGGTCCACCGCCGTGAGACGCGCCCGCGCGAACGCGCGGAGGAGCACCTCCGCGGCGGCGTACGTGAGCACGACGAGCCCGAGGACCGCCAGGGCGGTCGTCACGCCGCCGGCCGCCATCCCGGCGGCGACGACGGCCCCTGTCGTGAGCACGACGCCGACATACGGGATGAAGGCGCCGACGAAGACGATCGCCGCGAGGGCGGGGGCATCGGGCACGCCGAGGCCCCAGAGGATCGCGAGCGTCGCGACGGCCCGGGTGAGCGCGATGAGCGCCGAGCCCCGCACGAACCGGCCGACGCGGTCCACGGCCACGCGGCCGCTCCGCAGGAGCGTCTCGCGCTGGTCGTCGTGAGCCGCCTGCAGCACCCAGTCCACCGCCCTGTCCGCATCGAGCATCGCGAAGAGCGTGAGGAAGAACACGAGGACGCCGACCGTGGCGATGAACGAGATCGACCCGACGAGCTCGCTCACGTTCTCGGAGACCCAGTCCTTGATCGCGACGGCGACGCGTGTCAGCGCCTCGACCGCCTCCGGCGAGAGCGGCACGTCCGCGAGCTTGTCCTGCGCAGCCTGGAGGCCGGCGGCGATCGCCTGGAGCGTGTTGACCGCCGCGGGGATGACCGCGACGAGCACGACGATCGCGAAGACGACGATCCCGGCCATCGCGGCGCCCCACCCGGCCGCGGCCGACCGTCCCCGGCTCCAGCCCCTCTCGCGCAGCCGCGCCACGAGCGGTGCGGTGGCCGCGAGGATGATCCCCACGACGATGAGCGAGACGGTGATCGTCGCGAGCACGCCGGCGATGTAGAGGACGACGGCGGCCAGGGCGGCGGTCGCGAGGAGACGCCATCCGAGGGCCGCCGCGTGCTCGAGCCACGTGGGGACACGGGCCGCGGGAGGCCCGAAGCCGTCGCTCGGGGCCGACGCAGGATCCACTCCGTTCGTCACGGTCCCTCCCCGGACACCGGGCGTCGTTCCACCCGCAGGCGCACATCCTACGCGGCATCGGAGGCCGCGTTCGCGCCCGCGGCGCGAGACGCGGAGGGCGGCGGCGCTCGCGCGCCGCCGCCCTCCGTCACCGCGATCGCCGCGGACGGGTCACATGCCGATGGCGCGGCCGCTCTCCGACTCGTAGAACGCGTTGCGGACGCCCGGGTACATGAGGTAGCCCAGGACGATGAGCGAGAGGACCATCGGGACGAACTGGGCCTCGATCGTGCTGTTGCCGAGCACGAGGAGCGAGCTCCAGATGAGCGTCCAGCCCGAGATCAGGATGCCGAACATCCACGCCCAGGCGCGGACGCCCCAGAAGCCGGCCGCGACCCAGAAGTAGATCAGGGCGAGCAGCACGGCCCAGAGGGCGGGCCCCCACTGGGCCTCCGGGAACTTCACCTCCTGCCCGATGATGTTGAAGCTGATCCAGCCCATGTAGATCGCCGCCATGTACAGCTCGTACAGGCCGACGAGGATCGCCACGAGCGCGAGGAACATGACCCCGATCGGTCGGTTCATCCAGCTCCCTCCACCACGATTCGGGCGCGCGACGCATCGCACGCTCCTGCGACAACCTTACGCTCGCCGCACCAGCGCGGGCATACCCTCTTTCGCGCGTACCGCCGGCCGAGGCGCCGTCGACCCGCCCCTGCGACTACTGCTTCGCGTACGTGACCTGGATCGCGCCCGAGGCGTCGCGGAGCTCGAGCTTTCCCCCGGAGATCGCGTAGGTGGCGGCCGCGTCGAGCGCGGCGAAGTAGGCGGTCTCCTGATCGGAGACGGCGGGATCGCAGGCCATCCGCGTCCCGGCGACCGGCCCGATGACGACCGTCCCGTCGGCGGAGGTGTACGTCGCCGTGTACTGGTTGCAGCCTCCGCTTCCGGACAGCTGGCCGTCCGTTCCGAACGACGCGGTGATCGACGTGCCCGCCGCCACGCTCTGGACGGCACCCTGGCCGTTGTTCACGCCGGTCGCGGTCCACGACGTGCCGGAGAGCGTGTCCGCGGGGGCCGCCTGGTACACGAGGACGTTCTTGCCGGAGGAGTCGTAGATCTTCAGCGACGTGCTCGAGGCCGTGTACGTCGCCGCCTTCTGCAGCGCGGCGGACATCTCCGCCTCGACACCGGAGGATGTGTCAGGGCAGGCCATCATCGTGGTGGCGAGCTCCGAAATGGTGAGCGAGCTGTCGGACTGCGTGTAGCCGCCGGTGTAGCTGTTGCACGCGAGGATCCCGGAGACCTTTCCGTCGGCGAACACGGAGTCCGGGTAGACGCCATCGGGCACATCGACCATCGACGTGCCGTTGTCGTAGCTCTTCATGAGCCACGTGGTCCCCTCGAGCGTCCCGCCCGTGCCGCCGGAGGCGGAGCAGGCCGATGCGACGAGGGCGACGATGGCGATGGCGGAGACTGCACGAACGCGCATGGAGGGACCTCTCGAGGGGCGGACGCGCTCGCGGCCACCACGGTTCGCCTGCCATCCTACGCGCCCATCCGGCGCCGCGACTCATGCGAAAAGGGGGATGAGACGGCGACGTCCCGCCGGTAGCGTCTTGTCACGGCCCCCGGTCGTCCCGCCGCCCTGCGGCGGTGCCCTCCGCCGGGCGCGGGCGTATCATCCGTGAGCCCCCGCGACGGGGATCCCGGCGTGCCCACCGAGGAACGATGGAGGATTTCATGACGCTCGGTCCGCTCGAGTACCTGGTCATCGGGTTCGACCGCCCGGACTTCACCGGCGCGATCGCCCAGGAGATCGAGAAGGTCGTCGAGAAGCGGATCATCCGCCTCGTCGACGTGGTCGTCGCGCAGAAGGACGCCGCGGGCGACGTGCAGATCGTCGAGATCGACAACGTCCGCGACCCCCGCTTCGCCTCGTTCGCGCCGCTCCTCCAGGACCGCATGGGCCTCCTCACGGAGGAGGACGTCATCACGCTGGCCGAGGGGCTGCCGAACGACAGCGCCGCCCTGATGCTCCTGTTCGAGCACCGCTGGGCGGAGAAGATCAAGGACGCGATCATCGACGCGGGCGGGTTCCTCGTCGCGCGCGAGACCGTCGCACCCGAGCTGCTCGAGGCCGTGAACGCGGAGCTCGAGGCGGCGTCCGCCTAGGCGCCCGGCCCCACCCGGCGCACACGTCCCACCCGGACCGCAGATCACAGGAGACACGCCACATGTTGATGCGACGACGCGGCATGCCCCTCGTTCGGGCCGCGGCGACCACAGCGGTGGTCGCCGGCACCGCCGGCGCGGTGAGCCATCACCAGCAGCAGAAGTACGCGAACCAGCAGGCGAGCGCTGAGCAGGCGCAGGAGCAGGCCTACGAGGCGGGCGTGCAGGCCGCGCAGCAGCAGGCTGCCGCCCAGGCTCCCGCCCCGGCCGAGCCGGCCGCCCCGGCGAGCCCGCAGATCGACATGGAGCAGCTCAAGCAGCTCGGCGACCTGCACGCGGCCGGCGTCCTCACGGACGAGGAGTTCGCGGCGGCCAAGGCCAAGCTCCTCGCGGGCGGCTGATCGGTCCCGGCGCCCACGCGGCGCCGGCCGACCACCCAGCGGGCCCGAGCCTGTCCATCGGATCAGGGAGGGAACATGGCGGACCTCGTCGTCATCGGCTACAAGGACGAGGCCACGGCGCAGCAGGCCTACGACGTCGTCGGGCAGTTGCAGCACGACCTCGTCATGCAGGTCTCCGGCGTGGCTGTCGTCCGCAAGAACGCGGACGGCAAGACCGAGATGGTCACGAAGACCGGCGCGACCTCCCAGGGCGCCCTCATGGGCGGCTTCTGGGGGATGCTCATCGGCCTCCTGTTCATCATCCCGGTCGCCGGGCTCATCATCGGCGGCCTCATGGGCGCCGTGATGGGCACCATGGGCGGCTGGGGCATCAGCAACGAGTTCCGGCAGCGCGCGCAGGACGTCCTCAAGCCCGGCACCGCGTGCCTCGTGGTGTTCATCGACAAGTGGACCGAGGACAAGGCGCTCGCGGCGCTCGCTCCGCTCGGCGGCGAGGTCCTCAAGACCTCGCTCTCCGACGACGCGACGGCCGAGATCAACCAGGCCCTCGCCCACGACGAAGGGACCGCGCAGGCGGCACCCGCGGCGGACGCCCCACAGGCCTGACGCCCGACTCCCCGCCCGGCCGCCCACGGCCGCACGGGGACGGCGGAACGCCCCGGGCGGCAGCCGGACACACCGACGATCGAAGCCCCGGCCAGCGTGCCGGGGCTTCGACATTCCCCGGCGCCGGCAGGTTC
>JALOOH010000140.1 GCA_025454515.1 Chloroflexota bacterium
CGCCCCGAGGATCGCGCCGATCCCGATCTCGTTGGACGCGGCCGCGCCGCCCGAGAAGAGGATCGCGACGATCGGGATCATCGTCTCCGGGAGGGCGGTGCCGACCGCGGCGAGGACGGAGCCCACGGCGCCCTCGGCGAGGTTGAGACGGTGGCCGAACCACTCGATCCCGTTCGTGAACAGCTCGGCGCCCGCGAGGATCAGGACGAACGAGACGGCGAGGATGGCGACCTGCTCCACCGTCAGGCGGCCCCGCTGGAGAGGGCCACGCTCAGCGCGATGACGACGAGGATGCCGAGCGAGACGAGCACCATCCGGCGCTGGCCGGTGCGGGTGAACCCGACGAGCGACGCGAGCACCCGGAGCGACGGGGTCGCGATGGCGATGATCAGGCCGAGCCAGAGGAACGGGAGCGGGTCGAGCGCGAGGATCCCGGGGACGATGTCGGCCGGGTCGAACGCCGGTGGAGGCGGTCCGAGCGGGTCCACCCCCTCGACCACCATGAGCGCGACGCCGATCGCGAGCAGCGCGATGCTTGCGCCGATCCCCCAGCGGAGCACGCGTGCGACCGTGCGGTCGAGCGCGGCCGCGGTCCCGCTCACCCGAGCGCCTTCAGCGCCATCTGGACCGCCGTGTACGCGAGCACGACGACGAACAGCAGTCGGAGGATGCGGACGTCGATCCTCGGCGCCGCCCGCGAGCCGGCGAGCGCGCCGAGGAAGACGCCGACCGCGGTCGGGCCCGCCACGTACGGGTCGATCCCGCCGCGCAGGAAGTACACGATCGCGCTCGCCGACGCGGTGATCCCGATCATGAGGTTGCTCGTGGCCGTGGCGACCCGGAGCGGGACGCCCATGGCGAGGTTCATGAGCGGCACCTTGATGATCCCGCCGCCGACGCCCAGGAGGGCCGAGACCACGCCGGCGAAGACGCTGCCGACCACGCCGAGCGGGAAGCGGCCGATCGCGTACCCCGGGCCGGCGAGCGAGGCCACGAACGGCACGGACGAGGTGGGGTTGCTCCCCGTGAGCCACCCGCGCCGGGTGGCGTCCCCGGCCACGACGTCCGCCGGACCCGCCGGAGGGGCGGGTTCGGCCGCCGCACCGGGCGTCTCCCCTGCCGCGTCCGTGGCGGTGGCGGGGGTGGGCGGCGTGCCGGAAGCCCCGGCGGGCCCGGAAGCCTCGGCCGGCCGTGGTCCGCGTGCGATCCCACGGCGCGCCATCGTCAGCGCGGTGTACGCGAGCAGCGCGGCGAAGAGGCCCGCGAGCAGGCGCTCCGGGAGCGCGAACGCCACGAGGCCGCCGACGAGCGCGCCCGCCGCCGTGAACAGCTCCAGCGTCATCCCCAGCCGCAGGTTCGCGACGTGACGCTCGAGGTAGACGCCGGCAGCCGCGCTGCTCGTGACGATCACGGACACGAGGCTGACCCCCACCGCCTCGCGAAGGGGCAGGCCGAAGCCGAGCGTGAGCAGCGGCACGATGAGCACGCCGCCGCCGAGGCCCAGGAGCGACCCGAAGGCGCCCGCCGCCGCGCCCCCCGCGACGAGGACGAGGTCGACCGTCATGCGCCCGCGGTCCGGCGTCGTCCCTCACGCGAGCGCGCGACGACGCCGACCATCATCCGCCCGTCAGGGCCGCAGGTGCTGGGGCGCGTACGGCAGCAGGGCGACGTGCCGGGCACGCTTCAGCGCGACCGACAGCTCGCGCTGGTGCCCGGCGCAGAGGCCGGTCTTCCTGCGCGGCTCGATCTTCGCCCGTTCCGACAGGTATCGGCGGAGGCGGTTGACCTCCTTGTAGTCGATCTGGACCGTCTTGTCCGCGCAGAACGCGCAGACCTTCCGTCGACGGCGATCGCGGTAGTACTCGTCCCGCTTCTTCGAGCGTGCGCCAGGTGCCATCGCTGGGTGACTCCTCGTCATGTGGTGCGTCGGCGGGCGCGGCAGCGGCGCGCCGCCGCGCCCGCCCGGTGGGATCGTCAGAAGGGCAGGTCGTCGAGGTCCTCGTACGTCTCGCCCGAGCCGGGAGCGCCGGAGCCACCGGGCTGGCCGCCCTGGCCGCCGCGGCGCGGCGGCGAGGCGTCGGGACGTCCCTGTCCCCGGTCCCCGCCGTCGTCGACGTCCGCGGCCCTCTCGAGGCTCACGACCGAGTCGGCCGTGACGTCCAGGGAGATCCGCTTCTGGCCGTCGCGCCCCTCGAACTCGCGGGTGCGGAAGCGGCCCTCGACGAAGACGCGGTTGCCCTTGCGGAGCTGCTCGGCGACCCGCTCGCCGCGGTCGCCCCAGACCGTCACGCGGAACCAGTCGGTCGCCTCGACCCACTCGCCCGTCTGCTGGTTCTTCGTGCTCTGGTTGACCGCCACGCTGAACTCGGTCACGGCGCGGCCGCTCGGCGTGTACCGCATCTCCGGGTCGCGCCCGAGATTCCCGATGATCATGACCTTCGAGAAGGAGGCCATCGTCGTGCCCTCCGGTCAGTCGACGGCGGCCGGGGCCGCCTCGGACTCGGATTCGTCGATGCGCTCGCCGTCGGGCTCGACCTCGTCCTCGTCGACGAGCGGCGGGACGACCTGATCGCCCTCGCCGGCCTCGGCCGTCTCGCCCTTCCGCGCGGACCGCACCGGCCGCTCGATCCTGATCACGAGATGGCGAAGGACCTCCTCGGTGATGAGGAGGCTGCGCTCGATCTCGCCGATCGTCGTCGGGGGCGCCTCGAAGACCACGATGTGGTACTGGCCCTCGCGGTGCCGGTCGATGGGGTACGCGAGCCGGCGGCGGCCCCACGGCTGGACCTTCACGATCTGGCCGCCGTCCCCGACGATCATCCGCGTCACCCGCTCGACGACCGCCTGGGTCCGCTCGTCCGGCGCGTCCGGCCTGAAGACGAGCATGAGTTCGTATCGGCGCATGCGCCACACTCTCCTTCCTGTGGGATGTGCCCCGGTCGCGGCCGAAGGCCCTGGGGGTCGGCGTCGCGCGCGGAGCAGAAAGGCCGGGCGGAGTGTATCACGGTCCTCGCCCTCGACCGTCTATCCTCCGTGTTGGACGACCGCATATGATCCGGAGCCCAGATGCCCGACACGCCCATCCTGCTCCTCTCGTCTGACCCCGCCCGGGTCGCGGCCCTGCGCGGGTCGCTCGAAGGCGCGGCGTATCGGGTCGACCTCGCGGAGACCATCGAGGGCGCGCTCGGCGCGCTGGTCGGGCACGCGATCCTGCTCATCGCCGAGCCGCACGACGCGACCGCCGCGGCGGCGTGCGCACGCGTGCGGGCGACCCCCTCGCTGCGCGGGCTCGCGATCTGCGTGCTGACGCCGTCGACGGACGTCGAGGCGCGGGTCGCGATGATCCAGGCCGGCGCGGACGAGGTGGTGCCCGAGACCATCGACCCGCGCGAGCTCGATGCCCGCATCCAGGCGCTCCTCCTGCGCTCGACGCGCGCCGTCGCGCTCGCCGGTGCCGCGGCCGAGAGCGCCGCGGCGCGCCGCCCGCGCCGGTCGATCGCCGTCTTCAGCCCGAGCGGCGGCGTGGGCACGACGACGGTCGCCGTCAACGTCGCCGTCGCACTGGCCGCGCACCATCCGGGCCGGGTGGCGATCGCGGACATGCACCTCCCGTTCGGGCAGGTCGCCACGCACCTGGACATCCGCCCGCACAGGACGATCACGGACCTCGGACGCGACGACCTCGCTCTCACCGACCCGTCGCTCGTCGCGACGTACGCCGAGCGCCACGCGTCCGGCCTCGCCGTCTACGCGGCGCCTGGGACCTGGGACCCGGCGGTCGTCCTGACCCCGGAGATGGCCGTCGCGTTCATCGAGACGGCGACGCTCGCGCACGACCGGATCGTCCTCGACCTAGGGTCGGCGGTCGACGAGCGGACGGTCGCGACGCTGGCCAGGGTCGACGCGATCATCCTGCCGGTCCGGCCGGAGGTGGCCGCGCTGCGCGCGCTGCACTCGGTGGCCGACGCGCTCGCGGAGCACCACGTCGACCTCGCGAAGGCGGCGTTCGTCATGAACGACCTGACCGGCCGCGAGAGTCTGCGTCCGAAGGACGTCGAGACCGCGCTGGGTCGGGCCCCGATGGGCGAGCTTCCCTACGACCCGCAGGCCTGCATCCGGGCGGTGAACGAGGGCGTGCCCGTCGTGATCGGCTCGCCGGAGTCCGCCGCGGCACAGGCCCTCGTCCGGCTGGCGTCGGCGGTCGCCGGCGAGGCCGGCCACGGCGACGGCCACCCGGCGGTGCAGGACAGGAAGCAGCCGAGCCGGTTCGGCGGGCTGTTCGGGGGTCGCGGGTAAGGGCCAGCGACCCGCGTGGGCACCATCGGGGCCTCGGGGATCGGCCCGGTCGTGTCGCTGTGCCGGGGGTGAGACTCGAACTCACACGGGCTCTCGCCCGGCCGTGTTTAAGACGGCCGCGTCTGCCGTTCCGCCACCCCGGCGCGCGTCGATGGTACGCGGCCGGGCGCGGCACCCGTCGATCCAGTCACCTCGGGCAGCCGGCCCTCGAGCCGCGACGCCAGCGCCGCGGAGAACGGCGTCGCGAGGTGGTGCGTGTCCCGGTACACGAGGAACCGCCCGATGACGGCAGGGCACGGACCCGTCGGGCACACCCACCCCGTCGGGTCCACGTAGGCCGCGCCCGTCTCCGCGGCGATCGCCGCCTCCGTCGCGACCCAGGCGGCGTCCACGGCCCGGTCCACCGGCGTCGCGCACGCGAGGACGCTGTCGGGGCTCTCCGACAGGCACGCCGGCGGGTCGCCCGGCGCCTCCGGCGTGACGCCGATGAGCGCCACCCGGCCGGCGAGCGGCCGGAGCGCGTCGAGCGTTCGGCGCAGGCCGTCGGCGAGAGCCGGGCCGCCCGCGTCGCCGACGAGCGTCTCCCCGTCCACGATGGGGCGGACACCGCGGCTGTCGGAGACCACCACGAGCGCGGGCCGCTCGGCCGCGATCCGGTCCATCGCGCTCCGGCGCCAGGCATCGCACTCCGCGTACGGCCGGTCGAGCGTCGCGCTCCACACGGTCACGTCGGCGGCCGTGCACGCGCTCTTCGTGAGCGAGACGAGGCGCCAGCCCCGCTCCGTCGCGATCCGCTCCATCGCCGGGAACCACTGGGCCGCGTGAGAGTCGCCGAAGAGGACGACGGTCGTCGCCGAGTCCGGATCCCCGTAGGCGCACGGGGGCGATACGGTCGTGGCGGCGTCCAGGTGGCAGCCCTCCGCGTAGATGCGCGGCGCGTCGGATCGGACGGCAGCGAGCGACGGGATGAGGTCGGCGGGGACGGGTCCATCGGGCGTCGCGGGGAGGGCCGGCGGCGTGGAGCCCCCGGGGCCCGGCGGCGTGTCCGTCGCGTCCGGGGAAGGCGAGGGGGCGCCGCTGCCACCGTGGTCGGTCGAGGACGCAGGGCGGCCCGATGCGGCCGGGGAGGCGCCGGGCGGCGACGCGGACGCGGAAGCCGGCGCGTCGGTGGGCACCAGTCCGGCGAGGGCGTCGCCGCCGCCAAGGTCGGGCGCCGCTGCCACGGACCCACCCAACCGCGCCGCCGTCACCGCGCCGACGCCGAGCGACCCGAGCGCGACCGCGAGCGTGAGCGTCCCCGCCGCGACCAGGTTCCGGCGCGTGATCGTCCCGATGAGCCTCCCCCGCCGGAGCGGATCCTCCACGAACCGCTGGGAGAGCGCCGCGAGCGGGACCGCCACGAGCACGACGAGCGCCAGGCGCCCGGCGAGCGGCAGCGGCCCGCCCAGAGCGATGGGCACGAGCACGAGCACCGGCCAGTGCCAGAGGTAGAGCGAGTAGCTGATCCGGCCCACGTACCGGAACGGGCCCCACCCGAGCACGCGCGCGTGCAGCGGGGCGACCGCGCGCGTCCCCGCGGCGACCGCCATCGCCGTCCCCGCCACGGGGAGGACGGCCGCCCAGCCGGGGAACGGCGTCGCCTCCGTGATCACGACGCCTCCGAGCGCGACGAGCGCCAGACCGCCCCAGCCCAGCGCCGCCGCGACCCGGCCGGAGAGCGCCGGCAGGAGCGGTGCGCCGAGCGCGAGCAGCGCGCCGACCCCCAGCTCCCAGGCGCGGGTCGGGAGCGAGAAGAACGCCCACGGCTCCGACGCCGTCGTCAGCCAGAGCGAGAGGGCGAACGACGCCCCCGTGACGACCAGGAACGGGATCGCGAGGCGGCGCGCGGACC
>JALOOH010000141.1 GCA_025454515.1 Chloroflexota bacterium
TCGATCGCGTCGAGCGCGACCTCCCCCGCCGCGATCGCGGCCGCGAAGCCCGCGGCGTCCGCCCCGACGAGCGCGGAGAGGGCGCTTCGACCCGCGGCCCCGAGCGCCTCGACCTGCGCCGCGAGGTCGTCGAGCGCCGTCGCCGCGGCGTCGAGTCCCGGCGCGACGGCGGCATCCGCCGCGGCCGTCAGCTCCGGCCGGCCGCCCGCGGAGGGAAGGTGGTCCGCGCCCGCGACGATCCCCGCGCCGCCGAGCGCGAAGACGGCCGCCACCGCCACCCACGCGAGCGCGAGGAGCGGCGTCCGAAGGCGCGCCAGGCGGTCCGTGAAACCCTCCTAGGCCGTCGCGCGGCCGTCGGCCGAGGCCGCGGGCTTCGCGGTCGCAGGGTCCTGGTCCCGCTTCTTCGCCTGGAGGTACCAGAGCTGACCCTCCATGGACCGAGGGACGAACCCGAACGCGCGGTAGCAGCCGTCGAGCGGGCCGATGTTGTCGAGCTTGAGCTGCCGGAGCTGGTCCGTCGCGACAGGGAACGGGAGCCGGACCAGCTCCGCGACGCCTGCGACCGCGCCGATGAGCGGCACCGGCATCGGGACGATCCGCCGGCTCCTCCGCATCCCCGCGAGCACCTCGCGCGTGATCTCGCGGTAGGTCCAGTAGCGAGGCCCGCCGAGCTCGATCGTCCGGCCGATGAACCGCGGATCCTCGAGCGACATCCGCACGCAGATCGCGAGATCCGCGACGGCGAGCGGCTGGAACCGGGCCTTCCCGGAGCCCGGGACCGGGACCACGACCGGCGAGGTGCGCACGAGGTCCGCGACGATGTTGAAGAAGCCGTCCCGCGGGCCCCAGAGCAGCGATGGCTCGAGGATGGTCCAGTCGAGCCCGCTCTCCCGGACGGCCCGCTCGGCTCGCGCCTTGGACGTCGCGTAGTGGAGGTCCGGGTCATCCGTCACGCCCAGCGCGCCCAGGTGGACGAAGCGGCGGACCCTGGCCGTCGCGGCGGCGTCGAGCATCGTCCGCGTCCCGCCGAGGTTCACCTTCAGCAGGCTCTTCCCGCCGTCACGGTCGCGCGGGATCGCGGCGAGGTGGACGACGGCGTCGACGCCCGCGAGCGCCTCGGAGAGGCCCTTCCCGGTGACCGGGTCGCCGACGCGGAACGAGACCGCGCGCGCGGCGTCCGCGTCCAGGCGTGCGGTGACCTTGCCGGCCGCCCGGTCGTCACGGACGAGCGCGATGACGTGGTGGCCGTGCCGCGCCAGCTCCGGCACGACGTACGACCCGACGAACCCGCTGGGGCCGGTGACGAGGACGGTGGACATCGCTGAGACCCTCTCCAGGCGGCCCGCCGGAACGGCGGCCCTCTCCTCACCTTCGCGGGTCGCGGGGCGGATGGATGCGCTGGCATCGTAGCATCGGGTCATGGACGAGCGGTTGGGACGTGACGGAGGCTCGGTCGGCAGCCTGTCTCCACGGTCGCTGCGCCGCCTCGTGGAGGCGATGCCGAAGGCGGAGCTGCACCTGCACCTCGACGGCGCCGTCCTGCCGGCGACGGCGCTGGACCTCGCGCGGACTCGGGGGGTGGACGCGCCGCGGGACTTCGCGACGATGGCCGCGACGCTCGTGGCGCCGATGCCCTGCCGCGACCAGGACCAGCTCCTCGACGCCTTCGACCTGCCGGTCGCCCTGCTGCAGGACGCGGAGGCCCTGGAGCGGGTCGCGCGGGAGCTCGTGAGCCTGGAGGCAGCGACGGGCGTCCGCTACGCCGAGATCCGCTGGGCGCCCGCGCTCCACACGGAGCGGGGCCTGTCGCTCGACGACGGGATCGCGGCGGTCTGCGCCGGGGCGGCGGCCGGATCCGCGGCGACCGGCGTGGTCGTCCGGCTCATCTGCACGGCGATGCGCTCGGACGAGCCGGCGGGGAACGTCGCGTTGGCGGAGGTCGCGGCGCGCTTCCGCGATCGGGGGCTCACCGGCTTCGACCTCGCCGGGCGCGAGGAGCGGTACCCGGATGCCGGCGCGCACCGACGCGCGTTCGAGGCGGCCCGGGCCGGCGGCCTGCACATCACGCTCCACGCCGGCGAGTGGGGCGGCGCCGCCCAGGTGCGACGCGCGCTCGCGCTCGACCCCGAGCGGATCGCCCACGGGCCCGGCACCATCGACGATCCCGGCCTGATCGCCGAGCTGAGGTCACGCGGCGTCGTCCTGGACCTCACGCCGACGAGCAACTGGCAGGCGGGGATCGTGCCGTCGATCGACGCGCACCCCCTCGCGCGGTTGCACCGCGCGGGCGTGTCGGTGACGCTGAGCACGGACGACCCGACCGTGTCGGACGTCCGCCTCACCGACGAGTACGAGAGCGCGGTCGCGCGGATCGGGCTGACGCCGGCGGAGCTGTGGGCGATCGACCGCCGCGCCCTCGACGTCGCCTTCGCAGGCGAGGACGTCCTCGCACCCCTCCGCGCCGAGTTCGACGCGTGGTCCGCGGGGATCCCGGAGCTGGTCGCCGGCTGACGGCGGCGCTCAGCCCGCGAGGCGCGCGAGCACCGTACGCAGCTCCCCGGCATCCCGGGCGACGGCCGTGGGGTGCTGCGCCTCGGGCAGGTCGTCGAGGTGCTCGATCGTCGTGACCCCGGTGAGCAGGAGGACGGAGGCCACCCCGGCCGCGTGCGCCGCGGGGATGTCCGTCTGCAGGCTGTCGCCGATGACGACGGCCTCGTCGAGCGGGAGCCCCGCGGCGTCGGCGGCGACCTCGAGCAGGAGGGGCCCCGGCTTCCCCACCGAGATCGCGGCCACGCCCGACGCGACCTCCACCGCCGCCACGATCGACCCGGCGCCGGGCACGAACCCGTACTCGGTCGGGAAGACGGGGTCGCGGTTCGTCGCGAAGAAGAGGGCGCCGGCACGGATGCACGCGCTGGCGATCGCGAGCCGACCGTAGTCGAACCCGCGGTCCAGGCCGACGACGACCGCCTGGGGATCGCCCGCCGCCGTGACCCGGTAGGCGCCGTCCGTGACGACCTCGGCCGCCTCCCCCGCCGACACGACCGTGAGCCCCACCTCGCGCAGCTCGGCGACGAGCCCGGGCGTCCCCACGGCGAGGACGCGGTCCACGCGCGGCTGGAGCGCGGCCACATGGACGGCCGTGGCACGGGCGGAGGTGACGACGAGCGAGATGTCGGCCGGCGCACCGATCGCCGCGAGGCGCGGCATGTAGTCCGCTCGGTGACGCGTCGAGTTGTTCGTCACGTACGCGACGACGTCGCCGGCGGCGGCGCGCTCCGCGAGCAGCTCGGGGATGCCGGGGACGGCCGTGCGGCCACGCCAGACGGTGCCGTCGAGATCGACGAGGAGGAGCATCGCCACCGATGCTACCGGACCTCGACGGGGCGCCGTGCGGCGCACGGGACGGCGCGCGTCGTGCGGGGCCGGCGGGCGACGCGCGGCGGCAGGCGACGACCGCGTCCCGGGGCGCGCGTACACTGCCTCCGTGCCCAGGCCGGACCCGTTCCTCGCCGCGTCGCTGCTCGTCGTGGACGGGCGCAACGTCCTCGGCGCCATGCGGCGCGCGGGCGGCGACCTGCCCGCGCAGGCGCTCCTGAGCCGCCTGTGGACGGTCGTCGGACCCCGCACCCGGATCCTCGTGGTGTTCGACGGCGTGCGCGACGGCGGTGCGATCGTCCCGGAGCGGTCGAGCCGGCTGGGGGTGCGGTGGAGCCGCCACGAGTCCGCGGACGACGTCATCGTCCGGATCGTCGCGGATACCCCCGAGGGCACGCTCGTCGCCACGGACGACATCGAGCTCGGCGCGCGGGTGCGCGCGTTCGGTGCGGCCTCGGTGCGGTCGCGACAGCTCGTCGAGCGGTTCGCGCGACAGCACGCTGCGGCACCGGCCGTGGGCCACGCGCGACCGACACCGCCCGTCCCCGGCGCCGGCCCGTCCGGCCACGGCAAGGACGACCCGGCCGAGGCCGACCGGCGCTCCTGGAGCCCCGGGCGCGGGGCGACGCGCAAGAAGGGGAACCCGAAGCGCGGCCACCCGGCGCGCTGACCGGCACCCCGATGCTAGGATGCGCGCCGTGGACCCCACGTCGGAGCTCGGCCAGATCTGGGACCAGATCCTCGACGTCCTCGCGAGGATCGTCGCGCCCGACTGGGGCGCGCTCGTCAACCTGATCCCTCTCGCCCTGGCGCCCCTCGTCCTGCTGTTCGTGGCGGCCGTCGCGCTCGCGTGGGTCGCGTACGGCGTGCGCAAGCCGCGCGCGCGCGTCCGCTACGTCCTCGGGCCCCGCCCGGCGGAGTTCCTGCCGGACGGCACCGCGCTCTTCCCCGCCGGCTACCCGTTCGACGCGTCGCGGGCTCTCGTCTATCCCGCCGGCGCCGTCCACGGCGACGACGGCGCCCCACTGACGGTCGCGTGCCCGCTCTGCAAGGTCGAGAGGAGCGCCGAGCTCACCACCTGCGGCAACTGCGGCCTGGTCCTCCGGATCGCGGCCACCACGCGCGTGGCGGCGCCGTCCGGGCCACCCGCCGGCGGCGCAGCCGCCGCCTGACGCTCGCCCCACCCGCACCCGGAGCCGCGTCCCCATGGCCTCCGCCGCGTACTACCTCACCGTCGTCGGGACGATCCTGCTCGCGCTCGCGTTCGCGGCGCACGTCGCGCATGCGGTCCTCCTCGCCTCCGGCCGGCGAGTGGTCGCGCTGACCGCGTCCCCGACCCCCGCGTTCGCCGGGGTCGTGACCGGGAGCTTCGTCGAGCGCGAAGCGGGGCTCCCGGACGGCTCCGAACGGGACCGGAGCGCCATCTCGGGCACGGCCTGGGCGCTCGCGGTGGCGGCGACCGTGGCGCTCGGCGCCGCGCTGCTCGTGCGCGGGATCGTCGTGGGGCGCGGGCCATGGGGGAGCCTCTACGAGTTCACCGTGGCGTTCGCGTTCGCGATCGCCCTCGGCTACGCGATCCTCGGCTGGCGGTACCCGGTCCGGTCGATCGGGGCCGTCCCGCTCGGCGTCGCGCTCGCGCTCGCGATCTACGCGTTCTCGCTCCCCTCCCAGGTGGAGCAGCTCGTGCCCGCCCTGCAGAACCCCCCGCTCCTCACGATCCACGTGGGGTTCGCGATGATCGCGTACGGCATCTTCGCGATGAGCTTCGCCGCGGGCGTCGGGTACCTCGTCCAGGGGCGCACGGACCGCCTCGCGTGGCTCCCGTCCCACCGGACGCTCGACGAGGTCGCGTACCGGTCGGTCGTCGTGGGGTTCCCGATCTTCGCCACGATGATCGTCCTCGGCAGCTGGTGGGCGTCGATCGCGTGGAGCCGTTGGTGGGGCTGGGACCCGAAGGAGACCGCTGCGCTCGTGACGTGGCTCGTGTACGCCGTGTACCTCCACGCGCGCAATCAGCGCGGGTGGAGCGGCCGTCCCGCGGCGCTCATCCTCGTCGTCGGGTTCGCGATGGTCCTCGTGACGTACAGCGGCAATCTCTGGTTCAGCGGGCTGCACGCGTACTCGGGCCTCGACTGAGGGCCGCCCCGCCGCCCGGGGGACCGACCTCTCACGCGGCCGGCGACAGGCTCTCCACGTCCCAGTGCGTGACGCGCGTCTCGCGCTCGACGAGGAACGCGTCGTCCGCCGGGTAGAAGACAGCCGCGCCGGGGTCGGGGCCGGCGAAGCGGCCGACCGACGCGGGGTCCTCCCAGAACG
This sequence comes from Chloroflexota bacterium, assembly GCA_025454515.1. Classification (GTDB taxonomy): domain Bacteria; phylum Chloroflexota; class Limnocylindria; order Limnocylindrales; family CSP1-4; genus CAIYQJ01. The sequence continues at coordinate 5,695 of JALOOH010000141.1, forward strand.
AGATGAACGTGAACTCGGCGCGATCGCCGACGATCCGGCGGAGGACGACGACCCCCATGTTCCCGGGCGTGGCGCGGCAGTCGGCCACCCCCGTCTCCGCCAGGTACGCGGCGTATCGATCGGCGTCGGCGACGGTCGTCGCCCCCCGCCACGTGCGTGCGATCATCGGACCTTCTCCCCTTCCCGTGGGCCGCGCGCGTGCCCGCCCACGCCCCGTGCTCTCTCCCCGTGCCCTCTCGACGCGCTCAGTCGGCGGGCGCACGTCGACGCGTGGGCACCAGCGACAGCGAGAAGACGAACCGCGGAAGACGGATCGCCAGCCGCCGCCGACGGGCGCTCCGCCCGGTGCGCCGCCCGTCGCCGCTCCGCGCCTCCCGCGGGACGCGGTGGACGCGGCCGGCGGCCTCCGCCGCCGCGCGCCGCTCGCGGACGATCTCGTCAGCG
>JALOOH010000025.1 GCA_025454515.1 Chloroflexota bacterium
CGAAGTTCCCCAACGTCGGCGTCCCCAACGTGTACGGCGCCCTCAGTGGCGAGCGCGTCCTGACGATGGAGTTCATCCGCGGCATCAAGATCAGCGACGTCGCGAAGCTCGAGGCGGCCGGGCTCGATCGCCAGGCCCTCGGCGTGGCGTTCATCCGTGCCCTGATCAAGCAGGTCCTCATCGACGGCTTCTTCCACGGCGACCCGCATCCGGGGAACCTGTTCGTCGTGCCGGAGACCGGGCGGATCGTCTTCATCGACTGCGGCCTCGTCGGCGAGCTGGACTCCCAGCAGCGGACCGACCTGCTCGATCTCATCTACTCGCTCAAGAGCAACGACTTCGACAGCGTCGCGACGGTCGTCATCCGGCTGTCGCGTAAGGCCCCGGGGTTCGACGAGAAGACGTTCCGGACCGCGCTCGACCGGCAGCTCCGCCAGTTCCTCCGCTACAGCGACAGCCCGGACATCGCGACGGGGCTCACCTCGATGCTCTCGACCGTCTACGGGAACGGCCTCCGCCTCGACGCGAACCTCACGATGGCGATCAAGGCGATCATCCAGGCCACCGAGACCGCGGCGATCCTCGCCCCGAGCATCGACATCGCGGACGCGGCGATCGCCGAGGCGCGCGACGCGCTCCTCGCGAACCTCACCACCGAGAAGATCCGCGAGGTGGCGCAGACCAAGGCGCTCGAGGTCGGCAAGGAGCTCCTCCGGCGGGCGCCCACCCTCGAGGCGGCGGCGTGGAGCTGGGTCGACCAGTTCGGCAAGGGCAAGCTCGTCGTCGAGGTCGACACCTCCGACCTGGGCAAGCAGCTCTCCCAGATCAACTCCGCGGGACGCCGGCTCTCGACGGGGATGATCGTCGTGGGCCAGCTCATCGGGACCGCGATCCTCGCGGTCGTCGCCCTCCAGCCGGAGGTGGCGACGAACCTCGGGTTCATCCCGGGTCTTGCGATCACCGCGTTCCTCGTCACGCTCGGCTACAGCTTCTGGATCCTCTTGAGGGGCGACGCCGGCGGGGGGAGGCCGGACCAGGGGGACGGCGGCTGACGGGTCGCGGGCGACGGGACGGGACGCCGCTCGGGGCCGCAGGCTCCGGGCGCAGCTTCGGCGCCGCGGAAGTCGCCCGCGACCCGCGGTCGCCGGGCGTGGTCAGGGCTCGCAGGCCGCCCAGGTGCGCAGGCCCTTGAACCTCGCGACGCGCAGGAATGCCTCGTCCAGCCGGTCCCCGGCGAGCGTGCGGTCCTCCACCGCGGCGACGATCGCCGCCGCCACCTCGTCCACGCCCGCCGAGGTCGAGAGGATGAGCATGTCGACGCCGGCGGCGAGCGCCATGACCGCCGCCGTCGGCACGTCCCAACGCTCGGTGATCCCGCCCATGTGGAGGTCGTCGGTCATCACGAGCCCGCGGAACCCGAGGTCCTCGCGCAGCAGCCGGACCGCCCTGCCCGAGAGGGACGTTGGGCGCGAGGAGTCGATCGCATCGACCTGCAGGTGGCCGAGCATGATCGCCGGGATCCCGGCGGCGATCGCTGCGTCGAAGGGAGGGAGCGCCCGCCTCCGGAGCGTCGCGAGCGAGGCGGTCACGACGGGCAGCGACGTGTGCGAGTCGACCGTCGTCTCCCCGTGCCCCGGGAAGTGCTTCCCGACCGCCGCGATGCCCGCGGCCGCGAGGCCGCGTGCGAATGCGACGCCCGCTCGCGCCACGACGGCCGGGTCCGCCCCGAACGACCGGTCGCCGATGACGCCGCCTCCCGCGGCCCCGGTCACGTCGAGCACCGGCGCGAGGTCCACGGTCAGGCCCAGGTCCGCCATCGCCCGCCCGATCCGCCGCGCCCGGGCCTCGACGGCCGCGGCCGGCTGCTCGCCGAGGACCCGCGCGCTCGGCGTGGACGGGATGATCCCGGCGCCGGCAAGGCGGCCGATGCGGCCGGGCTCCTCGTCCGTCGCGATCGCCAGGGGGATCTCCGCGCGTTCCTGGAGGTGGTCCACCAGGTCCCGGACCTGACCCGCGTCCACGAGGTTCCCGCCGTAGAGGAGGATCCCGCCCACGCCGGCGTCCACGACGTCGGCGCCGCCCTCGGCGGCGGTCGTGCCGGGGATCCCGACGAGCAGCACCTGCGCGGCGCGCGACCGCAGAGACGGAAGGGTGCACGCGCCGGTCGCCGACGGGGTGGCCGCCCCGCCGGGCGCGGGGTTCGGGATCCCGCGGGTGGTCGCCGGGGCGTCGGGCGTCGCCCGCGGGATGTCCGGCGAGGCCGCGTCGCCCGCGGAGGGACCGGCCGGCACCGGCGCGGTCTCCGGCGGGATGTCCGGCGAGGCCGGCACGGGCGACCCCCCGCACGACGCGAGGAGGAGCAGGGTGAGCGCCGCCGCGGCGGCGTGGATCCCGCGGGCAGGACGCCGGCGCCGGTGGCGCGGTCCGTGCGCACAGGTCCGGCGCTGCCGCACCGCGTCAGCCGTCCGCAGCCCGAGCGATCGCACGCGCGGCGCGTCCGCTCAGCCCGAGGGCGTGCCGAAGAGCAGCTGGATCCAGGCATCGAGCGGCGTCCGCGTCACCTCGCGGTAGCCGATCCGCTTCGACGCCGAGCCCGGCGCGTCCGGGGGCAGCGTCGGGGCGCCCGCCTCCAGGGTGAACTGGCGCTCGCCGCGCCCGCCCACGCCGTACGCGCGCGCCTGGAGAGCGACGTACCGCGGCTCCTGGATCAGCTGGAGCTCGGCGCGCAGCCGGTCCAGCTCCGCTGCGAGGGTCGTGTTGGCCGCGCGGGCGCGGTCGGCGCGCGCCGACGCCTCCGCGGCTTCCCCCACCTGGCGGGCGAACGTGAACAGGATCCAGGCGGCGACGACCGCGGCGACGATCCACGCGAGCCGGCGTCGATCGAGCCCGAGGAGCGAGACGGCGGGGAGCGGGGCGGCGGCCGTCGCGCCGCCCTCGACCGTCGCGAGCGGATCGACGACGGAGGGCGCGGTGGCGGAGGGCGTGGTGGCGGAGCCCCCCACCGCAGGGGCCGTGGCGCGCCCGGCCGCGGCGCCACGGTCCGCGGGCAGCGGTGCGCCGGCGGACTCGCGCGGGCGGCGGTGTTCGCGGATCACGCGGCGAGTCTGCGGGCACGCGTGGTCGGGCGTCAACCGCGCCCGCGGGCGGCGGACGTGTGCGGCGCGCCGGGATCGGACACGCCCCGGCCCCCGTCGGGCGGGCCGCCCGGACCTGTCGCGGCGTCTTGCATGCGCTGCTAGACTGCCCGCATACCGCACACACGTTCTAAAGGAGCAGAGGATGCGACGGTTCGCGCCGGCGGCCACGCAGGCGGTCCTTGACCGGCTCCTCGACGAGCCGTCCATCGCTCGCGGGATCGTCCATCATCGGCAGATCGCGGCGCGGGACGCCGTGACAAGGGACTTCCCCGCCTGGCTCGATCCGCGCATCCGTGACGGGCTCGCCGCGTCGGACATCCACCGGCTCTATGCGCACCAGGCGGATGCGCTGGACCGGATCATGGTCGGCGAGGACGTGGTGGTCGTCACGGGCACGGCCTCCGGCAAGAGCCTCTGCTACGAGATCCCGGTCCTGCAGTCGCTCGCGGAGGACCCGTCGGCGCGCGCCCTCTTCCTGTTCCCCACCAAGGCGCTCGGCCAGGACCAGGTCGCCGCGATCCGGGGCCTCGCGGCCGCGTCCGGGCTGGACGTCCAGGCATCCACGTACGACGGGGACACGCCGGCGCCCATCCGGTCGGTCACCCGGACGGCCGGCCAGGTCGTCGTGACGAACCCGGACATGCTGCACGCGGCGATCCTCCCCCACCACACCAAGTGGTACCGGCTCTTCGAGCAGCTGCGGTACATCGTCGTGGACGAGCTCCACACGTACCGCGGCGTCTTCGGCAGCCATGTCGCCAACGTCATCCGCCGGCTCCTGCGCATCTGCGCCCACTACGGGTCGCGGCCGGTCATCGTCTGCTGCTCGGCCACCATCGCCAACCCGGTGGCGCTCGCGTCCGCTCTGACAGGTCGGAGCCCGGCGCTCGTGGACCGCGACGGCTCGCCCGCGGGCGACCGCCACGTGCTGCTCGTCGAGCCGCCGCTGCTCGATCCCGCGACCGGCGCGCGCGGCTCCGCACTGACGCTCGCATCCCGCTGGGCGCTGCCGTTCCTGCGCGCCGGTCGCCAGACGATCGTGTTCGGTCGCTCGCGCACCTCCGTCGAGATCCTCCTGACCGCCGTGCGGGACGGGCTCCGGGACGGCGACGGCTCGCTGCCGGGCCCGGCCCGTCGCGTCCGCGGCTACCGCGGCGGCTACCTGCCCACCGAGCGGCGCTCGATCGAGCGCGGGCTGCGCGACGGCGAGGTGCTCGGCGTCGTCGCGACCAACGCCCTCGAGCTGGGGGTGGACATCGGCGGCCTGGACGTCGCGGTCCTCGCCGGGTACCCGGGGTCCATCGCCGCGACCAGGCAGCAGATGGGCCGGGCGGGCCGCCGACGCGGGACCTCGATCGCCGTGCTCGTCGCGTCCGGCTCGGCCGTGGACCGGTACGTGCTCGCCCACCCGGAGTACGTCCTCGACGGCGATCCCGAGGAGGCCCGCCTGGACCCGGACAACCTCCACGTCCTCCTCGCGCACCTGAAGGCGGCCGCGTTCGAGCTGCCCTTCGAGCCCGGCGAGCCGTTCGGGCCCCAGCCGGCCGACGACCTGCTCGCGTTCCTCGCCGAGGACGGCCACGTCCGGCAGGCGGGCGACGGTCGCTGGTACTGGGCGAGCGAGAACTTCCCGGCCTCCGCCGTCTCGCTGCGGAGCGCCGCCGACGAGAACGTCGTGATCATCGACACCACGGGCGACGCGCCGCGCGTGATCGGCGAGGTGGACCTGTTCGCGGCCCGGACGCTCGTGCACGAGGACGCGATCTACCTCCACGAGTCGGTCCAGTTCCACGTGGACCGCCTGGACTGGGACGAGCGCAAGGCCTACGTGCGCCGCGTGGACGTGGACCACTACACGCAGGCGGACGTCGCCGTGACGCTCAAGCCGCTCGACGTCTTCGCGGAGGAGGCCGCGACCGGGGGCCGCCGGCTGCACGGCGAGGTGATGATCGCGAGCCTCGCGACGATCTACAAGAAGCTCAAGTTCGGGACGAACGAGAACGTCGGCTGGGGCAGGATCCACCTCCCGGAGATCGAGCTGCAGACGACCGCGTACTGGTTGACCGTCGAGGGGGTGGACGGGTGGCGGCGCGACGAGCTTGACGTCGCGCTCGTCGGCGCCGGGCGCGCGATGCAGGCCGTCGCGTCGGTCCTCCTCATGGTGGACCCGCGCGACCTCGGTCTGGTGACGCAGGTGCGCGCACCCCACGCGGATGCGCCCGCGATCCACCTGTACGAGCCGGTGCCCGGCGGCGTCGGCCTCGCCGAGCGCATGTACGCGCGCCACGCCGAGCTGCTCGACGGCGCGGCCGAACTCATCGCCGCGTGCGCGTGCGAGGCCGGCTGCCCCGCCTGCACCGGCCCGCGGCTCGAGTACGGCGCTCTCGACATCGACCCGCGCGTCCAGGCGCTGCGCCTCCTCGCGCACCTCGGCGCGCGCCTCCCCGCCTCCGCGCGCACCGCCGCATGACCCAGGCCCTGGACCCGGCGGCGCGCGCGAGCGCCCTCGCGGCCGCCGTGCCGGGCGTCACGCTCGGCCGCCGGCTCGCCTCCTTCCGCGCGGCCCGGGGCGCGGGGGTGCGGGACGCCGAGGCCGGCGGCGGCGCGGGGGACCACGCGCACCGGCTCGCCGCTGCCGTCGGCGGGACCGTCGTGCCGCGCCCCGGCGGCCGCGTCGTGCGCGTGGACGCGGGGTCGGCCCGCATCCCGGTCGACCGGCGACGCCTCGGCGGGCTCCCCGGCCAGCCTCCCCCGGACCGTCGCCTCGTCTGCCTCGACACGGAGACCACGGGCCTCGGCACGGGGGCGGGGACGCTCGCGTGGATCGTCGGCATCGGGACGTGGGACGGCGAAGCGCTGCGCGTCGTCCAGCTGCTGCTCCCGGACCACCCGGACGAGCCCGCGCTCCTCGACGCGATCGCCGAAGAGGTCGGGGAGGCGCCGGTGCTCGTCACGTACAACGGTCGGTCGTTCGACTGGCCCCTGCTCGTGGCTCGGTATCGTCTCCACGGCCGGCGTGCTCCCGTCCTCGGCGGCCACCTCGACCTCCTGCCCGTCGCGCGACGGCTCTTCCGCCACCGGCTCGGCGGCGCCCGGCTGCGGACCGTCGAGGAGGGCATCCTCGGCGTCGTCCGCCACGACGACGTCGAAGGCTGGGAGATCCCGGCGCTGTACCTCGACTTCCTCCGCGGCGCCACCGCCGCCCCCCTCTCCCGGGTCGCTCGGCACAACGCGGAGGACGTCCTGTCCCTCGGCCGGCTCCTCGCCCACCTGGATGAACGCTTCGCGGACCCCGTCGCGCGACCCGCGGCGCACCCCGGCGACCTCGCGTCGCTCGCGGAGATGCTCCGCCGCGACGGACGCCACGACGAGGCGCTCGCGTGTCTCGACCACGCAACGAAGACGCTCCGGTCGCGGCCCTCCCCGGATCCATGGACCGGGCCGTGGCGCGGCATGCCCGCGGCCTCCGGCACGGAGCCCGTCCCGGCGGACGTGGCGGCGTACGCCTCTGACCCCGCAGCGTCCGCGGCGCAGCTTGCCGCGGAACGCTCGCCCTGGTGGTCGCCCCGCGTCCGTCCGGACCTGGGCGGGCGCGCGCCGGCGCCCGTCCGCGGCCCGGCGGGGGCCGGGTCGCGGCGCGACGAGCCCGTCGATCTCGCCGGAGTCCTCGCAGCCCGCGCCCGCACCCTCCGGCGCCTCGGACGCCACGCGGACGCCGCCGCGGCATGGGAGGAGCTGGCGACCGTCGCCGGATCGGCCGGCGCTGCCGCCTGGATCGAGGTCGCCAAGATCCGCGAGCATGCCGAGCGCGACGCCTCGGGCGCGCTTGCCGCGACGGACCGTGCGCTCGCGCTCCTCGCCCGCAGCCGGGCCGCGGGCCGGCCGGATCACGGCGCGGAAGGCCGAGCCTCGCGCCGCCACGCGCGACTCGCCCGTCGCGTCGCGCGCCAGTCCGGCACCGTACGGACCGTCCGCGGGTGACCAACGGCCGCCGACGCGGCCGCAGGCGACGGCTAGCATGCGGTGTGGATGGGGCCGCTCGACCACGCGGCCCCTCCATGAGTGCGTGGATGGGCTGGCCGATGACGGCCGGGCGCCAGGGCGCGGCGGCGCGCCATCGCGGGCCGCGCAGGAGGAGTTCAGGAGGTCACGGTGAAGATCGCTCTCCTCGGTGCGGGACGCATCGGCAAGATGCACGCCGCCATCCTCGCGGGCGTCGTCGGCGGGGACCAGCTGCTCGTCGCGGACGTGGACGAGCAGGCGGCTGCGGCCCTGGCCGCAGCGAACGGCGCGACGGCCGTGTCCGTCGACGAGGCGATCGAGAGGGCCGACGCCGTCGCCATCGCCGCCGCGTCCAACGTGCACGGCGATCTCATCCGGAAGGCGATCGGCCTCGGCAAGCCCACGTTCTGCGAGAAGCCCCTCGCGCCGGGCCTGGAGGAGAGCCGCGAGCTCGTGGCCCTCGTCGAGTCCTCCGGCGTCCCGCTCATGCTCGGGTTCCAGCGGCGCTTCGACCCCGCCTACGTCGAGGCGCGTCGCCTCATCGAGACGGGCGAGATCGGCACGGTGTACGCCATCCGCCTCGCCGGCCACGACCCGGCTCCGCCGCACGAGGCGTACATCCCGGCTTCCGGCGGCCTCTTCCGGGACTTCTCGATCCACGACTGGGACGTCATCCGTTGGCTGACCGACAGCGAGGTCGCCGAGGTGTACGCGGTCGGCGCGGTCCGCGGGTTCGAGGTCTTCCGCAAGTACGACGACGTGGACACGGCGATCGCGGCGATCACGATGGCGAACGGCGTCCTCGCCGTCCTCACCACGGCCCGCCACGACCCGCTCGGATACGACATCCGGACCGAGATCTTCGGCTCGCAGGACAGCGTCGTCGTCGGCCTGGGCCCGCGGACGCCGATCCGCTCGCTCGAGCCCGACTGGGTCGGCTCCGATGCCGCCAAGTGGGACTTCTTCATCGACCGGTTCACCTCGGCGTACGAGGCGGAGATCGCGGCGTTCGTGAAGGTCGCGAAGGGCGAGCTGCCCACGCCGTGCACCGCGCGCGACGGGCTCCAGGCGCTGATCGTGGCGGAGGCGGCGACGCTGTCGCGGAAGGAGCACCGGCCGGTCACGACCGCGGAGTTCGACGCCTGACCGAGGGACCCCGCCGGCCCGCCGCGCGCAGGTCGGGCGGCACGGAAGCGTGTCGCGGGCGTTTGCGGGCAGGCATACTCTGTGCGGGGACGGGCGCTCGTCCGCAAGGACGGTCCCGCCCCAGTGAAAGGAGGCACTCGGAGAGATCTCGCGATCCGAGAGCTGTGACGGCCCGGGGCATGTGAGGAGCCCGCGATGGGACCCCGGCCGGTGGAAAGCATCGAGGAGGAGTGCTCGTGAAGTTCACCAAGGTCCTGATCGGCGTCGCGTCGGCGGCGCTCCTGGTCGCAGCGTGCTCGTCGAGCAGCACCCCCGCTCCGTCGGCGGACGCCGGCGGCGGTGGCGGCGGCGACCGCGCGAACATCAGCATCGAGGTCGTCTCGCACGGCCAGGCGTCCGACCCGTTCTGGAGCGTCGTGAAGAACGGCGTGGACCAGGCGGCGAAGGACATGGGCGTCAAGGTCAACTACTCGGCGCCGGACACGTTCGACATGGTCAAGATGGCCCAGCTCATCGACGCCGCGTGCGCGAAGAAGCCGGGCGGCCTCGTGATCTCCCTTCCTGACGCCGCGGCTCTCGGCCCCAGCGTCACCAAGTGCATCGACGCCGGCATCCCGGTCTGGTCGATGAACTCCGGCTCCGACACCTACCGCGACCTCGGGATCAAGGCCCACGTCGGCCAGACCGAGTACGAGGCCGGGTTCGGCGGCGGCGAGCGGCTGGCGAAGTCCGGCGGCACGAAGGGCATCTGCATCAACCAGGAAGTCGGCAACGCGGCCCTCGACCTCCGGTGCCAGGGCTTCACCGACGGCTTCACGAAGAACGGCGGCCAGTCGGTCGAGGTCGTGGGCGTCAACTTGTCCGACGCCACCGGCACGCAGCAGACGGTCCAGGCGAAGCTCCAGGGCGACCCGACGATCGACACGGTCCTCGCGCTCGGCCCGACGGGCTCCACCCCGACCCTCAAGGCGATCGAGGCCCTCGGGCTCACGGGCAAGACCAAGCTCGCGACGTTCGACCTCAGCCCCGAAGTCCTCGACGCGATCCTCGCTGGCAACATGGAGTTCGCCATCGACCAGCAGCAGTACATCCAGGGCTACCTGCCGATCGTGTTCGGGACGCTCAACGCGCTCTACGGCACGAGCCCGACGGGCGTCGTCATGACGGGCCCCGGCTTCGTCACGAAGGACAACGCCCAGCAGGTCATCGACCTGAGCAAGCAGGGCATCCGGTAACGGGAGCCACGCTCACTCGGAGCTGAACGCGAAGGGGTCGGCGGTCGTCCGCCGGCCCCTTCGCCATCCGTCCTCGAGGGAGAGAGGATGACGTCGTCTGCAGCAAGTCCGGCCGCCGGCCGTCTCCGCGACATCGGCATCTGGCGGAGGTTCCTCAACCGCCCCGAGTTCGGCTCGATCGTCGGGGCGATCCTCGTCTGGACCTTCTTCGCGATCATCGCCGGGGGCAAGGGCTTCACGAGCCCCAAGGGGATCGCCGGAACGCTCGAGATCGCGTCCCAGATCGGGATCCTCGGCGTCACCGTCTCTCTCCTGATGATCGCCGGCGAGTTCGATCTCTCGATCGGCTCGATGGTCGGCGCGTCCGGCCTCGTCCTGGGCTTCCTCATCGTGGAGGCCGGGTGGCCGGTCTGGGCCGCCGTCATCGCCGCGTTCGCGTTCGCGCTGTCGGTCGGTGCGTTCAACGGCTACCTCGTCTACAAGACCGGCCTGCCGTCGTTCCTGGTGACCCTCGCGACCCTGTTCATCCTCAGAGGGGCCGCGATCGGGTTCACGCGGCTCCTGACGAACCTCACGGTCATCAGCGGGATCCGCGACAAGACCGAGGGTGACCCGATCGCCTGGCTGTTCTCCGGGATCCTCTTCTCGCCCGAGCGGGGAGCCGACTTCAAGATCTCGATCATCTGGTGGCTCGGCCTCGCGCTCGTCGCGACGTGGGTCCTGCTGCGGACGCGGTTCGGCAACTGGATCTTCGGCGTCGGCGGCTCGTCGGTCGCGGCACGCAACGTGGGCGTCCCCGTCGCCCGCGTGAAGATCCTCCTCTTCATGACCACCGCTGCCTCCGCCTGCCTCCTCGCGATGATCCAGGTCTTCTCCGCCGGCAGCGCGGACGTCCTCCGCGGCCAGCAGAAGGAGTTCGAGGCGATCATCACCGCCGTCATCGGCGGCACGCTCCTCACCGGCGGCTACGGGTCGGCTCTCGGGTCGATGTTCGGCGCGTTCACCCTCGGGTCGACGCAGCTCGGGATCGTCTTCGCCGGCATCAACACGGACTGGTACCAGGCGGTCCTCGGCATCATGCTTCTCGTGGCGGTCCTCGTGAACAACTGGACCCGCCGCCGCGCCTCGGAGGCTCGACGATGACCGAGTCCAACGCCCCGGCTTCCGCGACCGCGCCGCGCTCCGGCGTCCCGGTCCTCGAGGCCCGGAACGTCTCCAAGTACTTCGGCCGCGTCGTCGCGCTGAAGGACGTCTCGCTCGCCGTCCGGCCCGGGGAGGTCAACTGCCTCCTCGGCGACAACGGCGCCGGCAAGTCCACGCTCATCAAGATCCTCTCCGGCGTCCACGGTCCGGATGAGGGGACGCTCCTCATGAACGGCGAGGAGATCAAGCTCAGCTCGCCACGGGACGCGCTGAACCGCGGCATCGCCACGGTCTACCAGGACCTCTCCGTCCTTCCGCTCATGAGCATCACGCGCAACTTCTTCCTGGGCTCCGAGCCCACCAAGGGATGGGGCCCCCTGCGCCGCTTCGACCTCGACACCTCCTCCCGCATCGCGAAGGAGCAGATGCGCGAGATCGGCATCGAGGTGCGCGACACCGGGCAGCTCGTCGGGACGCTCTCGGGCGGCGAGCGACAGACGCTCGCCATCGCCCGTGCCGAGTACTTCGGCGCGAAGGTGCTCATCCTCGACGAGCCCACGTCCGCGCTGGGCGTGAAGGAGGCGGCGATCGTCCTCCGGCACGTCCTCCGCGCACGGACCAAGGGCCTCGGCGTCATCTTCATCACGCACAACGTCCAGCACGCACTCCCCGTCGGGGACGTCTTCACGATCCTGTCCCAGGGCCGGCTCGAGGGGACGTTCCGCAAGGGCGAGGTGGACATGGAGCGGCTGCTCAAGCTCATGGGCGGCGGCAGCGAGCTCGACGACCTCGAGCGCGAGCTCGAAGAGCTCGCCCGCGAGGCCGAGCAGGGCGAGGACATCTCGGCCCTCCCCCCGGTCCTCGACGAGACGCCCACCGGGACGCACGGCTTCCCGACGATCTGACGCCCATCCGGGCGCTGCGGCGCGCCCACTCCACCGAACCGCCGACCGACCCCCGCCCGGCCCGCCGGGCGGGGGTCGGTCCGTCCCGCGCGGCCGGGGGCGAAGGGCGGAGGGCCGGGGTGGGGCGCCGGGGGCAGGGGCGCGGTCAGGAGCCGGTCGCGTACGACCCCACGGTCTCCGCGCGGGCGGGCCCGAAGATCCGCCTCACCCGCTCGCGGACGAGCCGCGTGATGACCTGCGCGCGATCCGGGACGCCGGCGAGACCCCAGTCCTCGACCACGAGCGATCCCGCGGCAGCGGCGACCCGCAGGTCCAGCACGGTCCGCTGCCGGCCGCCGATGTTCGGGTGGGCGGCGGTGGCGACGAGCGCGGACAGGAAGGTGTCGCCGGCGCCCGTCGGGTCCACCTCGCGATCCGAGAGGGTCGCGCGCCAGCGCAGCGTCTGGATCGGCCCGTCGGCGCCGAGCGTGAGCAGGAGACCGCCCTTGTAGCCCTGGGTCACCGCGAGCACCGCACCGGGGCGGAGCAGGGCCCACAGGTCGTGGAGCGGCGTCTCGGGCGCCACGTCGTGGTGGCTCACGCCCACGACGTCCGCTCGCCGGATGAGGGCCGATGCCTCGGGCGCCTTGCGCTCCACCTTGTGCCCGTCCACGAGATGCCGCAGGAGCCCCTGCCAGGCGACGCCGACGAAGGCCCCGGCCGGGATGGGCGCCACCCACTCGTCGTGGACCTCGTCCGCCACGGGCGCGACCATCCAGGCGTGCGCCGCCACCCACGACTCGGGCAGCGGGGGGACGGGGAGCGGGACGCCCTTCCGCACGATCGTCTGGACGCGGCCGGCCGGGGTCTCCACGTTGTGGTAGACGGGGCCGGAGTGCAGGGGCACGAGGAGGAGGTCGGCACCGGCCTCGCGGAGCAGGTCGAGCTCCGATGCGGTCCGCGCCTCGTCGTCCACGCCGACGACCGCGGCCGTCCGCAGGCCGAGCCGGGCGGTCGTCAGGGCGCTGTACGTGACGCCACCGCCCAGTCGCCAGCCCCGCGCGTCGTCGGGAGCGATGTCGCGGCACGCGGAGCCGACATGGATCACCTCGGGCGGCGGAGCCTTCACGTCCGCACCACCCGGCCGCGGCCACCACCGGACCTATACTGCCGCTCGGGCATCGGGCGCCTCCACCGCTCCCCCACCCCGGAGGGTTCGTTGTACTTCTACGAGCTGCACGAGGGCGACGACGACCTCATGTCGGACGTCATCCTCGCATGCGAGGTCGAGGTCCCGCGCGACGAGTTCTTCACGCTCGTCGAGGCAGCGCGCGCCGCCGTCGAGGAGACGTACGAGGAGGACACGCTGCTCGAGGCGATCGCGGTCGAGCTCGAGCGCTCCCACGGCTTCGTGTACGTGAGCGACGCCCGCCTCGTGGGATCCGTCCGGATCGCGAGCGACGCGGCGGACGACCGGCTCCTCTCCCCCGGCGGGGTCGATGACGAGGACGCCGAGCTCGCGGAGCAGACCGACTACCTGACGATCCTCGCCGACCTCGAGCCGGACGCCTCGCCGGACTGAGCCCCACCCCGTGCGCCGAGGCCGCGCACGGCGTCAGCGGCTGAAGAGGATCTCGATCACGTCCCCGTCCCTGACGTGGTATCCCCGCCCCTCGGAGCGAAGCTTGCCGTGCTTCCGCGCCTCGGCCGTCGAGCCGAGCGCGACGAGGTCGTCGTAGGGGACCGTCTCCGCCCGGATGAACCCCTTCGCGAGGTCCGTGTGGATCGCCGCGGCGGCGTCCACGGCCGTCGATCCGTCCGGGATCGGCCAGGCGCGGACCTCGTCCGGGCCCGCTGTCAGGAAGCTGATCAGCCCGAGGAGGCGGTACGAGAGCGCGATGACGCGGTCGAGGCTCGACCCGGGGATCCCGAGATCCTCCATGAAGACCGCGGCCTCGTCGGGCGGGAGGTCGCCGAGCTCCATCTCGATACGGGCGGACATCGCGTCCACGAGCGTCCTGCGGTGGGTCACGCGCTCGCGGATGGCGGCGGCGATCGCGTCCACGCGCGGGATGTCCGACTCGCCGACGTTCGCGAGGAGCAGGGCCGGCTTCTGCGTGAGGAACCGGAACCCGCGGATCGCCTTCTCCTCGTCCGCCGCGAGATCCTCGTCGCGGATGGGGCGGCCCGCGACGAGGGCCGCGTGGAGCCGGGTGAGGATCGCCTGCTCGCGGTCGTTCGCCTCGCGCTCCGCCGGCGTGCCGTGGTGGCCGGTCGCATGGAGCCGCTCGAGCCGCTTCTCGGCCATCGTGAGGTCCGAGAGGACGAACTCCAGCTCCAGGCGCTCGACGTCGCGCCACGGGTCAACGCTGCCATCCGGGTGCGGGAACGCGGGGTCCTCGAACGCCCGGACCACGTGCAGGAGCGCGTCCGCCTCGCGCAGGCGCGCGAGGTGCTCGGCCGGGAGCTCGTCCGTGCCGGCCCGGCCGTCCGCGGCGGCCGGGGGCGCCGGCAGGTCCACGTACGTGACGTCCGCCTGCACGATCTTCTTCGGGTGGTAGATCTCCGCGAGGCGCTCGAGGCGCGGGTCCGGCACCTTGACCGCGCCGACGTGGAGCTCCATCCCGCCGTAGCCGCCGGTCTGCACGTGGCCGCGCGTGAGCGTGTTGAAGACGGTGGTCTTGCCGGCGCCGGCGAGTCCGACGATCGCGATCTGCATGGGGTCCTCGGGGCGTGTCGTCCGCCGCGTCGCGGCGGGTGGCTCAGTAGCCGGCGGCCGGGTCGACCGGGTTGAGGAGCGGCTCGCCGCGCCGGTACCGCTCCAGATTCTCGCAGAACAGCGCGATGCTCCGATCGAGCACGCGATCGGTGGACCAGGACGTGTTCGCGGTGATGACGACGTTCTCAAGGTCGTAGAAGGGCGATGCCGCGGGCAGCGGCCCGTCCCGGAACGCGTCGAGGATCGCGCCGCCGACCCGGCCGTCGCGCAGCGCGCGGAGCAGCGCCCCCTCGTCAACGACGCGCGGCCGGGAGACGTTCACGAGCCACGCGCCGGTGCGCATCGCCGCGAGCTCGTCGGCCCCGATGAGATCCTCGGTCGCCGGCGTGAGCGGGACGGCCAGCACGACGACATCCGACGCCGCCAGGAGCGCGGGGAGGGCCTCCGGGCCGCCGAGCGTCTCGACGCCGGGGATGGGATCGGCGGCGCTCGGATCGCGCCGGGTGGCCACGACGCGCGCTCCGACCGCCGCCAGGCTCCGGGCGATCTCCGCCCCCAGGCTGCCGAGCCCCACGACGCCGACCGTCATCGAGGCGAGCTCGCGCCCCTCGAGTGGCTGCCACGTGCGCTCGCGCTGGAGCTCGAGGAGCTGCGGCAGCCGACGGCCGACCGCGAGCGTCATCATCACGACGTACTCCGCCACCGGCCGGCTGAAGACGCCACGGGCGTTCGTCACCACGATCGAGGGCCGGGAGCGCGTCGCCGCGAGGACCCGGTCCACGCTCGCGGCCGCCGAGTGCACCCAGCGGATGCCGGGGGCGCGGGTGACGACTCGCTCCAGGTGCTCGGCGGGGAGTGCGCCCGCCAGGACGACCTCCACCGCGTCGAGGGGTCCCTCCGCCCGCCCATCGCCCCCGACCATGACCAGTGGGCCGTCGGGCCACGCGGCCGCGATCCGCTCGAGGTCGCGGGCGCGGTACCGCGCCGACAGGATCGGCGTGAGGGCGACGGCACCGGCCGCCCGCGCCCCCGTCGCGTCGGTCATGCGGGCCGCCCGGCAGGGGCCGCGTCGTCCATGACGCGGGCGATCCACCGGTCCGGATCCTCGATCTCGCCGTCGCGTGGGAGCGACTCCGGGCCATCCCACAGGCGGAGGCGCGCGTCCGGGCCGGCGCGCGCGACGATCGCGGCGACGAACCGCTCGCCGGACCGGTACTGCTCCATCTTCAGGTCGAGGCCGGTGAGGCGGAGGATCGCGCGCTCCATGGGGCTGCGCCGCTCGCGTCGTGCGTGGAACCGGGCCGAGATCGTCGCATGGCCCGGCACGATCCCGCGCCCGACCTCGTCCATCACGTGATCGCTGAAGCCTTCGAGGAGGCTCATGACGGCCTGGGTCTCGCGCAGCAGTCGGCGCTGCTCTTCGCCGAGCATCGATTCCAGCCAGTGGCGGCGACCCCCGGACCGGAGCGCGGACGCGATCTCGCGCGCCGCACCGGGGCGCAGCCCGCGGATCTCCCGCGAGAACCCGTCGATCTGCGCCTCCACCCGCGACGCCAGGTACGGCCGGAGCCACGGGTGCGCCTCGAACTCGAACGCGTGAGTCGCCTCGTGCAGGGCGATCCACGTGCGGAACGCCTCCACGTCGACGCCCAGGGTGCGCGCGACCCGGCGCACGTTCTCCTCGACGAAGAGGAGCCGGCCGGGCTCGTCGTCCTCCGCCGTGAGCAGCGCCACGTCGTACTGGCCGAGGACCCGCTGACCCATGAACGCGAGCATCAGGCCGATCTGGCGCGTCGTGATCCATCGGTTGGCCGCGGCGATCGCGGCCTTCGACGGGCTCGCGTCGGGCGGGAGGATCCGCGCGAGGACGTCGCCTTCGATGCGCGAGAAGAGGCGCTCGAGCGTCCGGACATTGGCCCGGGCCCAGGTCGCCCGGTCCACGACCCCGGCGCGCTCGACGATCCCGGGGAGCGGCACCCCGAGGTGCGCCTCCAGCGCCGGCGCGACCTTCTGCATGGCCGAGGCGTACGACGCGTCCGCCGCCGCCAGCTGGGCGGGCGTGAGCGTGCCGGGTGCGCCCCGGAGCCGCGACTCCGCGATCGAGAGGACCGTGGGCCAGTCCACGAGGCCGGTCTGCGGGGTCCGCTGCGCCCGCCGGCCGGCGAGCGAGATCGCCACGCCCGCGGCGGCCACGCCGAGCACGAACCCCGCCTGGAGCAGGCGGCCGTCGCGGCGCGCGGCACGCCCGCTCACGCCGCGTCTCCCACGTCCACGCGCACCACCTCGGGGAACGCGTCGCCGAAGAGGCGCGCCGCGAGGTCGTGGAAGGCGTCGACGTCGCCGGTCGTCAGCTGCAGGTGGGTCGCCGCGGCCGGGCGCGCGGCCGGGCGCTCGTGGCCGCCGCGACCGGGGTCGGCGGCGGTCCCGCGGGTCGTCCCGGGCGCCTCGAGTCCATTGACGGTCAGGAGCTCCTCGAGCGCCCAGGCGGTGGATGTCGCCGAGTCCACGATCGCGATCGCGTCGCCCACGACGGACTGGAGGACCGGCCGGAGCAGCGGGTAGTGCGTGCAGCCGAGGAGCAGCGTGTCGATGCGCGCCTCCGCGGGGAGAGGGTGGATGAACTCCCCCTCCGCCGACCGGCGGCCCACGAACGGCGCGACGGCATCCTCCACCGCGGCCCGCGCGGCCTCGTCCGACAGGTGCCCGGCCTCCACGAGCGGGACGAGCGCGGGCGTCGCATGCTCGTACACCTCGACGGCAGGGTTCTCCTCCTTGATCGCGTTGAAGTACGCGTGCGATCGGACGGTCGCGGGCGTCGCGATGACCCCGACGCGCCGGTTGCGCGACGCGAGCGCGGCCGAATGGGCCCCGGGCCGCACGACGCCGAGGATCGGCAGGTCGTACCGCCGGCGGATCTCGGGCAGCGCGACGGACGACGCCGTGTTGCACGCCACCACGATCGCCTTCACGTCGCGCGCGGCGAGGACGTCCAGGCACTCGAACGACAAGCGGCGGACGTCCTCGTCGGGGCGCGGGCCGTACGGGGTGCGCGCGTTGTCGCCCAGGTAGATCGTCGACTCGTGCGGGAGCCGCCGGACGATCTCTCGGAGGACGGTGAGGCCCCCCACCCCCGAGTCGAAGACCCCGATCGGCCGTGCGTCCGCCATGGTCACCGGCGCCCGGTCGCGGGCAGGACGCGCTCGTCGACGAGGAGCGCCTCGGCGATCGCGTCGACGTCCCGGCTCACCTGGGCGTCGGGATGGGTGAGGACGAAGGGCACGCCGTCATTGTTGCACTGGACGACGAGGCGCCCGTCGGACACGACCCCGAAGTCCGCGCGGCGCCCGATGGCCGACTCGAGCTGCTCCGACGGGAGGCCGCCGGAGGAGTCCGCGCGGTTCACGACGTAGCGGGTCTTGGACGGCGGGTACCCGATCGCCCGGAACGCGTCGGCGACGGCCGCCGTGTTGCGCAGCGTCGTGGAGTCGTACGTGACGACGGAGAGGATGGTGTCCGACGCGTCGAGGAAGGCGAGGGAGACGTCCGAGATCGAGATCGGCAGGTCCACGACGACGACCCGGTACGTCCGGCGCAGCATCGACATCGCCTTGTCCACGTCGCGGACCATGACCATCTCGGCCATCTCGATCCGGGCGGGCGCGAGGAGGATGTCGATCCCCGACGGGTCGCGCCAGAGGACGTCCTCGAGGTCGTCCGAGCCGATGCGGTCGGTCGGGAGGTCCACGATCGACGGCGCGTCCATCGGCACCTTGAGGAGCGACCGGAGGTCGCCGAACTGGAGGCAGCCGTCCACGAGGGCGGTGCGCGGCCCCATCCGCGCGATCGAGACCGCAAGGTTGAACGCGAGCGTGGTCTTCCCCACCCCGCCCTTGGGCGCGTAGATCGCGATCATCCGCGTCCGAGCCTCGCCCGACGCCTCGGCGCGGGCCGCGTACGCCGCCTGCACGATGTTCACGAGCTCGAAGCCGCTGAACGGCATCGAGAGCACCTGGTGGATCCCGTGCTCGGGGTCGCGCGCGACGATCTGCTGCGGGACGGTCAGGACCACGACGGGGATCCCGAGCGAGGACCCGCGCAGCTGGTCGATGAGCTGGGCCGCCTTCACCTTCCCCTGGAGGAGGATGTCGACCATGATCACGTCCGGGCGGAGCCTCTCGGCCTCCGCGAGGACCTTGGACCCGTCCGACAGCGCGTCCACCAGCTTGATCTGCGACTGCGTGTCGAGCAGCTGGCGGACGTACTGGGCGACCTGGGGGACGTCCTCGATGAGCAGGAGCCGGATCTGGGTCGGCATACGGGCCGAGTCTACCAAGCGCCGCGCGCGCGTCCCCGTCCGCCGGAGGTCCCGCCCCGTCCGCCGGAGGTCCCGCCCCGTCCGCCGCGCCCGGACTGCCCGGCCGGTGATCGGCCGCCGCCGCGTCCCGCGACGAGGATCGCGCGGTCCGCGCCGGGGCCCAGCGGCGTGAGGTCGGCGTCGCCGGCGAGGACCTCGACCTTCAGCCCCGCCTCGGCGGCCATCTCCTCGAGGTCCACGGCGTCGAGCAGATGGAGGCGGTCCACGCGCACCGTCCGCGCGACCGGCCGGCCGGGGTGGCCTTCCTCGAAGATCGAGACGAGGACCACGGTGCGCGTCGTGGCGTCGTGGCGTGCGCTCGACGTCTTCGTGACCACCGAGCCGTCCGGCGCGTGGCGGACCCAGTCGAGCGTCACTCGTCCGTCGTAGTGCGAGAGGTCGTCCGCGTCGAGCAGCGGGACGTCGACCGCGGCCACGCCGCCGGGAGCGAGATGCGCGGCGAGCGTCGCGAACGCCCGCCGCTGCGCCGCCCTGCCCGGCAGGAGCAGGAGCGACCCGAGCGCCACGATCGCGAGACCGAACCCGCCCGCGTCCGGGTGCCGGTACCCGTCCACGTCCGCGTCCACGAGCTCGAGGCGCCGCTCGGCGCGCGCACCCGCGGCGGACGCGGCGCGCCGCGCCCGGTCGAGCATCGCGGCGTCCATGTCCACGGCGACGACGCGACGACCGGTCGCCGCGAGCGGGACCGCGACCCGGCCCGAGCCGGCCATCAGCTCGAGGATCGGCCCGCTGGTGCGGTCGGCGAGCGCGAGGTAGAGGCCGAGGTCGCCATCCTCCTCGGCGACGTCGAGGTCGTACAGGCGCGCGAGGGCCTCCGCGCCGGTCTCGGACCGGGCCGACCCGCCGTCCGCCGGCGCCACCGTCAGCCTGCGACGTGGCGGACGCGGCCGCCGGCGGCGCGCTTCGCCGCGAGCGCGCTGATCGCCTCGAGGACGCACCGGTTCGCGGCGGCGGCCGTCACCTCGGCATGGTCGTACGGGGGAGACACCTCCACGACGTCCATCCCCGCGAGGTCCACGGCACCCGCGATCCGCCGGATCGCCCGCAGCACCTCGCGCGTGAGCATGCCGCCAGGCTCGGGCGTCCCGGTCCCCGGGGCCATGCCGGGGTCGATCACGTCGATGTCGATCGAGAGGTACACGGAATCGGCCCCGTCGAGCGCCTCGGCGATGGCGTCGTCGATCACCGCCTCCGCGCCGCGCTCCTCGATCTCGCGCATGAGGTGCCAGCGCATCCCCTGCTCCTGCATCCACGCGAAGACGTCGGGCTCCGGCCAGTACCCGCGCAGCCCCACCTGGACGAAGTTGCGGCCGGCGACCGCCCCGGACTCGATGAGCCGTCGCATGGGCGTGCCGTGGCTCCCGAGGACGCCGAGGACGTCCGGCGCGGTGTCCGCGTGCGCGTCGAAGTGGACGAT
>JALOOH010000026.1 GCA_025454515.1 Chloroflexota bacterium
GGCCATCTCGACGCACCCGACGGAGACGCGCCGTACCTGTCGGTGGACATGGGGCGCATGGCGGGGCTGACGGGGCTCGACGAGGCGAGCGGCCTCGCGACGTTCGGCCCCGGCACGACGGGCCCGGCGGTCGAGTCCGCGCTCGCCGACGCCGGCCGCACCCTGGGGCACTTCCCCCAGAGCTGGGAGCTCTCGACCATCGGCGGGTGGATCGCGACCCGGTCCGTCGGCCAGCAGTCGATCGGCTACGGCCGGATCGACGAGCGGTTCGCCGGCGGGGTCGTGGAGTCACCCGCGGGCACCCTGCGGATGCCGCCGTACCCGGCGTCGGCGGCCGGGCCCGACCTGCGGCAGCTGGTCCTCGGCTCGGAGGGACGGCTCGGGTTCGTGACCGAGGCGATCCTGCGGACCTCGCCGCTCCCGGAGGAGGAGCGCTTCCACGCGGTGTTCTTCGGCGACTGGGACGCGGCCTACGCGGCCGTCCACGATCTCGCGGCCGCCGAGCTGCCGCTCTCGATGATCCGGCTCTCCACGCCCGCGGAGACCGAGACGAACCTCGCGCTCGCCGGGCACGCGCGCACGATGCGCGCGCTGCGCACGTACCTGGGGATGCGGGGCGCCGGCAGGGGGCGCGCGATGGCCGTCGTCGGCGCGGCGGGCGGGCATCCGACCGTCTCGGTCGCGCTGCTCGACGCGTTCGAGATCCTCCGGCGGCACGGCGGCGTCCGCGCCCCGCGGGTCGGGGCCGAATGGCGGAAGAACCGCTTCCGCACGCCATACCTGCGCGACGCGCTCTGGGGCGCCGGCTACGCCGTGGACACCCTGGAGACCGCCGCGGACTGGTCGGCCGTCCCGGGTCTCCTCTCCGCCCTCGCGCCGATGATGCGCCGCGCCCTCGCGGCCGAGGGCGAGAAGGTGCACGCCTTCACGCACCTGTCGCACGTGTACCCGAGCGGCTCGAGCATCTACGTCACGTACGTCTTCCGGCTCGCCGCGGACCCCGACGCGACGCTCGCCCGCTGGCGGGCCGTGAAGGACGCCGCGAGCCGCGCGATCGGGGACCTCGGCGGGACGATCAGCCACCAGCACGGCGTCGGCCGCGACCACCGCGCGTACCTCCCGGCGGAGAAGGGCGCTCTCGGCATCCGGGCGATCGAGGCGGTCGCGCGCGCGTTCGATCCGGACGGGATCATGGCGCCGGGCGTCCTCGTGGACGGCCCCGCCCGCGTGGCTCCACGTGGCTGACCGGATCCTCGCGATCGACGTCGGCACCCAGAGCGTCCGGGCGCTCGCGTTCGACCCGCGCGGCGAGCTCGTCGCCGCGGCGAAGATCCCGATCGAGCCCTACGTGAGCCCGCATCCCGGCTGGGCGGAGCAGGACCCGGACCTCTACTGGCGTGCGATCGGCGAGGCGTGCACGGCTCTCTGGGCGGGGGGCTTCGACCCGACCTCGCTCGCCGGCGTCGCGCTCACCACGCAGCGCTCCACGGTCGTGATCCTGGACCGGGATGGTCGCCCCCTGCGGCCCGCGATCGTCTGGCTGGACCAGCGCCGCGTCGAGGGACTCCCGCCGCTGGGCGGGAAGTGGGGGGTCGCGTTCCGCGCGCTCGGCGTGACCGAGACGGTCGCGGCCTTCCAGGCGGACTGCGAGGCGACGTGGATCCGCCACGAGGAGCCGGAGGCCTGGGCGCGGATCGCCCACTACCTCTACCTCTCCGGGTACCTCGTGCACCGGCTGACCGGCCGCTACGCCGATTCGGTCGGGGCGCAGGTCGGCTACGTCCCCTTCGACTACAGGCGCCAGCGCTGGGCCGACGCGGGCGACTGGAAGTGGCTCGTCGCCCCGATCAGCCTCGAGACGCTCCCGGGCCTGGTGCCGCCGACCGAGCCCCTTGGCGAGATCACGCGGATCGCGTCGGCCGCCACCGGGATCCCCGCCGGCCTGCCGCTCATCGCCGCGGCCGCCGACAAGGCGTGCGAGGTGCTCGGCTCCGGGGCCCTGGAGCCGTCCGTCGGCGCCCTCTCGTTCGGCACGACCGCGACGTTCAACACGACCCAGCACCGGTACGTCGAGGCGATCCCGTACGTCCCGCCGTACCCGGCGGCCGTCCCGGGCGCGTGGTCGCTCGAGATCCAGGTCTTCCGCGGGTTCTGGCTCGTCGAGTGGTACCTCCGCGAGTTCGGGCACGCGGACGAGGCGCGGGCCGCCAGCCTCGGCATGCTCGCCCACGAAGCGCTCGACGAGCTCGCCGCGTCGGTCCCGCCCGGCTCGATGGGCCTCACCGTCCAGCCCACGTGGTCCCCGGGGATCCGCGTCCCCGGCCCGGAGGCGAAGGGGGCGGTCGTCGGGTTCGGCGACGTCCACACCCGGGCGCACCTGTATCGCGCGATCCTCGAAGGCCTGGCATACGCGCTGCGCGAGGGGATGGAGAGGACCGAGAAGAAGACGGGCGTGAGGGTGACGGAGCTGCGCGCGGCGGGGGGCGGTGCTCAGAGCGACGTGGCGATCCAGATCGTCGCCGACGTCTTCGGCCTCCCGGTCGCGCGCCCGCACACGCACGAGGCGTCGGGGCTCGGGGCCGCCATCGACGCGGCCGTGGGCCTCGGGATCCACCCCGACGTCGCCACGGCGGTGCGGGAGATGACCCGGGTCGCCTCGGTCCGCGAGCCGGACCCCGCGAACCATGCGCTGTACGACGAGCTGTACGCGAAGGTCTACCGGCGCATGTACGGCCGGCTGCGCCCGCTCTACGAGGAGATCCGCCGCATCACCGGATACCCCGGGACGCTCTGAGCTCGAAGACGACGACGGGCCCGGGGACCTCCGCCCATCGTGCGGTCCCCGGGCCCGTCGGTCCGTCGGTCAGCGGCTGAGCCGCTCCCCGGCGCGGAAGAGCACGAGGCTCTCGGCCTCGGTCACGACCGGCGCGCGTTCGCCGGCACGGAAGAGCACGAGGCCATCGGCCTCGCTGAACAGCGGCTCACGCTCGCCGGCACGGAACGCCGCGGCGCTGCGCGCCTCGGCCGTGGACGGCTCACGCTCGCCGGCC
Source organism: Chloroflexota bacterium (assembly GCA_025454515.1). Lineage (GTDB taxonomy): Bacteria > Chloroflexota > Limnocylindria > Limnocylindrales > CSP1-4 > CAIYQJ01. Next base: position 3,051 of record JALOOH010000026.1, read on the forward strand.
CGGAAGAGCACCAGGCTCTGCGCCTCGGCGCGCGCCGCGGCATCGCGGGATGGCGTCGAGACCACGGTCGCGACCACCCCGACGGCGACGATGAGGGCGATGACCACGAGCGCAGAGACGACGCCCTGCGCCGCGTCGCCGAGGTGCGGCCACGTGACGTGGAAGTGGACCGGAGGACGATGGGCGGGTGCATGGATCGCCATCGCGGCAACCCTCATGCGAGGCGGGTCGGTCTCGCCAGTGGCTCGACGCGGTCCCGGCGGCCGCCATCCGGACCGCGCGTCCTCGCCTCCCGCGCGCGCACCACCGTCGCGCCGCGCGCCCGCGGCCGGTAGTGCCACAGGTCGTCGCGTTCGCCCGGGGCTACCTCACCGCGTCGATCGCCTCCTGGAGCTCCTTCTCGGACACGACGGCCTCGAACGAGCCGCGGACGATCCCGTCGCGGTCCACGACGAAGATCCAGGGCTCCACGAGCAGGCCGTACGCCTCGACGGACGGCACGGGCGTCAGCTGGCCGTTCGTGTCGAGGACGGGCTGGAGCGACCCGTCCTTCCACGCGAGCTGGTACGGCTCGACGTTGATGAACGTCATCTCCGGCTCGGAGGCCTTGACCTCCTTCACGAGGTCGAGCGTGGGGCCGCAGACCCGGCTCTGGCAGAACGCGGGGGTCGCGAAGACGAGGACGAAGGGCTCGTGCCGGTCGAGCGCGTCCTTCACGGACACGGCGTAGAGGGACGGGTCCGGGCTGGGGTCCGTCGAGAGCCGTGCCGCGTCGTCGCCGACGTCCGCGAGGGTCGGCGTCTTCACGCTCGGCGCGTCCTCGCCCACCTGGACCGTCGCGCCCTTCTCCCGCACGTCGAACCGTACCCGCGCCGCCTCCGGCGCGGCGCCCTGCTGCGCGACGTCCACCTCGACGCCCCATTCGCCGGCCCGCGGGAAGTCCACGTACGCGACGTAGAAGCCGCGCTCTCCCTCGATCGCCCACAGGAAGTCGGCGGGGACGGTCTGGGTGGGTGTCGCGGGGTCCTTCGCGAGGTCGTACATCTTCAGGGTGACCGCACGGTCCGGCGACGCGATCGGTCGGTTGTCGCGGTCCACGAGCGTCAGGAGGAACCGCGACCGACCCACGACGTTCTCCGCCGACGCGAGGACGGGGATGAAGCTCGTCGTGGTCGCCTGGCCCGGGAGCGGCCAGCCGTCGACCGCCTCGGTCGCGGGCGTGGAGACCGCCATCGACCCGGCCGTCGGAGGTGCGTCCGTCGCGGCGCCGGCCGAGCACGCGCCGAAGGCGACGATGGAGGCGAGGGCCAGGGCGACGGCGCCGACGGACGCGGCGGGCCGGCCGGTGGTGGGGGGGAAGGTCATGCCGCGGCGAGTGTAGCGCCGAACGCCCGGAAGGGCCGTCGCGGGGTCCGGGCGGTGCCCCTCTGCTAGCATCGGGCGTGCTCGCGCGGCAGGGAGGGACGGTGACCCGCTTCCAGAAGATCACGGCGGTGGCGATCGCATGGACGCTCGCGCTCGTCACCATCGGGGTGCTCGTCCGCGCGACCGACTCCGGACTCGGGTGCCCCGACTGGCCCCTCTGCTACGGCCAGATCCTGCCGCCGCTCGACGACTACAAGGCGTGGTTCGAGTGGATCCACCGGACGGTCGCGGCGGTGCTCGGGCTGCTGATCCTCGGCGTCGCGGCGCTCGCGATCGTCGACCACCGCGACCGCCCGTCCCTCCTGTGGCCGTCGATCGGCGCGGTCCTCCTCGTCGCCTTCCAGGCATGGCTCGGCCGCGAGACCGTCCGGCTCGGCAACTCGGGCGAGTCGGTGACCGCGCACCTCGCCGCGGCGATGCTGCTCCTCGGCCTCCTCGTCTTCCTGTTCGTCCGGTCCCGCTACCCGGCGCGCTTCGCCGGGCGGGGAGCCAGCCAGCGGTTCGCGCTGCTCGCGGCGTTCAGCGCCGCCTCCGTGTACGCGCTCCTGCTCTTCGGCTCGCACGTCACGGCCACGGACGGCACGCTCGTCTTCCCGGACTGGCCTCTCATGGGCGGGACGCTCTTCCCGGCGATCACGGACGTCACGAGCTCGCAGGTGCTCCACCGGTACGTCGCTGGGATCGTCGGCGTCGTCGTCGTCGTCACCGCCGTCGCGGCGTGGCGGTGGCAGCGGGCGTATCCCGTCGTCATCCGCCTCGAGGTGTGGGCCGCCGCCCTCTTCCTCGTCCAGTCGACGGTGGGCGCGCTCCAGATCTTCACGCAGAAGTCCGGCTGGACACAGATCCTCCACGTGGCGATCGGCGCGTCCGTCTGGGCGCTCGCCCTCGCCGCGGCGGTCCACGCCCACTACGCGGCCAGGGCGGACGTCGCCGCCACGGATCCGGCGTCGACGGCGCCCGGTCCCGGCCCCGATCCCATCCCGGCGGACCCCGTCGACTCCCCACCCCCGGCGCCGGCCCCGGATGCCGATGCCGCGACCGTCGCCCTGGCGGAGGCGGCCCACGCCGTCGCGATCGCCGGCCCGGTCGGCCACGTGGAGATGCTCGACACGGCCGAGGGCCCCGTCACCGCCGCGACGCCGCGGCGGTGGCGCGACGTGGTGCTGGCCTACGTGGCCCTCACGAAGCCGCGGATCGTCGAGCTGCTCCTCATCACGACGGTCCCGGCGATGGTCCTCGCCGCGAAGGGCTTCCCGCCGCTCACGCTCATCGCGTGGACCCTCATCGGCGGCTCGCTCGCCGCCGGGAGCGCGAACGCGATCAACTGCTACATCGACCGCGACATCGACGTCGTCATGACCCGGACCCGGCGCCGCCCGCTGCCCGCCCACCAGGTGGACCCCGCGAACGCGGTCGTCTTCGGGATCGTCCTCGGCGCGATCTCGTTCGCGATCCTCGCCTACTTCGTCAACCTGCTGTCGGCCTTCCTCGCCCTCCTCGCGATCGCCTTCTACGTCGTCGTCTACACGCTCATGCTGAAGCGGACGACGCCGCAGAACATCGTCATCGGCGGCGCGGCCGGCGCGCTCCCGCCGGTCATCGGCTGGGCCGCCGTGACCGGCCGCGTGGAGGTCCCGGCCCTCCTGCTGTTCGCGGTCGTCTTCTACTGGACCCCGCCGCACTTCTGGGCGCTCGCCCTCCGGATCAGCCGCGACTACGCGGCGGCCCGGATCCCCATGCTCCCGGTGGTCTCCGGCGTCGCCGAGACCGTGCGCCAGATCCTCCTGTACACGGTCCTCCTCGTCGCCGTGTCGCTCATCCTCTGGGCGGTCGCGAAGATGGGGGCGATCTACCTCGGGGCGGCCGTCGTGCTCGGGGCCGTCTTCCTGTGGCAGGCGATCCGTCTGTGGCGGGAGGGCACGGGCGCGGGCGCGATCCGCCTGTACAAGTACTCGATCACGTACCTCACGCTCCTCTTCCTCGCGATCGCCGTGGACGCGCTCGTCGTCGTGCCCATCGGGTAGGGCGGTCCCGACCCGGACCTCTGTCCCATGGCCACCGGTACCGTCGTCCGGTGCCAGCGCGCCACCCGGCGATGGACACTTCGGATGGTCGGTCCCTCGGGTGGACCGCGAGCTTCGTGGGGGAGGGGAACGTGGGCGTGGGTGAGCTTCCGTACCTGGCGGCGGTCGCGGGAACGAGCATCGCGGCGCTCACGCTCGTGGCGTTCGGCCTGCTGCGGCGGCGCGGTTCGATGGCCTGGGAGATGGGCCCGTCGTCGGGCGGACGAGGCGGCGATGGACCGATCGACACGCAGGTGGCCGATCCGGCGATCGCGCGGCGGATCGCGGAGCTGGTCCCGCCCCCCTCGTACCCGGACCCCTTCGCGAGCGCCGGCGAGGATCCGGCCCCCACCGGCGATCCCGGGGCCGACCTGCGCGCCCTGTACGCGGAGCCCGACGATCAGCTGCTGTCGGACGGCAGCGACGAGCCGGTGGACGATCCCGAGGCGTCGCTCGTGCCCGAGAGCCGGACGGAAGCGGTCGTCTGGGCGGACACCACCGCCGCACCGCCGCCTCACGGCGCCGCAGGGCAGCCGGCCACGGTCTGGCCCGCGGCCGACCCGGGCGTCATGAGCCCGCTCGTCGACGCGGTCGAGCCGCCGGGCACGCCGCCCGCGGCCGAGCCCGACACGCTGTCGCGGATCCTCGTCGACCCGGCGACGGGGCTCGGGACGGCGGTCGCGTGGGAGCTGTGGCTCGCCGACGAGGACCCCCGCGAACGCCGGTATCGCAGGCCCACGACGATCGTGCTCGCCGAGCTCGACGGCCTCGACGCGTTCGTCGCCGTCCACGGGCCTGGTGTGGCCGACCGGGCGGCGGCGATGATCGGCACCGCCTTCCGCGCGAACGTCCGGACGAGCGACCGCGCGGCCGTCCTCGGGCCCGGCCTCTTCGCCGTGCTGCTCACCGAGACCGACGAGATCCGCGCGGTGAACTTCGTCGAGCGCGTCCGCGGCACGTGCGAGGACTGGCTCGCGGTGAACGCCCCCGGCGTGGGGATCGCGTTCGGGTGGGCCAGCCCCGAGGGCGACGGGGTCGCCGGCGCGCGGCTCCGCGCACAGGAGCGCCTGATCCGCGAGCGTCGCTGAGGCCGCACGGACCGGCGCCTCGGCGCCGGCCCCCTACTCGCCGACCGTCCCCGGCCCCGCGAGCTCCTCCGCGAGGTCGGGGTCGCGGCGTGCCAGCTCCGCGGGCGTCTCGCGGTCGAGGACGCGCAGCGACGCCTGGACGACCGGCCCGATCCCGAACGCGAAGACGACCGTCCCGATCCCCACCGTCCCGCCGAGGAGGAAGCCGGCGACGAGCACGGCCACCTCGACGGCGGTCCTCGCGCGCCTGACCGACCACCCGAACCGTCCGTGGATGCCGGTCATCAGGCCGTCCCGCGGCCCCGGCCCCAGGCGCGACCCGAGGTAGAGGCCGGAGCCGAGGCCGATCACGAGGACCCCCGCGAGCATCATCGCGAGCTGCGGCAGGAGATCGGTGGGGACCGGGAGCAGGGGCAGCACGATGTTCGTCGCCGTCCCGATGAGCAGCACGTTGAGGACCGTGCCGATCCCCGGGTACTCGCCGAGCGGGATCCACAGGAGCAGGATCGGGAACCCGAGGAGGATGCTCACGGTGCCGAGCGGGATGCCGGTGTGGCGGGAGATCCCCTGGTGGAGGACCTCCCACGGGCCGAGGCCGAGCCCGGCCGCGGCCATGAGGGCGATCCCCGTGCCGAAGACCAGGAGGCCGAGGACGAGCACGGGGAGGCGCGGGGCGACCCTGCGCGGCGACCACCGATCGACGAGGGCGGGCGGAAGGGAGGGTGGCACCGACGGATGGTGACACACCGCTCACGCGCCCCGCCGCGTCGCCCGGCGTGCCACCATCGGGTCATGCACCTGCACTTCCTCGGCGGCGCCCGCACCGTCACCGGGTCCCAGTACCTCCTCGAGACGTCGCGCGCCCGTGTCCTCGTCGACTGTGGCATGTTCCAGGGGAGCCCCAACGAAGCGGTCCGCAACCGCGTGCCGTTCCCGTTCGAGCCCGGCTCGGTGGACGTCCTCCTGCTCACGCACGCCCACCTCGACCATTGCGGCCTCATCCCGCACCTGGTCCGGGAGGGCTTCTCCGGCCCCATCCTCGCGACCCCGGCGACGATCGAGCTGGCCGGCCTCGTCCTCCTCGACTCCGGGAAGCTCCAGGCCGAGTTCGCCAGGCGGGAGGACCGATGGGAGCGGCGGGATCCCGACCGGGCGGCCGCCGAGCAGAGGAAGGAGGAGGCCGCGTTCGAGGCGGCCGTGGACCTCGCCGGGGAGGGAGAGGATCGCTGGCCCGGCCACGACGCCGAGCCGCACCCGGACGAGGGCGAGCACGTGCCCACGGGGGTCGTCGCCGACCCGGTCGGCGGCACGACGGGCGCCGTTGGCGGACCGCGCCCGGCCGGCGGCGACGTCGAGGACGAGCTGCGCGGGCAGCCGGCGGCGATCGACGTCGACCTCGACGAGCCGCTCTACACCGAGCGCGAGGCGCAGCTCGCCCTGCGCCTGTTCCGGCCGATCCCGTACGACGAGGAGCGCGAGGTCGCGCCGGGCGTGCACGTCACCTTCCTCGACGCCGGGCACATCCTCGGCTCGGCGATCATCCGGCTGCGCGTGGTGGACGAGCCCGGCGACCCCGGGCGTGTCCTCGTCTTCTCCGGCGACCTCGGCCGGCGCGGGACGCCGATCCTCCGCGACCCGACCGTGCTCACGCACGCGGACTACGTGGTGGTCGAATCGACGTACGGCGGGCGCGAGCACGAGCCGGCGGACGAGGCGGCCCGGGTCCTGGCGGAGACCGTCCGGCTCGTGGACGAGGCGGGCGGCGTCCTGCTCGTCCCGTCGTTCGCGGTCGGGCGCACGCAGGAGGTGGTCTGGGAGCTCGACCGTCTGCTGTCGGCCGGACGCATCCCGCCGATCCGGCTGTACCTCGACTCGCCGATGGCGACGAAGGCGACGGAGATCTACCGGCGGCATCCCGACTGCTACGACGCGGAGACGGCCCGGCTCCTCGCGGAGGGCGAGACGCCGCTCGACTACCCGGGGGCGGTGGTCGTCAACTCCGCCGAGCAGTCCCGCGCCCTCGCGAAGGCACGGCGGCCGTACATGATCGTCGCATCCAACGGCATGCTCACCGGCGGGCGCGTCGTCGGCCACGTGCGGAACCTCATCGACGACCCGGATGCGACCCTCCTGTTCGTCGGGTACCAGGGGGAGGGAACGCTCGGCGCACACCTCCAGGCGGGTGCGAAGACCGTCCGGATCGACGGCGCCGTCCGGCACGTCCGCTGCCGCGTGCGGTCGATCAGCGGCTTCTCTGCGCACGCGGACGAGTCCGAGCTGCTCGACTGGCTCCGCGCGTTCGTGGACGGCCGCGCCCCCGGCGACCCGCGGCGGCGGGCGGGCGATCCCGGCGTCCCCAGGCGGGTCTTCGTCGTCCACGGGGACCCCGACGCGCAGGAGGCGCTCGTCCCGAAGATCTCGGCGCTCGGGCTGCGGGCGTACGTGCCGGTCTGGCGCGAGGCGGTGGACCTCGACTGAGGCGGCGGCCGCGGCCGCCGCGCGGCCCGGCGTCGCGTCCGCCCGCCGGCCGCCGCGCGCCCGTCAGGCGCCAGTCGCCTCCCGTGCGAGCGCGTCCGCGGCCGCGGCGAGGAGGCCGACGTCGGTCGCGACCGTGGCGAACGCGAACCCCTCGGCCAGCCGTGCCCGCGCCTCCGCCCCGGTCCGCACGTGGATCCCGACCGGCATCGCCGCGGCGACGGCCGCGGCCCGGACGCGCTCGATCGCCGCGAGGTTCTCCGGGTGGTCGATGTCGCCGGTGTGCCCGAGAGAGCCGGCGAGGTCGTTCGGGCCCACGAGGAGGGCGTCCACCCCCGGCGTGGCCAGGATCGCCGCGAGGTCCTCGAGCGCTTCGCCCGTCTCGACCTGGACGACGCACGCCACGAGGCCGTTCGCGCGAGCGAGATAGCCGGCGTCGCGGCCGTACCCGGAGGCGCGTCGCGGCGCGATCCCGCGGGTCCCCTCCGGCGGGTACCGCGTCGCGGCCGCGGCGCGGGCCGCGTCCGCCGCCGACCGCACGCGGGGGACGATGACGCCTCCGGCGCCCGCGTCGAGCGCGTGCTGGATCCGCGCCTGCTCGTTCTCCGCGACGCGGAAGAGCGTCGGAAGCCCGTGGGCGCGGATCGCGGCGAGGATCGGTCCGAGCGACCCGGCGTCGACGACGCCGTGCTCGCCGTCGATCGCGAGGAAATCGAGGCCTGCGCCCGCGAGCACCTCGGCGACGGTCGGGTCGGCCGCGGAGACCCATGTCCCGACGGCGCCGCCGGCCGCGAACAGGGCGCGAGCATCGGCGACGAAGGTGGGTGCGCTCATCCGGGCCTCCTCTGGCGTCGATCGCCCGAGTCTACGGCTCCTTCGCGTGCTGCGGCACCGCTCCCCGTCACGTCGTCGGCATCGGCGACGGAGACGGTGACGCGACCGAGGTCTCGTCGGCCAGCTTCCCGAGCGGGACGTACACGGTCGGCTCCTCCCACGACCAGGCCGACACGTCGAAGCCGCCCTCGTAGACCAGCGTGAGTGAATCGTGGTCGTCGGGCGGGACCGCGATCGTCACCCACCCCTCGGCGCTCTCGCCGGGCGCGAGGTCCCCCGACCCAAGGTCCGGCGAGCGGGACCCGAGCGCACCGATCGGCCTGCTCCATGTCGTCCCGTCGGGAGCCAGGAGCCCGTACGACAGGTCGGAGTACTCGGTCTGCTCGCGCGCCGTGATCCGGACGTAGACGGTGGCGTATATCCCGTCACCTTCGATCGACACGCCCGGAGGCGTGGCCCAGTGCTCGGCCCGTGTCACGACGTGCACCTGCTGGCTGCCCACGCGTACGGACCCGCCCCTGCGGCCCACGGCCGCGAAGTGCGAGCACCAGAACTTCGATCGGCCCACCAGGACGAGCACGAGGCGGTTCCCGGCGTTCCACGCGGCGCGGACCTTCTTCGCGGAAGCCGCACTGACCGCGAGGGTCTTCTGCACCGCGCCGCCAGCACCCGAGGACACGCGCGGCAGCGTCACGAGCGTCGTGCCGAGCAGGAGCGAGGTCGACGGGCAACCACCCTTGCGGATGGTGGCCGCGAAGGAGGACCGGGCGGGCAGACCCGTATCCGACGCGCGGATCCGCAGGGTCGCGTTCCCCGCCTCGTAGACGTAGAGGATGGCCAGGTCGGCAGCGCCGCCTCCCATCCGCGCTTGCCATGTGTACGCCACGGTCGCCGCGGAGACTCCGCCGGCGCCGAGCACCATGGACACGATGACGATCGCGCCCGCGGCCGTGGTCGCGAGTGCAACCCTTCGGTGGCGACGGTGCGTGGCCATATCCGTCTCCCAGGGCCGCGCCGACCCGGACGCGCAGGGGCCGAGCGACCTCCTCGCGCGATCGAGGGCGAGCGTGGACGCGACCCGCATCACTCACCGTGGCGCGCCCCGGAGGACCGGGCCAGTGCCGTTCGTCGCCCGCGACGGGCGGCGTCCTCAGCCCTGGGCCGCGCGTCGGGCGGCGAAGCGCTCGTCGGCGCCGGCCCAGCCAGGATCGAACGCGCGCCCAGGCTCGTCGAGGTCCACGACGAGCGGCGCGTGGTCCGACGGGACGGGCTTCCCCTTCCGCGCCTCCCGGTCGATCTCCACGGCGACGACCCGGGCGGCCACGGGCGCGCTCGCGAGCAGGTGGTCGATGCGCATCCCCTCGTTGCGCTGGAAGTTCCCCGCCCGGTAGTCCCACCAGGTGAAGCGCCCGGGTTCGTCGTGCCGGTCGCGGTAGACATCCGCGAGGCCCCAGGCGAGGAGCGCCCGGAAGGCGTCGCGCTCCGGGCCGCTCACGTGCGTCGCGCCGTGCGCCCGCGCCTCGTCCCAGACGTCCGCGGGTGCCGGCGCGACGTTGAGGTCGCCGCCGAGGACCAGGGGCCCCGACGGGTCCTGCGTCTCGTCCAGCCAGCGCCGGAGTCGCGCGAACCAGGCGAGCTTCCCCGCGTAGAACGGCGTGTCCAGCGCCCGGCCGTTGGGCGCGTACAGGGACACGACCCGGATCCCGCCGCAGACTGCCGAGACCATCCGGGCCTCGTGGAGCGGGTCGAAGTCCTCCTCGTCGGCGGCCGCGTCGGCGCCGGCCGCGGAGGAACGCACGGGCCCGTCACCGAAGTTCGTGACCACGCCGTCGACGCCCACGCGACTCGCGATCGCGACGCCGTTCCACCGGCCCTCGCCGTGGTGGACGAGCGCGTACCCCGCCATCTGGAAGGCCATGAGGGGCGCGGCATCGTCCGCGAGCTTCGTCTCCTGCAAGAGGAGGACGTCAGGAGCCGCCCGCTCCAGCCACCACTCGACCTTCTCCTGCCTCGCCTTCAGCGAGTTCACGTTCCACGTCGCGATGCGCATCGCGTCTCCCCAGGGCCTCCGTGCGAGCGGCACCCGCGTCACCGTCGGCGCCGCCGGCGCTCGGGGTCAGTATCGCCGCCCGCGCTGGCGCTCGAGGTCGAAGGTGGCCGTGTCCGCGATCGCCATGACGGCCATCGTCCCCGCCTGGACGGGGTCCGAGACGACGAGGTCCACGTGGTCGGTGATCGAGCCCACCATGTTGAGCGCGATGACGGGGATCCCCTGCGCACGGATCTCGTCGGCGGCGCGGCTGATGTCGCCGCCCATGATCGACCCGGCCAGGACCAGGAGCCGGGCGCGCGGGAGGTCCGCGACGGCACGGACCGCGGCCGCGATCCGCTCCTCGGAGACGAGGGGGATCGTGTCCACGCTGATGAGCTCGCCGCGGATGTTGTGGCGGTCCGCCTCGCTCACGGCGCCGAGCGCGACCTGGGCGATCTGGGCGCCGCCACCCACGACGATCACGCGCTTGCCGAAGACGCGATCGAGCGACCGGGTGGGGCGGACGCCCAGGACGCCCTGCACGCCCCCGATGGCGACGAGGAGGTCGTCGATCCCGATCGACTCGACCTCGAGCTCGCTCTCGACATGGCCCGGGCCGGCGTCCTCGGCGATCCGACGGACCGTCGAGAGGGTGCGGACGGTCCCGCCCGCGGCCGCGACGCGCGCCGCGATCGCGGGGACGAGGTCCGGTCGGTCCGCGTGCTCCACGCGGATGGCGACGGTCGTCGGGCCCGCCCGCTCGCCCCGGCGGCGCGGCGTCATCGGTCGGGCCCGTGTGCGGTCATCGATCGGCCTTCCGTGTGCTCATCGGTCGGCGAGTCCGGCCGCCATCCCGGCGATCCGCGACCCGTCGTCGGAGGCATGCTCCTCGAACGACAGCCCGAGGAAGCCGAACGCCTCGCGCGTCCTGTCCGGGTCGCTCGTCGTGAGCATGAGCGCGCCCCCGGTGTCCTCGGCGACGCCGACGATCCCGGTGATGTTCACGCCGCGATCGCCGAGCGCGGTCGCGACACGGGCGAGCGAGCCCGGCCGGTCGTCGAGGGTGACGGTGAACCAGATCGACATCGGGCGCCTCCGAGAGCGGCGGGTCGCGCGGATGCTTGCCCGGCGGATGGTACCGCTCCCGCCCACGACGTACGCTGTCGGCATGACCGCACCGCCCTCGCGCCCCCCTGTCCAGGTCTTCGGCCGGGACGACTCCCAGGCGACGCGGGCCGCGCTGCGGTTCTTCAAGGAACGCCGCGTCGCGGTCTCGTACGTGAACCTGCGCACGCGGCCGATGGCGCCCGGGGAGCTGCGCCGGTTCGTCGAGCGACTCGGCGCCCGCGCCTGCGCCGACGCGGACGGGAGGGCGTGGCGCGACGCCGGGCTCGGGTACCTGCGGATGGACGATGCGGAGCTCGGGGGGCGCCTCCTGGCCGACCAGCGGCTGCTCCGGCTGCCGCTCTGTCGTGACGGGAGCGCCGTGACGGCCGGCCCGGCGGAGGCGACCTGGCGGGCGTGGGTCGCGGGTGCCCCGCCGGCGCGGACCGGTGACACCGGAGGGTGACGCGATGACCGACAGCGGCGAGCCCATCTCCCAGCACCGAAGGGCGGGGCGCGTCGTCCTGCGCGGGCGCGGCGTCGATCTCGTCCGCCTCCACGAGGGTGGCGCCACCGCGGACGAGCGGCTGCTGCGCCGGCCGCCGCGGCCGGCCTTCCTCGACAGCGACCCGTGGCGCGTGCTCCGCATCCTGGGGGAGTTCGTCGACGGGATCGACGAGCTCGCGGCCGTGGGCCCGGCGATCACGGTCTTCGGGTCCGCGCGGTTCGGCGAGGAGACCGACGCGTACACGAAGGCGCGCGAGCTCGGACGCCTCCTCGCCCGCGAGGGGCTGGCCGTCATCACCGGCGGCGGGCCGGGTGTCATGGAGGCGGCGAACCGCGGGTGCCAGGAGGCCGGCGGCCTGTCCGTCGGGCTCAACATCGAGCTGCCCCACGAGCAGTCGCCGAACGCGTATCTGGGCCTCTCGATCGAGTTCCGTTACTTCTTCGTGCGCAAGACGATGTTCGTGAAGTACGCGGACGGCTTCGCGATCTTCCCCGGCGGGTACGGGACGCTCGACGAGCTGTTCGAGTCGCTCACGCTCGTGCAGACGCGGCGAGTGGAGCACTTCCCGATCGTGCTCCTCGGCCACGACTACTGGGACGGGCTGCTCGACTGGTGCCGGTCCACGCTCGTGGCGTCCGGCGCGATCGGACCCGACGACCTGAACCTGTTCCACGTGACGGACGACGTCGCCGAGGCCGCGTCGATCCTTGCCGAGTACTCGCGCCGGCGGCACGCGTCCGCCGATCCCGGTCTCCGCGGGGACCCGGGGGAGGCCGGCGGCCGCTGACGGTCCGCCCGGCGCGGCGCGCCTACTCTGCGCGCGCCCCGGGATCCCGGCAGATCGGACGGCCCCGGGCTCTCCGCCCGGGGCCGTCCCCTGTCGATCCGTGGGTTCGTCGCCCGTCGCGCGTCGCGCGCGCCCGTCAGCCGTTCGTGTTGAAGGTCCGCGTCGCGAGCGTGACCTGGATCTCCGCGTCGGCGTTCGCGCGTCGGACCGTGAGCGTGATCGTGTCGCCGGGCGCGTGCGAGGCGATGAGCTCGATGAGCGGGTGGTTCGTGTCGATCTTCGTGCCGTTGACGGCGGTGATGATGTCGCCTTCCTTCAGCCCCGCGGCGTCGGCCGGGCTGCCCGACTCGACCGCCGATCCGCTGCCCCCGGACGTGATCCAGGCGCCGGCGGTCACCGACAGGCCGTTGCGCGTCGCCACGCCGGCGTCGAGCGGCTGATAGCGGACACCGAGCCACGGCCGGCTCAGCTGCTGGCCCGCGAGCGCCTGCTGCATGAGCGGCTTCGCGAGGTTGACCGGGATCGCGAAGCCGATCCCCTCGGACGATCCGGCGATCGCGGTGTCGATCCCGATGACGGCGCCGGTCTCGTCGACGAGCGGGCCGCCGCTGTTGCCGGGGTTGATCGCGGCATCGGTCTGGATCAGGTTGTCGAGGTTCGTCGTCGCGTCGCTGATCGAACGTCCGAGCCCCGAGACGACGCCCGTCGTCACCGTGCCCGGGTACTCGCCGAGCGGGTCGCCGACCGCGATGGCCAGCTGCCCGACCCGCAGCGTGGACGAGTCGCCCAGCGTTGCGGCCGGGAGTCCGGTCGCGTCGATCTTCACGATCGCGAGGTCGGTCAGGGTGTCGCTGCCGTACACCTTCGCCGGGAACGACCGGCCGTCGGCGAGCTGCACGGTGAGGTTGGTCGCGCCGTCCACGACGTGGTTGTTCGTGAGGATCCAGCCGTTCGCGTCGAAGACGAAGCCGGAGCCCACTCCCACGGGCGCCTGGTCGGCCGGGAGCCCGTAGATCGACTGGCCGGGATCCGTGCCGTCCTGGCTGTTCCCCTGGCCGTTGCCGTTCTCCTGCCCCTGGCCGAACGGGTCCTGCTGGCCCTGGCCGTTCTCCTGGCCGTTGCCGTTCTGCTGCCCCTGGCCGTCGCCCTGCCCGAACGGGTCGAGCCCGAAGGGGTCCTGCCCGCTCCCGAAGGGATCCTGGAGCTGCCCGGACCCGGTCGTGCCGACCGCGGTGGACGAGATGATCGTCACGACCGCCGGGCTCACGCGGCTCGCCGCGTTCACCACGGCGTCGTTGACGCCGTTGAACGCGGCCGTCGGCGACTGCTGCGCCGAGCCGGACCCCCCGGCCCCGGGCGTCACGAGGCCGGCCGGCTGCGCCGGAGCCTCCGCGATCGCGGCGTCCGACGTGCTGTCGAGGGCGCCGGAGGCGGTCAGGGCAGCGACCGTGCCGCCGACGCCGATGACGGCGGCGGTGATCGCGACCGCGGCGACGGTCGCGAGGCTGGCCCGCCGGGGCGTCCCCGACGAGGTGGGGGCGGGAGCCGCTGCGGGGGCAGGCGCCCATGCGGCAGGCTCCGGCGTCGCCGGCGCGGCCGGCTCGGTCGCCGCGGCGGGCTCCGGCGCCTGTCCCGGCGTCGCCGCCGTGGCGGCGAACGGGGCCGTCTGGTCCTGGGTCGTCGGGGCGGGGGCCGTCCCGGTCGGGATCGCGGGGGCCGGCTCCGGCGCCGCCGGCGCCTCCGGCTCCCACACCACGGGCTTCTGGGTCTCAGGGTCCATCACGGACGTCGTCTCCTCCGGTCATGGCCGAGCCCCTTCCGTCACGGCCCGGCGTCCCCACCATCGGAGCCTTGTCTGAACGTTCCCTGAAGATTCAGGGTCCTTATCCGTGTCCGCGCCCGATCGCGGCGATCCGCCACCGCGCCGCCCGGGATCAGTCTCCCGGGGAGACGACCTCGCGGGGCAGCGCGACCTCGACCGTCCCGTCCACCACGCGCACGGGGTAGAAGCGGATCCGGCGCGTCCGGGTAAGCTTCCGCGCCTCCGTCTTCGAGCCCGGCGGGTCGGGCTTCGGCACGGAGCCGGCCGGCGTCCACGCGGGATGGAGCACGCCGTCCGCGTCGAGCCCGCCGGTCGTCGGCCGCTGGATCGTCTCGCCCGTCGCGAGGTCGAAGACGCCGCGGTGGAGCGGGCACGCCACCGCGCACCCGTCCAGGGTGCCGAGCGAGAGCGGTGCCGACATGTGCGGGCAGCGGTCGTCGGTGGCGACGATGCCCGCGCTCGTGTGCGCCAGGAGGATGTCGAGGTCGCCGACGGAGACGCGCCGCATCGAGCCGGCGGGCAGCGCCTCGACGGCGAGCACGGGGCGGTACGCGGCATCGTGCGTGCCCGCCGCGGCGAGGCCCGGGGGGGTAGGCGCGACGCGCCCGTCCACCGTCGTCATGCCGGCTCCGCGGGCACGTCCACGACCCCGCCCTCGGCCACGCCCGCCGTGTCCTTCGTCCGCACCGGCAGCCGCTGCGCGGTGCGCAGGGGCAGCTCGCGGATGACCAGGACGGCGACGAACGCGACCGCGCCACCGAGGACCCCCAGCCAGAAGACGTTCGCGATGGCGATCCCGATCGCCGCGTAGATGCCGCTCACGATGTTCGGCACGAGCGGCTCCAGGACCGGCCGGAGCTGCTCGGGCACGTTCGCGAGGATCGTCTGCCCGAGGTCGCCGCCCACGCCGACCAGGGTGTTCGGGTCGAAGCTCCCGCCCTGGACGCCGTCCACGACCTGCTGGGGGACGCCCGCGGCGACGAGCTGGACGGGGATCTGGTCCCGCAGCACGGTGCCGAAGACCGTGCCCGCGATCGACAGGCCCACGACGCCACCGATCTGGCGGAAGAACGTCAGGTTGGACGTCGCCACGCCGAGCTTGGCGAACGGCACCGCGTTCTGCACGATGATCGTGAAGACCGCGAGGGTGGGGCCGATGCCGACGCCGAGGATGAACATCCACCCGCGGATGACCCACGGATCGGTGGTCGACGTGAGGTTCGTGAACAGCCACGAGCCGGCCACGATGAGCGCCGTGGACCCGACCATCAGGAGCTTGTACCTCCCGGTCCGTGAGACGACCTGGCCGGAGATGATGCTCGACCCGATGACGCCGAGCAGGAGCGGGAACAGCTCGTAGCCGCTCATCGTGGCGCTCTCACCGAACACCACCTGGTACAGCCGGGGCAGGAAGACCGTCGCCGCGAAGAACCCGAACGCCGAGAAGAACGTCGCGACGATGGAGCCTGCGTACGTGCGCCCGCGCCACAGGTCCAGCGGGACGATCGGCTCCCTCGCCCGCCACTCGATCGCGAGGAAGACGATGAACGCCGCCACCCCGAAGACGATGAAGCCGCCCACCGTCGGGTCGGTCCAGTCGCCGGTCTGCTTGTTGGTCAGCCCGACGAGGAACGGCACCATCGCGACGACGAAGACGGCGGCGCCGAGGAGGTCGAACGTCCGGGTCGCGTCGGCGCGCTTCACCGTCGGCAGCAGCCGGACGATGAAGTACAGCGAGATCGCCCCGAGCGGGATGTTCACGTAGAAGATCCAGTGCCACGACCAGGTGTCGGTGATGAAGCCGCCCAGGGCGGGGCCGACGAGCGCCGACACGCCGAAGACGGCCCCGAAGAGGCCCTGGTACTTGCCGCGCTCCTGCGGGCTGAACAGGTCGCCGATGACGGCAAGGCTGATCGGGAACAGGGCGCCGGCGCCGAGGCCCTGGATCCCCCGGAAGAGGATCAGCTGCTCCATCGTCTGGGAGAGACCCGAGAGAGCCGAACCCACCAGGAAGATGACGATGCCGATGATGAGGAGCGGCTTCCGGCCGTAGAGGTCGGAGAGCTTCCCGTAGAACGGCACCGAGATCGTGCTCGTGAGCAGGTAGATCGTCACGACCCACGTGTAGAGGTCGTTGCCCTCGAGGTCGGTGACGATCGTCGGCAGCGCCGTCCCGACGATGGTCTGGTCCAGCGCGCCGAGGAGGAGCGCGAGGAGGATCGCCCCGAGGATCTCCAGCCGGGCGCGGTGCGAGACTTCGATGGCCGGCCGCCAGCCGTGGCCGCTGTAGCCGCCGGGCGTGCCGGTCTCGGGGACGGGTGTCGCTTCCATGCTCTCCTCGGGTCCTTCGTTGATGCTCAGGGTCGCTCGGGCCTGCGCCTGCCGGCGCACCGCGGGTCCACCGGCGCCGGGCCCGCCTCCGCGTCGACGGCGTCCAGCACGGCGAGGCACCGCTCGATCGTCCCGCGGTCCATCGCCTCCACGACGCGTCCGAGGACGTCCCGCTGCAGGCCCTCCATGCCGTCCGGGATCCGGCCGCCGGCATCCGTGAGACGCACCAGGACCACGCGCCGGTCGTCGGGCGCGCGCAGCCGTTCGACGAGGCCGCGCTCCTCGAGGCGGTCCACCAGCCCGGTCACGTTCGGGAGGCCTATCCCGAGGACTTCCGCGAGCCCGGAGATCGACATGTCGCCGAGGGACCGCAGCCGCATCAGCACGCCCATCTGCGCCGCGCTCACGCCGTCGCGGGCGAGGCCCGTCACGTACTCGCCGCG
>JALOOH010000142.1 GCA_025454515.1 Chloroflexota bacterium
GCACGGCCGATGATCATCGCCCGCAACGGCTGGGTCGTCTCCCCCGACGAACGGGTCGCGGACGGGGACAGGATCCTGGTCTCGCCCATCTTCTCCGGGGGCTGAGCCCGCGCCGCTGGACCGGACGTCGCGCGGCCGGTACCCTCCCGTGCATCCCTCCTGCCGCCACGCCCACGAGGATGACGATGGTCGACCCCGCGCCCCTTCCCAAGATCACCTACGCGACCCTCCGCGCGGACAACGCGGACCTCCACTCCGCGTACGACGCCGGCATCGAACAGGCGCGATCGCGCCTCGGCGACGGGTACGAGAACCTCATCGGCGGCGCGCCGCGCGGGGCGGACGAGCACTTCGAGATCCGCTCGCCGATCGACACGGACATCGTCGTCGCCGTCGTCGCACGGGGCACGCGCCAGGACGTGCGCGACGCGATCGCTGCGGCGCGCGCGGCACAGCCGGCATGGCGCGCCACGCCCTGGCGCGAGCGCCTCGCGATCCTGCGCCGGGTCGCCGACCTCATCAGCGAGCGCCAGATGGAGTACGGGGCGCTCGTCGCGCACGAGGTCGGCAAGAGCCGTCTCGAGGCGCTCGGCGAGGTCGAGGAGGCCGCCGACCTCATCCGCTACTACGGGGAGGTGTTCGAGCGGAACGACGGCTACGAGCACCCGATGGACAACCTGGGCGACCCGTCCGTGCGCACCCGGTCGGTCCTGCGGCCCTACGGCCTCTTCGCGGTGATCAGCCCGTTCAACTTCCCGATGGCGCTGGCCATGGGCCCCGCGGCCGGGGCGATCATGGGCGGCAACACGGTCATCCTCAAGCCGGCCACCGCGGCGTCCCTCTCCGGGCTGCTCCTCGCCGAGGCGATCCGCGACGCGGGCGTCCCCGACGGGGTCTTCAACATCGTCTGCGGCCCGGGAGACACGGTCGGCGCCGAGCTCCAGGAGAACGATGGGATCGACGGGATCGTCTTCACGGGCTCGTACGAGGTCGGGATGGGGATCTTCCGCTCGTTCTCCCGCCGGTACCCCAAGCCCACGATCATCGAGATGGGCGGCAAGAACCCCGCGATCGTCTGCGCCTCCGCCGACCTCGAGGAGGCGGCCGAGGGGATCATGCGGTCGGCCTTCGGCTTCGGCGGCCAGAAGTGCTCGGCCAACAGCCGCGTGTACGTCGAGCGCCCCGTCCACGACGAGCTGGTCCGGCTCCTCGTCGAGAAGGCCGAGGGCGTCGTCGTCGGCGACCCGCTCCAGCGCGAGACCTGGCTCGGCCCGATCATCGACGCGAAGGCGGTCGCGCGGTTCGAGGCGGCCGTCGCCGACGCGCGTCGCGACGGCCGTGTCTTCACGGGGGGCGAGCGGATCGCCGGCGGCGCCTTCGATCGCGGCTTCTACGTCGAGCCGACCGTCGTCGGGCAGCTGCCGGCGGGTCACCGCCTCTTCCAGGACGAGCTGTTCGTCCCGTTCACGGCGGTCCACGCGGTGGACTCGCTCGACGAGGCGCTCGGGCTCGCGAACGACAGCCTCTACGGCCTGACGGCCGGCGTCTACACGGGCAGGCCGGAGGAGGTCGAGGAGTTCCTCGACCGGATCCACGCCGGCGTGCTGTACGTGAATCGGCGCGCCGGGGCCACGACGGGCGCCTGGCCGGGCGTCCAGCCGTTCGGCGGGTGGAAGGGCTCCGGCTCCACGGGCAAATCCGGCCTGTCGCTCTACTACCCGTCGCAGTTCATGCGCGAGCAGAGCCACACGATCGTCGACTGACGGGCGGGCGCGGACGCGTCCGCGCATGGCCGCGGGCCGGCCCACTTCGGGCCGTCCGGCCCGCGCGCCGCCCCTGCCGGCTGGTATCCTTGGCTATGCATCCTGCATAGAACGTATGCGTCGGCGGCCCGTTCGGTGGACGGACGGCGAGGGCCGTCGTGCCCGTCTGTGCCGCCGCCGTCCGAGAGAGAGGTGTCCGATGACCCAGGCCCCCGCCCGCCCCGACCTCGAGGACGCCGGCCCGGTCGAGACGGCGCTCCCTCCGCTCGGCGACACGGTCGAGCCGCTCCTCCTGACCGAGCTTCCCGGGCCGAGGGCCCTCGCGCACATCGCGTTCGACGAGCAGTACACGTCGCCGAGCCTGCCGCGCGCGTACGGGATCGTCCCGGTCGCCGGCGAGGGCGCCGTCATCGAGGACATCGACGGCAACCGCTTCCTCGACTTCTGCGCGGGGATCGCCGTCAACGTCACCGGCCACTGCCATCCGGACGTCGTGGACGCCATCCAGACGCAGGCGGCCCAGCTGCTCCATTACAGCGCGTCCGACTTCTATCTCCCCATCTACGCGCATCTCGCCGCCGAGCTCGAGCGGATCGCCCCGATGAAGGGGAAGACCCGCGTCTTCCTCGGCAACAGCGGCGCCGAGGTCGTGGAGGCGTCGGTCAAGCTCGCGCGCTACGTGACGGGCCGCCAGAACGTCG
The DNA here is from genome assembly GCA_025454515.1 of Chloroflexota bacterium. Lineage (GTDB taxonomy): Bacteria > Chloroflexota > Limnocylindria > Limnocylindrales > CSP1-4 > CAIYQJ01. The sequence goes on from JALOOH010000142.1 coordinate 2,465, forward strand.
TCTCCTTCTACGGTGGGTTCCACGGCCGCACGTACGGCGCGGTGAGCCTGACCGGCAGCAAGGCGAAGTACCACGCGCACTTCGGCCCGCTCCTCCCGGGCGTGTACCACGTGCCGTACGGCAGCGAGGGGCTCGACGAGCTGGAGCAGCGGATCTTCCACCGCCTCATGCCCGCGAGCGAGTTCGCGGCCGTGGTCGTCGAGCCGATCCAGGGCGAGGGCGGCATCGTGGTCCCCGACGACGACTTCCTCCCGCGCCTCCGCCGCATCTGCGACGAGCACGGGATCCTCCTCGTCGCCGACGAGGTCCAGTCCGGCATGGGCCGGACGGGCACGATGTGGGCGATCGAGCACTGGGGCGTCGAGCCGGACGTGCTGGTGACCGCCAAGGGCCTCGCGTCCGGCATGCCGGTCGGCGCGATGATCGCCAAGGAGCCCCTGATGACGTGGGGTCCCGGCGCGCACGGTTCCACGTTCGGCGGGAACCCCGTCTCGTGTGCCGCGGCCCTCGCGACGATCAAGCTCCTCGAGGGCGGCCTCATGGAGAACGCCGTCGTCCGCGGCCACCAGGTGCTCCGGGCGCTCGAGCCGCTCGTGGACCAGTACCCCGGGATCGTCCGCGACGTCCGCGGCAAGGGCCTGTTCATCGGCGTGCAGTTCGACTCCGGCGCCATCGCCGCCGACGTGGAGCACGAGGCGTTCCGGCGCGGCCTCCTCGTCCTGACCGCCGGCGACGACGTGGTCCGGATGACCCCGCCGCTCGTCGTGACGGAGGAGCAGACCGCCGCCGCGATCCGGGTCTTCGAAGCGGCCGTGGAGGAGGTCGCGAGGCGGCAGTGAGCTCCAAGGTCGCCTCGATGCGGGACGCCGTCGCGGACCTCGTCCGCGACGGCGACACGGTCGCGATCGAGGGCTTCACGCACCTCATCAGCTTCGCCGCCGGCCACGAGATCATCCGGCAGCGGAAGCGCGACCTGACGCTCGCGCGGATGACGCCCGACCTCATCTACGACCAGATGGTCGCCGGCGGCGTCGCCCGCAAGCTCGTCTTCAGCTGGCTCGGGAACCCCGGTGTCGGCGGCCTCAACGCGATCCGCCGCGTCACCGAGGGCCCGGACGCCAGTCTCGAGATGGAGGAGTACAGCCACTTCGGCATGGTCGCGCGATACACGGCGGGGGCGATGAACCTCCCGTTCTTCCCGCTCCGCAGCTATTTCGAGACCGACCTGCCGAAGGCGAACCCGCTCATCCGTCCGATCGAGAGCCCGTACGGCGACGGGACCGTGTACGCGGTCCCGCCCCTGCGGCCCGACGTGACCGTGATCCACGCCCAGCGCGCCGATGCCCGCGGGAACACCCAGGTCTGGGGGCTGCTGGGCTGCCAGAAGGAGGCCGCGTTCGCCGCGGACCGGGTCATCGTGGTCGTGGAGGAGCTCGTCGACGAGGAGGTCATCCGCGCCGACCCGAACCGCACGATCGTCCCCGGGATCGTCGTGGACGCCGTGGTCGTGGAGCCGTTCGGGGCGCACCCCAGCTACGTCCAGGGCCACTACGACCGCGACAACCGCTTCTACCGCGACTGGGACCCCATCAGCCGGGACCCGGCGCTCACCCAGGCCTGGCTCGACGAGTGGGTCCACGGCGTCGCGAGCCGCGCCGAGTACGCGGCGAAGCTCGGCGAGGAGCGGGTCACCTCGCTCCGTCCCTCCGCGCCCGCGCCCTCGGGCGTCGTGGACTACGGGACCTACCGATGAGCGAGCAGAAGCCCGTCGCCGCGGCGGAAGTCGGCACCGGCGCGCCCGCCGCCCCGGCCTTCAGCCGGAACGAGATGATGATCGTCGCGGCGGCCCGCGAGCTCGCCGGCCAGCGCGTCTGCTTCGTCGGCGTCGGGCTGCCCAACATCGCGGTCAACCTGGCCAAGCGGACCGTCTCGCCGGACCTCGAGCTCGTGTACGAGGCCGGCGTCTTCGGTGCCGAGCCGGCGCGCCTCCCGCTGTCGATCGGCGATCCCACGATCGTCACCGGGGCGACGGCGGTCACGAGCATGCTCGAGCTGTTCGGCTACTACCTCCAACGGGGCCTCATCGACGTCGGCTTTCTCGGGGCGGCGCAGATCGACCGGTTCGGCAACATCAACACGACCGTCATCGGCGACTACGCGCACCCGAAGACCCGCCTGCCGGGCTCCGGCGGCGCGTGTGAGATCGCGATCAACGCGCGCCAGGTGTTCGTGATCATGCGCCAGTCGGCGCGCTCGTTCGTCGAGCGGATCGACTTCCGCACGTCGCCGGGGAACCTCGGCGGCGCCGAGAACGCCGCCCGCATCCGCCGGGAGCAGGGATGGCTCGGGAGCGGGCCCTCCGTCGTCGTCACCGACCTGGGCATCTACCACTTCGACGAGACCGGCGAGATGCGGCTCGACTCCCTGCACCCGGGCGCCACGCTCGACGAGGTCCGCGCGACGATGGGCTGGGAGCCCAGGGTGGCGTCCGACCTCGCCACGACCCCCGAGCCCACCGCGGAGGAGCTTCGGCTCATCCGCGAGGAGCTCGATCCCGAGGGGATGTACACGAAGTAGGGCCGCGGGCCTCGGTGGTGCCCCGGCCCAGGGGCCGGAGCCGACGCGGCGCCGCCAGCGACCCGCGCGCCGTCAGGGGCCCGCGCCCAGCAGCCCCGGCGCGCTCAGCGGAGGCCCGGGATCCCGGGGTCGCCCCGGACGTCCGGGGCCGCCAGCGCGAAGGCGCTCGGTCGCACCACCATGACCGGCGCCTTCGCGTGGCGGACGACGTAGTCGGAGACGCTGCCGAGGAAGAACCGCCCCACCGTGGACCGCTCGTGCGAGCCGACCACGATGAGGTCGGCGTGCTCGGCGTCGGCGGCCTCGACGATCGCCTCGCCGGGCTCGCCGTCCCAGACGAGTGACGTGGCGCGCGCCCCCTCGGCGCGAGCGCGCTCGACGACCTGCTGCACCGCGAGGGTCCGGGCCTCGCGCCGGCTGGCCGCGCTCGACCCCGACTCCCGCGCGGGCCGGTCGCGGTCGGCCGTCGACAGCACGGTGAGCACCACCAGCTGCGCGTCGAGCCGTGCCGCGAGATCGATCGCGTGGAGCGTGGCCGCGCCCGAGGCGGACGATGCGTCCGTCGCGAGCAGGATCGTCTCGATCCGTGCCACGGTTCCCTCCATCGCGGCCGTCCGGGCCGCTGCGGCGCCGCCGGGCGGAAGGCCCGCCGGCGCCGCGCTCGGCGTCACTGCAGCAGCGGCGCCAGGTCGACCTTCTCGGGGGTGACGACGAGGGCGTTGACCATGCCGAACATCCCGTCCGGCCCCTCGACGTGCGGGAGGATGTGACAGTGGAACGCCCAGATCCCGGGCCGGTCGACCTCGATGATCACGTCCCACCGCTCGCCCGGGTTGACGCCGAGCGTGTCGCAGTAGAACGCGGCCGAGCCGAGCGGCGCGCCGTCACGGGCGACCACGAGCTGCCGGTACCCGTGGCTGTGCCACGGGTGCATCATGATCCCCTCGTTCATGTACCGGACGAGGATCCGCTCGCCCACGGCGGCGACGATCGGGACG
>JALOOH010000143.1 GCA_025454515.1 Chloroflexota bacterium
CGCCGCGCCCCCGCCCGACGGACCACGCCCGTCTCGCGCGTCGGGTCGGGAGGCGGCCCGGCGGGCGCCGGGACGAGGGTCGCGACGAGGAGCGCCGTCGCCACGGCGGCCACGCCGCCCGCCAGGGCGGCCGCCAGCGGAACGGAGCCGGAGGGCACGAGCAGCGCCGCCGCGATCCCCCCGGCGACGGCCGCCGGGACGGTGAGGACGATGCCCTCGGCGAGGACCGACGCGAGCGCCTGCGTCGTGGACGCGCCGCGGCCACGGGCGAGGTCGAGCGACGGCCGGCGCCGCCGGGCCGCCAGGAGCGCCACGAGCGCGAGCGCGAGCAGGGCGATCGCCATCGTCCCGAGGACCGCGACCGACAGCACGACCTCGGCAGCGCGCCAGCGGACCGCGTGGGCCTCGACGAGCGCGAGAAGGTCGCTCCGGTTCGTCGTCCCGCCGTTCGCCGCGACGACGTCGCTCGTCGGGAAGACGGTGTCGAGCCGCCGGAGGTCGGCGACGAGGGCGTCCAGCCGAGACGCGTCGAGCCGCGCCGGGTCGGTCGGCAGGCGGAACGTGTAGCGGAGCGGGATCCCGGTCCCGGCGGCGCCGCCGGCCACGCCACCGGCCCTCGGGTCGGTCCGCGTCGCCTGGAGGATCGCCGGGTACGCCTCCGGTGCGACCAGGGCGGTCGCGTCCTGGAAGACCACGTTGGCGGTGAGCGAACGGGGCGTCGGCCGGTCCAGCGTCGTGTCGCCCGACCAGTACGACGCGTCGAGATCTGTCACTTCGAAGACCCCGACGACGTCGGCCGCGATGCGGTTCGTCGGCCGCGACGTGCGGACGTCGGCCGGCTCCGGCGCCAGGTCGATCGTGTCTCCCACCTCCACGCCGAAGACCCGCGCCGTCTCCGCCGAGACCGCCACCTCGAACGCGGTGGCCGGCGGCGTCCCCTCCGCCGCATCCGGCAGCGGCGGGATGGTCCGCGTGGCAGCCGTCGGCCGTCGGCCGTCCACCAGGCCCACGTGGTCCCAGGCCCGCGACTGCTCCCGGAGCCGGAGCGTGAAGTCGGGCGACGGGTCGCGGACCACGACCCACCGCTGCGTCTCCGCGATGTCCACCCGCTCGGTCACGAGGCGTGCGACCTCGTCGGGCACCTTCGCCGCGAGTTCCTCGCCCGTACGCTCCACCTCGGCGAGCGGCCCCGACGCGCCGGGGGCGATCCGGCCCTGCTGGACGAGCGTCACCGGGCGCTGGTCGGCACGCGCCTCCTCCACCGTCGTCCGCAGCAGGCCCGTCGCCAGCGTGTCCCGGAGCCGCGGGACGGCCGCGAACGCGCACGCGGTCACGGCCACGATGAGCACGAGCCCCACGGCGGGGGCGATGCCGTCCCGGAGCCGGCGCAGGGAGAGGAGGATCCAGTCCATCGGTCAGGCGTCCCGGGCGCGGAGGACGCCCGCGACGGACGCGGCGAGCACGCGCCGGCGGACGACGACGACCGTGATCGCGAGGAGCCCGAGCCCGAGCAGGGCGAGGACGGCGAGGGCCTCGAGCGGGACCACGACCGCCGGGTCCGGGACCGCACGCTCGCCGGTGGCCGTGAGGGCGGAGAAGGGCAGCACGAGCCACGCGAGGATCGCGCCGAGGAGCGCCCCGCCCACGAACCCGAAGGCGAGGAGGAAGGCGCTCTCGCCCGAGACCCAGCCCGCGAGCTGGCGCGGCGAGAGGCCGAGCGCGCGGAGGAGGGCGAACTCGCCGAGCCGCTCGGAGGTGGAGATCGACGCGCTCACGAGGAAGCCGATGGCGGCGAAGAGGACCGCGGCGACGGAGCCGAGGCCGAACGCGCCGATGATGCCCAGGGGGACCGGGTCCGACGTGAGCGAGCGGACGAGCGCGTCCCGGTCCACGACGGCGGCCGCCGAGAACGGCGCGTCGGCGACGGCGTCCGTGACGGCCGCCGACGCGCCGTCCTCCGTCGAGAGCCACCACTCCTGCGGGGCGTTCACCTGGCCGTTCGCCGCGAAGCGGAGCTGCGCGAGCGTGACGGCGTCCACGACAGCGAACGGGACGGCAGGGTCGGCCGGGGCGAAGGTCTCCGTGCTCCCCACGATCGCGAGGGTCACCGGGAGGCCGGAGATCGACGCGGCGACGGTCTCGCCGACGCGGGCGCCCGTCGCGTCGAGGAAGGCGCGGCCCACGAGCGCGGGGAGCGGGTCGGCGGCCGCCGCGGCTGCGGGGAGCCGGTCGAGGCGGAAGACGGGCCCCGGCACGGGCTGGAACGTGTCGCCGAAGATCGACGGCGACATCCCCGGGCCGTCGCCGATGACGATGCGGCCGGGGGCCCCGGCGGGCGGATCGTACGGCTCCACGGACCGAAGCTCGACGCGCGTCCATGCCCAGCCGGCCTCCCCGGGGTCGAGCGGCACCACGGTCCAGTCGTCCCCCGCGGGATCGTCGGAGACCTCGACGGCACCGAGATCCACGGTCCCGCGCGTGACCGCCCCGGAGGGCGACGTCACCTGCAGCTCGAGGGCGACGAGATCGAGGGGCCACGCCGGTTCGGACGGGGCGGCTCCGTCGGAGGCCGTCGGGTTGGCTCCCGTCCCGCCGAGCGCGCCCGCGCCGGCGAGCGGCATCACGACGCGCTGCCCATCCTCGTCCGTCGCGGGCACGGGTGCGGTCACCCGCCGGATGATCCCGTCCGCGTCGGCGACGACCGCCAAGGCCGTGACCGTGAGCGGGACATCCGGCAGGAACGGGTCCGACGCGTCGGCGACCATCTCCGTCGCGAGCTTCGTCCCGACCGTGACCGCGATCGCGGCCGGACGACCAGGGAGCCTGACGAGCGCGTCCGTGCGCCGGGCCGACGCCAGGCGCGGCAGGGCGTCGCGGACCGCCTCCCCGTCCGCGCCCGACGGGAGCGTCGCGATCGACCCGGCGGCCGCGGGGTCGACCGCGAGGAGCGTCCCGCTGCGGACGGCCTTGCCTGAGTCGAGCGGCCGCGACTCGACGGCCATCGCCCCCGTCACGCCGGGGAGGGCGCGGTATGCCGCCCCGGCGGCCCACGGCGGGAGCGCGGCGAAGCCCGACGTGGTGACCCGGACGTCGGCCGCGGCCCGGTACGCCGCCTGGTCCGCCTGGGACCGCGTCCACGTGGCCGCGTAGGAGGTGGCGATGACGAAGAGGGCGGCGGCAAGGAGCACGAGCAGGGTCGAGCGCGTCGCGCGGAGCGGCCGGCGCGCGATCTGCCGTGCGCCGATCGGGGCGACCGTCCCCCGCCCCCGCCGCAGCAGGCGCTCCCCGATCTCCGCGATGCGCGGGAGGAAGCGGATCGCGAGGACTCCGCCCGCGACGAGGCCGATCGCCGGCGCGAGGACGAGGAGCGGGTCCACGCCCAGCGCCCCGCGCGCGTCGCGCGCGAGCGGCGACCCGTACAGGCTCAGCTGCCAGATCGCGAGGGCCGCGAGCGCGACGAGCACGAGGTCCAGGCCGAGCCGCTGCGGCAGCGTGCGGGCGAGCCCCCGGCCCCAGGCGGCGCGAACGCGGCCGGGGTCCGCGGCGGAGACGATCGACGGCACCGCGAACGCGACGATCGCGACGAGCGCGGCGGCGACGGACACGGCGAGCGCAGCGGGAGTGACCGAGACGTCGGCGACGATCCCGGCGTCCGCGAGCGGGCCGAGCGACCCGAGCAGCCGGACGATCCCGACGCCCAGGAGCGGCGCGAGGACGACGGCGGGGAGCGCGAGGACGAGCGCCTCGATGAAGGCCATCCCGCCGAGGTGCGCCGACGAGGCGCCGCGCGAGCGCAGGAGCGCGATGTCGAGCCGGCGCCGGTCCACGAGCATCCCGGCGACGAGGAGGATCGCGTACAGGGCGAGGACGACGAACTGGACGGTGAGGAGCGCGATCCCCGCGCGGCTCACGGCGATCGACCGGCTGACGGACGCCAGGATGCCGGGCAGTGCCGTCGTCACTGCCACGTCGCGGGTCGGGACGATCGTCGCGCGCAGGCGCTCGCGGAGGCCGGACAGGTCGGCGGCCATGCGGTCGAGGTCGTCGATCGGCAGCGCGGCGGCGTCCGGCACGACGCGCCACTCGATGTCGGTCGATCCCGAGGCGCCGGGGAGGCGGGGGAGGTCGCCGGCGTCGGCGACGAACGGGCCGCGGGTGGTGAACGACCCCGTGACCTGGATGCCATCGAGCTCCAGCGGCGAGCCGAGCCAGTACGGGTCGGCGGGGTCCGCGCGCCAGATCCCCGTCACGAGCACGTCGGCGACCGTCGCCTGTCCCGCCCGGCCCACGAGCCCCACGCGGTCGCCCACGCCGAGGGCGAGCGCGCGCGCGGCGTTCTCCGAGAGCGTGACCTCGAGCGGATCCGCGCCGACGTGCGGCCACCGCCCGTCAACGAGGGCTGCGTGCGATCCGAGCGCGTCGTGCGCAGCGACGAACGTGAGGTCGCCCGCGGAGGCGCCGGCGCCGGCCCCCCCGGCGTTTCCCGTGCCCCCGGCGCTGCCCGTGCCCGGGTCGCCGGCCGCCGCGTCGCTCCCCTGCCCCGCGCCCACGACCGAGAGCGCCGCCGACCGCGTCACCCGCGAGATCGTCCCGCCCGCGTCCCCGAGCGCGGCGCCCAGGGCGCCCGCGACCGTCGCCTCCACCGACCGCGCCTCGTCCGCGGCCACGATCGTCCGGACGGCGACCGCGCGGGCGTCCGGCGGCGCGAGCTCCACGGCGCGGCGCAGGCTCCCGCTCGCGATCGTCTCCCCGTACATGACGGCGGAGACGACGAGCGTCGTCGCCGCGAGCAGCAGCAGGGCGGCAGCGGTCGCGACCGCGAGGTCTGCGCGGTCGCGCCTGAGCACGGAACGCCAGAGGCCGAACGAACCCACGACTCCTCCGGGCGTGCGCTGTCGCGCGGCGCCCGCGGGAAGCCTACGCCGGAGCGCCGGGAGGGGCCACCGAGGCGCGTGCCGCGGCGGCCGCGCGCGTGCCGCGGTCACCGAGGCGCCACGCCGACGGCCCGCGCGCGTGTCGGCGGTGCCGCATCATCGTGGCAGGAGGTGCACCGTGATCGTCGAGGAGAGGCTCCGTGCCATGGGCGTCGGGCTCCCGCCGCCCCTCGTCGTCCCGTCCGGAGCGAGGCTGCCCTTCGCGCCCGTCCGGATCGTCGGCGACCGCGCGATCGTGTCGGGGCACGGGCCGCAGAACGCGGACGGCTCGAGCGCCGGGCCGTACGGCAAGGTGGGGGCCCAGGTCTCCGTCGAGGAGGCGTACGGCGCGGCCCGGGGAACGGCCCTGTCGATCCTGGGCGACCTCTCGCGCGCCCTCGGCGACCTGGACCGGATCACCGCGTGGGTGCGGGTCTTCGGCATGGTCGCCTCGGCGCCGGGCTTCGACCGCCAGCCGGCCGTCATCAACGGCTTCTCCGACCTGATCCTCGAGGCCTTCGGGTCAGAGGTCGGCGCGCATGCGCGGTCGGCCGTCGGGATGGCGGAGCTCCCGTTCGGGCTGCCGGTCGAGATCGAGGCCGAGGTCGTGTTCGCACCCTGACGACCAGCGCGCCCTGGCCACCGTCCGTCGGCCGCCGGCCGGCAGCCCGTCGGCCGCGCCGGGCCGCCGGCTCAAAGTGGCGCACGCACGCGCCGGATTCGGTTGCGGGGCCGTGCAGCGGGGCGATAATAGGGACCTCTGGCCGCGCGAAGTGGTACTTCAGGCGCGGCCTCGACGCACCTCAGGACATGGACGAGGTCCTCCGTGGATCTGCGCAGGATGCGGAAGAAGGCCAAGGGACGCGGGAAGAAGGCCGCCCGCGAGGAGGGCGCCACGCCTCTCGCCGATACGCGCGACCCGGTTCCCCAGCCCGGCCCGGCGGCTGACGTGACGACGGCGGCCGTCGCGGCGGCACGAGCCCCCGACGCGGCCCCCGCCCCGCCCGACGCGCCCGACGATGCCGAGCTCCGCGAGCGCGAGGAGATCGCCGAGACGCTGTACCGAGCCGCGGTCTCCCGCGCGGAGGTCGCGGAGGCCATGTACAAGGCGGCCGTGACCCG
>JALOOH010000144.1 GCA_025454515.1 Chloroflexota bacterium
GGTCTGGCTGCCGGCGAAGGCGGTGACGCCGATCCCGGTCTCGTGTCTGGAGGCGGGACGCTGGAACCAGGGATACCGGTTCGAGACGAGCCGGAAGAGCGACTACCTCCTCCGGGCGAAGATGAGCGACCAGCTCGCCTCCGTCGCCCTCCGCGAGCAGCAGATGAGCGCCTCCGCGCCCTGGGGTGCGCCGCGCCGCCGCAGCTACGCCGCGGACCAGGGCGGCGTGTGGGACGAGATCGCCGCGAAGGAGGAGCGGTTCGGGGCTCGCTCCAAGTCCGCGGCGCTCCACGACCTGTACGCGGGCGAGGCCGACGACATCGACGCGATCGTCCGCGCATTCCCCTGCCCTGTCGGGGCGACGGGGATCGCCGTCGGCATCGGCGGGAGGCTGGTCGCGGTCGAGCTGTTCGACGCGCCGTCCACGCTCGCCGAGCAGTGGCCCCGCCTCGTCGAGGGAGCCGCCTCCGCCTGGGCCGACCATCGGCGGGCGGTCGCGGCCGGCGTCGAGCCGGAGCCCCGCCACCGCCATCCCGATGACGGGGCACTCGGCCGGATGCTCGCGCGGGCAGCCGGCGCTGCGGCCACCGCGGTCGTCGGGCCGTCGGTGGGCGAGGGCTTCGACGTCCGCCTCGCCGGGACGCGCCTCCGCGGGGGTGCCCTCGTCGTCGGCGACGACGTCGTCCACCTGGAGCTGTTCCGGGCGGAGGCCTGACCGGGGGGAGGCAGGAAGCGACCCTACGAGACCACCAACGCTCCGGCGAGCTGCTCCACCCACTCCTCGTCTGCCCGAGGAACGCAGTGCCGTTCGGGCCAGGTCCGGCTGGGGGATCCGGCAGGGTGCCTATCGCCCCCGCCGTGCCGCAAGCGCGTAGCCCATGAACCACGCCTCGGTGGACTCGGCCGTGGAGCCATAGACGTTGTCGCCCAGGAGGAAGTCGCAGAGGACCTCGCGTGCACGCGCGATCTCCCGGCGTCGCGGGCCCGCCCAACGGTCGTCGGCGAGCGTCAGGTCGAGCAGGTCCAGCGCTCGGTCGACCGCCGCGCCGAATCGATCCGGGCGGCCGCCATCGCGTGCCCGGATGGCGCGGCCGACGTCGGCGCCGGCGTTCCCGAGCTGCTCGGCCAGCGTGAGGTCGCCCCATCGACCGGCAGCGAGGTCACGGTGGGTACCGGGGACGGTCACGGTCGGACGAGCCGGGCGATCACGGCTTCGACGGCGGCGCGCGCTGCTGGATCGTCCACGGCCCGGGTGCGGTTGCCCTGACTGGGCCGGATGTTGATCATCGAGTCGAACTCGATGAAGTCGGGTGTCCCGAACTGGTCGGGGTACAGGTTGACGCCCCAGAGGTCGGCCTGGCGCGATCCGTCCTCGAGCAGGGCCGCCTCCTCGTCCGCGTGCATGTCCGCATCGACGACCATCAGCCCCCGGCCCACGTCGACGACCGCCTTCACGAGCCCGCCGAATCGCCCCTCGGCGAGGCCTGTGAGCTCGGCGAGGGTGATCGCATCGGTGACGGCCAACATGCCCGAAGCGTAACGCCGGAGACGGGCGCGGGCGCGGGTTGGCCGCCGGCCGTCCGCTTTGCCGGGCGGCTGGTCGGTCCGTTAACCTTTGCTCATGAACGGCCGAGTAAAGCACACGCGCCGTCGTGGGTACACCCGCGTGAGCGCGAAGCACCAGGTGACGATCCCGATCGACGCGCTCGCGCAGGCCGGACTGAGGGCCGGCGATCGACTGCGCGCGGAGGTCCGCGGTCCGGGCGAAGTGGTCCTGGTCCGGGAGGACGATCCTCTCACGCGGTAGGCAGGCTCCCTGACGGACGTCTTCCCGACCGGTGAGCTCGAGGAGCTGCGGCGCGAATGGCGCTGACGGTCCTCGACGCGGGGGTGGTCATCGCGGTCCTCGACGGGAGCGATGTGCACCACGCTGCGGCGACGCTGGCCGTGGCGGCGGCCATGGACCGGGGTGACGACCTGGTCCTGCCCGCCTCCGCGTACGCCGAAGTGCTCGTCGCGCCGCATCGCCGAGGGCCAGAGGCTGTCGCGACGGTGAATGCCTTCCTCGACGCCCTGCCGGCCTCCATCGAGCCGGCGACCCGTGCCATCGCCGCAAGGGCGGCCGAGCTGCGGGCAGCGCACGGGACGGCCCTGCGGCCGCCGGACACGCTCGTGATCGCGACCGTGCTGGCGCTCGGCGCCGAGCGTGTGGTCACGACCGATGCCCGCTGGCCGGTCGTCGCGGTCCCGGTCGAGGTCGTCGGCTCGGCCCTCGACCAGGCAGATGGCGTCGGCAGCAGGCCGGGCCGGGGGAAGCACGATGACGACCGCGGTGGCCACGATGCATGAATGGGAGGTCGCCCCGGGGCGCGTGCTCGCGGTCGCGCAGGGCGACATCACGCGCTTCGACACGGACGCGATCGTCAACGCCGCGAACAGCGGGCTCGCCGGCGGGGGCGGGGTCGATGGCGCCATCCATCGCGCCGGTGGACCCGCGATCATGGAGGACCTGGAGCGCCGGTACGGGCCGCTCGGCGTCCGCTCGTGCCCCACCGGCGGGGCGGTCGTCTCGGCTGCGGGCGACCTGCCGGCCCGATGGGTGATCCACGCGGTGGGCCCGGTCTGGCACGGCGGGACCCGCGGCGAGGCCGACCTCCTCGCCTCCGCCTACGCGACGTCGTTGCGCCTCGCGGACGAGCTGGGTGCCGCGTCGGTCGCGTTCCCCTCGATCAGCACCGGCGTCTACGGCTACCCGCAGGCGCTTGCGGCGGACGTGGCGGTGCTGACGCTGGCGGAGGCGCTCGTCGCGGCGTCGTCGGTGCGCCGGGTCACGCTGGTCGCGTACGGCGCCGAGAGCGCGAGGACCCTCACGGACGCGGTCCGTCGGGTCGCACCCGCCACCTGACGCGCGAGGTTCCGGACCGCGGCCGCCCACTCGCACGACTCGCCGACGGCACTCGCTCGGGCCGCCGGCGGCGGCCTTGAGCGGAGCGGCCGCTCCCATCGTCCGGCTCAGCCGCGGCCGAGGACCACGTCGATGCCCGCGAGGACCAGCTCCAGGTTCGACGCGGAGAGGCGGCCGGTCCGGTCGACGAGCGTCTCCCGGTCCAGGGTCACGAGCTGGGAGACGTTGGCGACGGAGGGCTTCGGGAGCCCCGTGGCGCGGGCCGGCAGGAGCACGTTGCCCGGCGCCTCCGCCCACTTCATGTTGCTGGTGAGGACGACGCAGACCACCGTGCGCAGCGCGCTCGCGTTGAACGCGTCCCCCTGCACGACCACGACCGGCCGGCGGAACCCCGGCGCGGATCCGTCGGGGGCGTCGAGGTCCGCCCACCAGACCTCGCCCTGGGCGATCACCACTCGGCGGCGTCGAGGGTGCGGCGAGCTGCCCGCTCCGTGAAGTCCGCCGGCTCCGCCTGGTCGATCCCGGCGAGCACGGCGTCGAGGCCCGTCGTCACCTCGTCGGGAGCATGGCGGGCGACGTACTCCCGCAGCGCCGCGCTGTAGACCTCGCTCCGCGATCGACGCGAGCGACGGGCGAGTCGATCGACCTGCGCGAAGAGATCATCGGGCACCGAGACAGCCGTCTTCATACCGGGAGTATAACCGAGGGCGGACGACCAGAGCCCATGATGTCTCACGCCGTGAAGACCGTCGATCCGCAGCGCACCCTCCGTCGCCGCGAGGCCGTCGCACGCCTCCGGCCGAAGAACCAGCTCACCCTGCCCGAGCCGATCGCCGATGCCCTGGACGCACGACCGGACGACCACCTCGTCTTCGAAGCCGACCCCCTGCGACCGGACGTGGTCACGGTCCGGCGTGTCCGAACCGACTGGGCCGGGGCGCTGACGGGTACGTACGGCACGACGGAGGAGGTCCGCGCGTTCCTGCGCGAAGAGCACGGCGACTGGGACACCTAGGTGGGCGCGGACGTCGCCCGGCTGGAGCGCGACCTGCCTGCCGGCGACCGGATCCTCCTCGACACGACGCTCCTCGCGGCCTTCCTCGACGCCACCGAGGCGACGCACCCCGTCGCGCGCCATGTGCTCACGGATCTGGTGCGGCCGGGACGGAACCCGGCGATCGTCTCGATGATCTCGGTCATGGAGATCCTGGTCCGGCCGCTCCGCCGGTCGCCGCCGGGTCATTACACCGTGCTCGACTTCCTTCGGGATCACCCGAACCTCGACGCGGTCCCACTCGACCTGCAGATGGCCCAGGACGCGGCGTGGCTACGGGCCGAGCACCGGTTCCGGCCGCCCGACGCCCTCGTCGTGGCCACCGCCACGGCGTGCCAGGTGGGCCACGTGGTCACGAACGACCATGACTGGTCGGCGAAGCTGGCTCGACTCAGCGGTCGCCTTGCGGTCGTGGTCCTGGACGACTACCTGGAGCGATAGGCGCACGGGAACGCCGGTGCCGCGACGGCGACCGCAGACCGCGACCGCGCCCGGGCAAGCCGTCAGCCGCCGCGCTGCCCCGCTGTGGCGGTGTCCGAGGCAGCCGGATCGTCGGGGCCGACCGGCAGCAGGTCGATCGTCCGGCAGCGGCGGGTGGCCCCGGCCTCCGTGCGGACCTGGGCGGCCGGGATGACGCCACCGGCGACCGACTCGACGACCGCGATCTCGCCCGCGTACAGCCCGCTCGCGATGCGCACGCGGATCCCCGGGACGATCGACGCGCGGCCCGTCGCCGCGTCCAGGTTGATCGCGACGGTCCTGCCGGGCGGGTTCCGGGGGTCGAACGCGCCGGGTGCCGGCGGCGCTCCCTTGGTCGCGGTCTTCGGCGGCGGATAGACGACCTTGCGCTTCCGCATCGCCTAGTACCGTCGCCGCGGTGCGTTGTCGTCCTTCTTCGCCTTCGGCTCGCGGCCGGGGCGAGGAGGGTTGGGCCGGGTCCCGGGGGCCATGTCCGGCGGCCGCTCCCACGGGCCGCGCTCCCGCGCCCGCTGGACCGACAGGGCGAACTCCGCGGCCACCTGCGGCGGGACGCTCGCCTCCCAGGCTCGCTCGATCTCGGCCACCCGGGCCTTCTCGGCTGCGCGCTGCTCGCGTTCGTGCTTCGAGTGCTTCGTCATCGTGCCTCGATCAAAGGGTCGCCCCGGAGGTCGGGGCGAGGTGCGTAGCGTACGTGCGCGCGGCCGCGAGCGTGCGCGACGCTCGTCGGCCGGACCCGGGGACGTCGCGAGGGGACATCGCGGCGGCGTCCTGGGGCGGCCCGCCGGGCCCCCGTCACCGCCGCCGCAGGAAGACCGCGCCCATCAGGTCCGGGCCCAGGTGCGGTCCCGTCGAGGCGCCGATCAGGCCGACCGAGACCGCCGCCGGGTCGATGCCGCCCGGGGCGCGCTCCACGATCGATCCGCGGAACGCCTCGACCTCCGCCGGCGTGCTCGTGGGCGTGTGCATGACGAACGCCCGCTCGATCGGGCGCTCCGTGATCAGCTCGATCGTCCGCTCGCGCGCCTTCGACCGCGTCCGCATCTTCTCGGCCATGAGGATGACGCCGTCGCGGACCGTGATGATCGGCTTGATCGCCAGCACCGTCCCCACCAGCGTGGCGGCGGCGGACAGGCGACCGTTCTTCCGCAGGTAGTCGAGGCTGTCGACGGCGACGTAGAGGTCGATGTCCGGCAGACGACGGCGGACCCCGTCGGCGACCTCGGACCCGGCGGCGCCCGACGCGGCGATCTCCGCCGCGAGGATCGCCGGGAGCCCCGTCGCCATGGACGTGGACCCCGTGTCGATCACGTGGATCTCGCGGTCGGGGAAGTCACGGGCCGCGAGGGTCGCGCTCGCGATCGTCCCGGAGATGGTCGATCCGACGACCGGGCAGACGACCGCCTCTGCGCCGTCCGCGAACGCCGCCTCGAACGCCGCGCCGAAATCGCCGGGCGAGGGCGCCGCGGTGCTGGGGATCGGCGTGCCCGGGGCGAGCATCCGCGCCCAGAACTCCTCGGTCGTGAGGTCCACGCCCGTCCGCAGCTCCTCGGAGCCGAACCGGACGATCAGCGGGACGACGCGGATGCC
>JALOOH010000145.1 GCA_025454515.1 Chloroflexota bacterium
CGGTCGGTCAGGCCCTCGTCGGGCGCGTGGTGGACCCGCTCGGCCGCCCGCTCGACGACAAGGGCCCCGTCGCGACGACGCGCACCCGCCCGGTCGAGCGGATCGCCCCCGGGGTCATCGTCCGACAGGGCGTGGACACGCCGGTCCAGACGGGCATCAAGGCGATCGACGCCCTCATCCCGATCGGCCGCGGCCAGCGCGAGCTCATCATCGGCGACCGCCAGACCGGGAAGACCGCGATCGCGGTCGACGCGATCATCAACCAGAAGGGGAAGGGCCTCGTCTGCATCTACGTGGCGATCGGCCAGAAGCTCTCGACGGTCGCGAAGACCGTCGCGGTGCTCGAGCAGCACGGCGCCATGGACCACACGATCGTCGTCGTCGCCGGCGCCGAGGACCCCGCTCCGCTCCAGTACCTCGCCCCGTACGCGGGCGTCGCGATGGGCGAGGAGGTCATGGAGAACGGGGTCGAGCTCGACGGCACGCTCGTCAAGGACGCGCTCTGCGTCTACGACGACCTCAGCAAGCACGCGTGGGCGTACCGGGAGATGTCCCTCCTCCTGCGCCGCCCGCCGGGCCGCGAGGCGTACCCGGGCGACGTCTTCTACCTGCACAGCCGCCTCCTCGAGCGCGCCGCGCGGATGAGCGACGCGAACGGCGGGGGCTCGCTGACGGCCCTCCCGATCATCGAGACCCAGGCGGGCGACGTCTCCGCCTACATCCCGACGAACGTCATCTCGATCACCGACGGCCAGATCTTCCTCGAGACCGACCTCTTCAACGCCGGCCAGCGGCCCGCGCTGAACATCGGCATCTCCGTCTCCCGCGTGGGCTCCGCCGCGCAGACGAAGGCGATGAAGAAGGTCGCCGGGCCGCTCAAGCTGGACCTGGCGCAGTACCGCGCGCTCGCGGCGTTCGCGCAGTTCGCCTCCGACCTCGACAAGGCCACGCGCGACCAGCTGACCCGCGGCGAGAAGCTCTCCGAGGTCATCAAGCAGCCGCAGTACCAGCCGCTGTCCGTGGAGAAGCAGGTCGCGATCCTCTACGTGGCGACGACCGGCAAGCTCGACGACATCCCGGCGCCGCGCGTCCGCGAGTTCGAGGCGGCGTTCTACCGCTTCCTCGAGACCGAGCGGCCGCAGGTGCTCGCGGACCTCGGCGCGACGAAGGCCCTGAGCGACGAGATCGCGGCCGCCCTCACGGAGGCCGTCGACTCCTTCCGCCAGTCGTTCCTGGCGTGATCGACGCTGGTGAGGCCCATGGTGGTGCCGGCGGCCTGCGCGCGCTCTCACGCACGGCGGAGCGCGGTCGCTCGCCTGCTCGTCGTCGCCTTGCCCTGGGCGCGCCCGAGCGTCGACCCGGTGAGGCTCCCTGATGGCTAGCCAGCGCGATATCCGCAGGCGCATCGGCGCCGTCCGGAACATCAAGCAGATCACGCGGGCGATGCAGTTCGTGGCCGCCTCCAAGCTGAAGCGCGCCCAGGACGCGACGCTCGCAGCCCGGCCCTACAGCGACAAGATCGACGAGGTCATCGCCGACCTCGCGCAGGTCCTGTCCGGCGACGACCACCCGCTCTTCACGAAGCGCGAGGACGGCAGGCGGCTCATCGTGTTCATCACGACGGACCGCGGCCTCGCGGGACCGCTGAACACCAACGCCATCCGGTTCGCGCTGCGCGAGATCGTCGAGCACGGCGAGGCGGGCGGGGAGCTCTCGCTCGTCACCGTGGGCCGCAAGGGCCGCGACGCGATGCGCCGCGCGAAGCTCCCGGTGGAGGCGCACTTCTCCGGCTTCGGCGACCGCCCCACGTTCGCCGACGTGACCGCGCTCGCGCGCCTCGTGACGGACGACTTCCTCGGCGGCGACTACAACCGGGTGGACGTCATCTACACGCGGTTCGTGAGCACCCTGGTCCAGCGACCCACGATGGACCAGCTCCTCCCGATGGAGCCGCACGAGGACACGATCGGCATCCCCGGCAACCAGTTCATCTTCGAGCCCAGCCCGACGGCCGTGCTCCAGCAGCTGCTCCCGCGGTACATCGCGACGCGCCTCTACCAGGCGGTCCTGGAGAACACCGCGAGCGAGTGGTCCAGCAAGATGATCGCGATGAAGAACGCCACCGAGAGCGCCGAGGAGCTGATCGACGACCTGACGCTCTCGTACAACAAGGTCCGCCAGGCCAACATCACCCGCGAGATGATCGAGATCGCGTCCGG
Organism: Chloroflexota bacterium; assembly: GCA_025454515.1. Classification (GTDB taxonomy): domain Bacteria; phylum Chloroflexota; class Limnocylindria; order Limnocylindrales; family CSP1-4; genus CAIYQJ01. Next base: position 2,220 of record JALOOH010000145.1, read on the forward strand.
CGCGAGCGCGCGTTGAGACGCCCGACGGAGGCATGACGACGCAGATGGCGACTGCCGCACTCGCGACCGGCCGCGTGATCCAGATCACCGGCCCCGTCGTGGACATCGAGTTCCCGGCCGGCCAGCTGCCGGCCATCTACAACGCCGTCGAGATCGATCGTGGCGCGGACCAGGCGCCGCTCGTCTGCGAGGTCCAGCAGCACCTCGGCAACGACTGGGTGCGCGCGGTCGCGATGACGACCACCGACGGACTGGCCCGCGGCGTCGCCGCGAAGGACACGGGCAGCCCGATCAGGGTCCCGGTCGGCGAGGTGACGCTCGGCCGCGTCTTCGACGTGCTCGGCAAGCCGATCGACGAGAAGGGTCCCGTCGAGGCATCCGAGTACCTCCCGATCCACCGGGCGGCGCCCGCCTTCGACCAGCAGACCACGGAGACCGAGGTCTTCGAGACCGGGATCAAGGTCATCGACCTGGTCTGCCCGTTCGCCAAGGGCGGCAAGATCGGCATCTTCGGCGGCGCCGGCGTGGGCAAGACCGTCGTGATCCAGGAGCTCATCCGCAACGTCGCGCAGGAGCACGCGGGCTACTCCGTGTTCTCCGGGGTGGGCGAGCGCTCCCGCGAGGGCAACGACCTCATCAAGGAGATGACCGAGTCGGGCGTCATCGAGAAGACGGCGTTCGTCTTCGGCCAGATGAACGAGCCGCCGGGCGCGCGCCTTCGCGTGGGCCTCACCGGCGTCACCATGGCCGAGTACTTCCGCGACGCCGAGGGCCGCGACGTCCTCCTCTTCATCGACAACATCTTCCGGTTCACGCAGGCCGGCTCGGAGGTCTCGGCGCTCCTCGGCCGCATGCCCTCGGCGGTGGGCTATCAGCCGAACCTCGCGACCGAGATGGCCGCGCTCCAGGAGCGCATCACGTCCACCAAGCGTGGCTCGATCACCAGCCTGCAGGCCGTCTTCGTCCCGGCGGACGACTACACGGACCCGGCGCCGGCGACGACGTTCGCCCACCTCGACGCCACGATCCGCCTCGAGCGGTGGATCACCGAGCTCGGCATCTACCCCGCGGTGGACCCGCTCACCTCCACGTCGCGGATCCTCGACCCGCTCGTCGTGGGCCAGGAGCACTACGAGGTCGCCCGCGAGACGCAGCGCGTCCTCCAGCGCTACCGGGACCTCCAGGACATCATCGCGATCCTCGGCATCGACGAGCTCTCCGAGGAGGACAAGTCCACCGTGGCCCGGGCGCGCCGGCTCCAGCGGTTCATGAGCCAGCCGTTCTTCGTCGCCGAGGTCTTCACCGGCCGCGCCGGCAAGTACGTCCCGATCAAGGACACGGTCGCCTCGTTCCGCGAGATCCTCGACGGCCGGACGGACGCGCTCCCGGAGCAGGCGTTCTTCCTCGCGGGCACGATCGACGACGTCCGCGAGAACGCCGCGAAGCTGGGAGCGTAGGGGCGCGTCATGTCGCTCCTCCTGGAGATCGTCACGCCGGAGAAGCTGGCCTACCGCGACCAGGTGGACGAGGTCGTCGTCCCCGGGATCGACGGCCAGCTCGGCATCCTCCCGCACCACGCGCCGCTGCTCACGGTCCTCGGGGTCGGCGAGCTGCACATCCGCAAGGGCGGGGACGACGAGTACTTCGCGATCGCGGGCGGCTTCCTCCAGGTCCGCCCGGACAAGGTCGTCGTCATGGCCGAGACCGCCGACATGGCGTCCGAGATCGACCTCGAACGGGCCGAGCAGGCCCGTCGGGACGCCGAGAAGGCCCTCTCGTCCACGTACGTCGAGCCGGCCGACATGGCGGCTGCGCGCGCCGCGCTCGAGCGGGCGCTCCTGCGCATCCGCGTGGCCGAGCGCCGGCAGCACGAGGGCCCGCGCCGCCGCGGCTGACGCGACGGACGCGGGGACCCACCAGGGACGCACCGGGAAGGCGACGTGGCCGACGCACGCCCGTTCCACTGGGAGTACACGCCGCCGCCGGTGGCGCGGGAGATCTTCCGCGTCGAGGGCGGCCGCGCCCTCCGCGGGACGGTGCCGATCAGCGGCGCGAAGAACGCCGCGCTCAAGATGATGGCGGCGGCCACCCTCACCGGCGAGCGGTGCCGCCTGACGAACGTCCCCGAGATCGAGGACGTGCGCGTCATGGCGGACACGCTCCGCGACCTCGGCGTCGTCGTGGACCACCCGGCGCCGAACACGTACGAGATCGCGTCCGGGGACGTGGACTGGCTCTTCGTCCCGCTCGAGGCCGCCGCGAAGATGCGGTCGTCGTTCATCCTCCTGGGGCCGATCCTCGCGCGCTTCGGCCGGGTCATCATGAGCAACCCCGGCGGGGACCGGATCGGCCGCCGACCGGTGGACCTCCACGTGGACGCGATGCGCGCGCTCGGGGCGGAGATCGACTACCGCAACGGCTACTACTTCGCCAAGGCCCCGGGCCGGCTCCGCGGCGGCCTCGTGGAGTTCCCGTTCGTCACCGTCATGGGCACGGAGAACGCGATGCTCGCGGCGACGCTCGCGGAGGGGCACACGGTCATCCGGCCTGCCGCGCGCGAGCCGGAGATCGACGACCTCATGGTCATGCTCCGTGCCATGGGCGCGGAGGTGGAGCGCACGGCACCCGATGTGATCGAGGTGGAGGGCCGCCGGCGCCTGCGCGGCGCGGACCACCGCGTCATGCCGGACCGGATCGAGGCGGGGACCTTCGTGGTCGCCGCCGCGATCACCGGCGGCGAGGTGGCCGTGGAGGGGGTCGAGTGCGACCACCTCGGCGCGTTCCTCGACGTCGTCACGGCCATGGGCGTCTCCGTGGCGTGTGGGCGCGACCGCATCGAGGTCCGCGGGGCCCCGGCCGGGAGCGGCGCGTACCGGGCGACGGACGTGACGACCGCGCCGTACCCGGGCTTCGCGACCGACCTGCAGCCCCCGACGGGCGTCCTCCTCTCGCAGGCGACGGGCACCAGCCGGATCGACGAGACGATCTACGAGGACCGCCTCGAGTGGCTCTCCGGCCTCGCGAAGATGGGCGCGTCCGTCCGCGTCCTCGACCACCACCGGGCCGAGATCGACGGCCCTGCCCATCTCACCGGGCGCGAGATGGAGATCGGCGACCTGCGGGCAGGCGCCTCGCTCATCCTCGCCGCGCTCGCCGCCGATGGGACCTCCGTCATCCACGGCGCGCACCACGTCCAGCGGGGGTATGAGAACATCGAGCGCAAGTTCCTCGATCTCGGCGCGCGGATCGAGCGTCTCCCGGAGGAGTCCGTCACCCCCGCATGAAGATCGGCATCGACCTCGGCACCGCGAACGTCCTCGTGTACGTGAAGGGCAAGGGCGTCGTCATCCAGGAGCCGTCCGTCGTCGCGGTGAGCGAGGACAACCGCATCGTCGCGGTGGGCGAGGAGGCGCGCGAGATGATCGGCCGGACCCCCGGCAGCATCTCCGCGATCCGGCCCATGAAGGACGGGGTCATCGCCGACTACGTCATCACCGAGGCGATGCTCCGGTACTTCATCTCGCGGGCGACGAAGGGCTCGTTCAGCCTGACGAAGCCGGAGGTCATGATCAGCGTCCCGGCCGGCGTGACGAGCGTGGAGAAGCGCGCGGTGCGCGACGCGGCTCTCAAGGCGGGCGCGCGCGAGGCGTACCTCATCGAGGAGCCGCTGGCCGCGGCGATCGGCGCGAGCGTCCCGATCAGCAGCCCGTCCGGGAACATGATCATCGACATCGGGGGCGGGACGTCCGAGATCGCCGTCATCAGCCTCGGCGGCATCGTCGTGAGCCAGAGCCTCCG
>JALOOH010000146.1 GCA_025454515.1 Chloroflexota bacterium
TGCGCGAGGTGGCGGCGATCGCGGCCGCGGAGCTCGGGACGGAGCCGGCGGGCGTCGAGGGCGCGTCCGTGGACGTCCTCGACGAGACCGGGATCCGGCTGGCGGTGGAGGCGGCGGCGAAGCTGGGGCGCCGGCTGGACGTGTGCGTGGCGTCGGCGGGGATCGACGGCGCCGCCGAGAACGCGCTCGAGCTGACCGTGGAGGACTTCCGCAAGGTCCTCGACGTCAACGTCCTCGGGCTTTTCGTGACGGCCCGGGCGGCGGCCGACCGGATGGCCCACGACGGGGAGGGCGGATCGATCGTCCTCGTCGCGAGCGTCAACGGCCTGATCGCCGAGCCCGACTTCGCCGACTACAACACGAGCAAGGGCGGCGCGGTGATGCTCGCCCGCTCGCTCGCGCGGGACTGGGCGGCGCGCGGCATCCGCGTCAACGCGATCTGCCCCGGCTACACCCGAACGCCGATGACCGAGGCGTACCTCGCGGACCCGCCGACGGCCGCGACGATCCTCGAGCGGATCCCGCTCGGCCGCGCGGCGGAGCCCGCCGAGATCGCGGCGGTCATCGCATTCCTCGCCTCCGACGAGGCCAGCTACGTCACGGGCGCCACGGTCGTCGCGGACGGGGGCTGGACCGCGTAGGGATGGGGGCCGCGCCTCGCGGCGCGCCACCCCTCGCCATCGTCCGCGTCACGTCGCTTGACTCATCGGTGTGAGTCATACAGACTCACGATCATGACACGTCGCCTCCAGGTGCTCCTCGACGACGACGAGCTGGCCGAGATCCAGGAGCTCGCCCGACGCCGCCGCCAGACCACCGCCGCGTGGGTCCGCGACGCACTGCGGCGCGCGCGCGACTCGTCTGCATATCCGGAGGCCGGGCCCAAGCTCCGCGCGATCCGCGAGGCCGTGGCTCACGCCTACCCCGCGGGCGACATCGACGAGATGCTGGCCGAGGTCGAGCGGGGCTATCGCATCCCGGAAGGTCGGGAAGACGGCGGCATCGACCCGCGATGATCTTCGTCGACTCGAACATCCCCATGTACCTCGTCGGGGCCGATGAGGTACACAAGTCCGAGGCGCGCCGACTCCTGGAGCGCGCGATCGCCGACGGCGAGAGCCTGGTCACCGACGCCGAGGTCCTCCAGGAGATCCTTCATCGCTACGCGGCGATCGACCGGCGGGAGGCGATCGGCCCGGCGTTCGACGTGCTCCTGGCGGTGGTGGACGATGTCCTGTCGGTGGAGCGCACTGACGTGGAACGGGCGCGGCGCATCGTCCAGACAACACTGCTGTCGGCCCGCGACGCCGTCCACCTGGCGATCATGCGGCGGCACGGCATCACACGGATCATGACGTTCGACCGCGGCTTCGACGGGGTCGCGGGCATCGCGCGCGAGTAGGCGCGCGCCTGACGGCGCGCGGCGGCGGGCGCGCGGTCGCGGGACGCCGCGGGGTGCCGGCGGACCACGAGGCGGGCCGGAGACCGGGGCCCGCGTGCGGCCGCGGTCCGGCATCGGGCCCCCGCCGGTAGAATCGGTGCCCCACCCCCGCCCCGAGCCGCCATCGCCGCCATCGCCCGGAGACCCCGCCATGCAGGTCCTTGCGCTCCGCCGCTGGTCCACCCTCGACGACGCCGAGAGGCGCCGGATCCTCGCCCGCTCCAACGAGCGCGTCTTCGACCCGGGCCTCCGCGCCAGCATCCAGGCGATCTACGACGACGTGGCCGCGCGCGGCGACGTCGCGGTCTCCGAGGCCACGGCCCGGTTCGACAAGGCGGACATCCCCCCGGAGCGCCTCCGCGTCACCGCGGACGAGCTCGCGGCCGCCCACGCGTCGATCGACGCCGATCTCCTCGCCGCGATCCGCGAGGCGATCGCCAACGTCCGCGCGTTCAGCGAGGCGCAGCTCGCCGCCACCGCCGAGGGCTGGCGCGCCGAGATCAGGCCCGGCGTGGTCGTCGGCGAGAAGTTCTCGCCGATCCCGTCGGCCGGCCTGTTCGTGCCGTGCGGGAAGGCGTCGTACCCGTCGGTCCTCGTCCAGATCGGGACCCCGGCCGTGACGGCGGGCGTCCCGGACATCGCGGTCGTCGTCCCGCCGGTCCCGGGCACGTCGGACGTGGACGTGGCCACGCTCGCGACCGCGCACGAGCTTGGGCTCACGCGCGTCTACCGCGCGAACGGTCCGGCGGGGATCGCGGCGATCGCCCTCGGCACTGAGACGATCGGGCGCGTCAGGAAGGTCGTGGGGCCGGGCAGCCCCGCCGTCACGATGGCCCAGATCATCGCGCAGGCGTACGGCGTCCTCACGAGCATGATCTCGGGGCCGTCGGAGAGCGTGGTGGTGGCCGACGGCTCCGCCGACCCGAAGCGCGTTGCGCTCGACCTCCTCAACGAGGCGGAGCACGGCGAGGACTCCGCGGCGCTCCTGCTCACCGACTCGCTCCCGCTCGCCGAGGCCGTGGACACCGAGCTGACCTGGATGGTCGCCCTCCTGCCCGAGGCGCGCGCGAAGGCGGCCCACAGCGCCCTGGGGACCTGGGGCGGCGCCTTCGTGTTCGGTTCGATGGCGGAGGCCCTCGACTTCGCGAACACCTACGCGGTCGAGCACATCCAGCTCGCGACGGCCGACCCGGAGGCGACCCTGGGCGGCCTCCGGTATGCCGGCGAGGCACTGCTCGGCCAGCACACGACGATCAGCGAGACGAACTTCGTCATCGGGGTCCCGGCCACGCTGCCGACCGGCGGGTTCGCGCAGGTCACGGGCGGGGTCACGGCGCGGACGTTCACCGTCCCGATCGCGATCAGCAAGCTCGACGAGGCGGCGCTCGCGGAGCTCGCCGCGCCGACCCTGCGCCTGGCCGACCACGAAGGGTTCCCCGCGCACGCGAACGCGCTGCGCCTGCGGGGGCTCGGCTGATGGCCGCGGCCCCCGGCGGCGAGGCCGTTCTCAACGTCCGCGACGTCGAGCGCATCGCCGCCGGGGTCCTGAGCCCGGGCGCCGCCGCGTACTACAACGGCGGCGCGTGGGACGAGTCCACGCTCCGGGACAACGAGGCGGCGTTCGAGCGGTGGCGGTTCCGGCCGAAGGTGCTGGTGGACGTGGCCCGGCGCGACCTCTCGGTCCGGGTGCTCGGTCGGCTCTGGCCCACCCCGTTCGGGACCGCGCCGATGGCGCTCATGCGCCTGGCCACACCGGAGGGCGAGGGCGCGGCCGCGCGGGCGTGCCGCGACCGAGGAATCACGTACACGCTCTCCACGGTCGCGAGCGCGACGATCGAGGAGGTCGCCGAGGTCGGCGGGCCGCGATGGTTCCAGCTCTACACGACGCCGGACGCGGACTGGACCATGTCCCTCGTCCGGCGCGCCGAGGCCGCCGGGTACGAGGCGCTCGTCATGACGGTGGACGCCGCACCGCTGGGGCGCCGGGAGCGCGACGCGCGGGTGGGGCTGACGTTGCCACCCGGCGTGCGGTACGAGAACCTCGTCGTCCGGCCCTCCGCCGTGGGCGGCGGCGAGGGCGGCCCCGGCCACGAGACCGGCGCCGACGGCGAGGACGCCCTCAGCCGCGAGGGCCCCCAGCTCTACGCGAAGGAGTTCCTCAAGGAGGCCTTGACGCCGGCCGACCTCGCCTGGCTCGTCCGCGAGTCGCGGCTGCCCGTGATCGTGAAGGGCGTCCTCCGCGGCGACGACGCGGATGCGGTCGTGGAGGCCGGGGCGGCGGGCGTCTGGGTGAGCAACCATGGCGGCCGGCAGATGGACCGTGCCATCGCGTCGATCGACGCGCTGCCGGACGTCGTCCAGGCCGTTCGCGGCCGCGTCCCGGTCCTCTTCGACGGCGGCATCCGCCGCGGGATGGACGCACTCGCGGCTCTCGCGCTGGGCGCCACGGCCGTCTTCGTCGGGCGACCCCTGCTCTGGGGGCTCGCGTGGGACGGCGAGCGCGGCGCCGGCGCGGTGCTCGACATGCTCACGGCCGAGCTGGACCTCGCGATGGCGATCACCGGCGTCCCGAGGGCGTCGTCGATCGACCCCTCGATCCTGGTCCACGCGGACCTCGCGCACCTGCCACGGAGGATCCGGTGAGCGACTGGGCCGGATCGCGGCCGGCGGGCGCCGAGGACGATCCGACGGGCGCGGCAGGGCCGACGGACGCCACAGGGCCGCGTCCGGTTCCACAGCTGGGCTCGATCGCGCCGTACGTCATGGGCGCGGCACCCAGGGCCGACGAGCCCCGCGGAGCGAAGCTCAGCTCGAACGAGAACCCCTTCGGGCCATCGCCGCTCGGGATCGCGGCGGCCGTGGCGGCGCTGCCTGACGTCAACCGCTACCCCGTGGACCCCGGCGGACTGCGGGCACGGATCGCGGCGCACCACGGCGTGGAGCCGGCGAACGTCGTCACCGGGGCCGGCAGCGACGAGGTCATCAACCTCGTCTGCGCGGTCTACCTGGAGCCGGGGCGGCGGATGATCGTGGCGGACCCGCCGTACGGCATCCACCGGATCGCAGGACTGCTGTCCGGCGCGGAGCTGGTGCGCGTGCCGGTCGTTGACTGGACGCACGACCTGCCGAGCATGGCCGCGGCCGCACGCTCCGGGGACGTGGTGGCGGTGACGAACCCGCACAACCCGACCGGCACGGCCGTCCGGCCGGACGCCCTCCGCGGGCTGCTCGCGACCGTACCGCGCGACTGCGTCGTGCTGGTGGACGAGGCGTACCACGAGTACGTGGACGACCCCCTCCGCGCCACGGCGGTCGAGATGCTCGACCTGCACCCGGGGCTCATCGTGAGCCGGACGTTCTCGAAGGTGTACGGGCTCGCGGGCCTGCGCGCCGGGTACGGCATCGGGCGGCCCGAGACGCTCGAGCCGCTCGACCGCGTGAGGGCGCCGGCGAACGTGAATGCCATCGCGCTCGCCGCGGCGGCCGCGGCGCTCGACGATCGCGACCACGTGGCGCGGACGGTCGCGGCGACGCGCGACGGCCGGCGCCGCCTGGAGGAGACGTGCACCCGTCTCGGCCTGGAACACGTCCCCTCCCAGGCGAACTTCGTCCTCGTCCGCGACCGGGACGGATGGCCCGAGGCGCTCGGGCGCGACGGGATCTCCGTCCGGCCGGGGGCGAACCTCGGCGTGCCCGGCTGGCACCGGGTGACGATCGGCACCCCGGCCGAGATGGATCGGGTCATCGCGATCCTGGAGCTGCTGTTCGGCTGAGGCGGCCGCCGCCTGGCCGCGGAGCCGGCCGCCGGGTCGCCGCCGGCCGCCGGGTCGCCGCCGGCCGCCGGGTCGTCGCCGCCCGTGTCCGTCGCCGGGTCACGTGACCGCGCGTCCCCGTCAGCCCTCGAGCCCCTCGATCAGCCCTTCGCCGAACCCGCGCGTCCCCACGTCGAGGACGCTCATGAGGATCCGGCCGTCGTCGAGCCGCACGTGGTACACGCGAGCGCCCTCGACACACAGCGTCGTGTCCACGGCGCGGTCGGCGATCGTCCGGACCTCGGTCGAGGAGACGCCGCCGGCAGGCGCGCAGACCGCCTCGTCGAACCCGGGCCGCCAGCCGCGGTAGAAGGCGTCCGGATCGGTCGACCCCTTCAGGTGCACGATCGACGCGATCGCCAGGTCGGCGAGGTCCGCGGTCGCCACCTGGACCGCCGCGAAGCCGTCCGCGTCGGCACCGAGCGTCGGCGATGTCAGCGCGGCGCTCTCCGTCTCCGTCGACCGCTCCACCGGGAGCCCGTCCACCGCTTCCGGCAGGAGTGCGGCGAGTGATCCGTCGATGACGACGGGCGGTGCGGGCGTGCCGAACGGCGTCTCCTCGAGGCCGGTGGGCGGCACCTCCGTCACGTCCGGCGATGCGGCGGCCGGCGACGCACCCGGCGCAGCGGCGGATGCGGGGGTGGGCGTCACGACCACCGAGGAGGCCCCGGCCGCGGGGGCCGCGGATCCGGATGAGACCGGCGACGGGATCCCGGGAGGCGGCGGGCTGGACGCGCCCGCGGCGCAGGCGGCGACTGGACGCGCCCGCGGCGCAGGCGGCGACGGCGAGCGCGAGAGGGATCGCGATCGCGGCCACCCGACTGACGAGGCAGTGGCCTGGCACGCCGACGGAGCAGGAACGGAGCCGATCCTGGAAGGGCATCGACAGGACGGTAGCACGGAGCGGCCGCCGACCCCGCCGCAGGGGTCGGTCGGGCCTGCGACGCCCCCGGCGGGCACCACGGCAGCCCCGGCGGGCCCCGCCTCCCGAGCCGGGATCAGAGCTCCCGACGCACCACCGGGAACCGCGCGTCGTCCACCGCGACCGAGAACCCGGCCAGGACCCAGAACGCAGGTGACGCCGAGCTCGTCGCATCCGGCGCCGCGCCCGCCTCCGGGTACGCCTCGACCGCCGCGAATCCCCGGCCGGCCAGCTCGTCGCAGACGTCCGCCACGAGCCGCTGCGCCAGCCCCTGCCCGCGCGCTTCCGGCGTCGTCGCGATGCACGTGATCACGGCGGGAAGCGGGCTGTCGGGCAGCTGCGGGTAGAGCTCCCGCAGCCGCTGCGCGCGCGGATACGCCGAGAGCGGACCGAACTGCGCGAACGCGGCCGGTCGCTCATCCACGAGGAGGACCCGCGCGTAGCTGCCGAAGACGCGCAGCCCGCGCGACAGCAGCGCGAGCTTGCGGGGCAGCGACGGGTCCAGGCCCGGAGCCCCGCCACGGCCGGAGCCCGCTGGTCCCGTCCCACCGGTCTGGCCTCCACCTGGCGCGAACGGGTTGGGGGCACGTGCAGCGGCCGGCGCGAACGGGTTGTCGCCCAGGGGATCGTCGTCGAGGTCGGCCGCGAACGGGTTCGCCTGGCGGGCGGGCGGCGCCGACGGGGAGACCCAGTCGGCGGGCAGCGCTGCCGCGCCGAGCAGCGCGTCCTGCGCGTCGGTCGCGAAGGGATTCGCGGGTGGCCGAGGAGCAGGCGCGCCGGGGCCCGCGTCGCCCGGGCCTCCCGGGACGGGCGGCTGGAGCCACGACGGCCGGCTCGCCCGCGAGCCGTTCGGGTTCTCCCAGTGGTCGCACGTGCGGTGGTCGAACGAGGGATCCGCGCACGGCGGCACGAGGCTGAACGAGGCGGCATCCACCACGTCCACGATGCGGATCCGGGACATGGGCCGAGTCTACCGCGCTCCCGCGGCCTCCCGTCGCTGGGGCGCGGGCGGCACGGACGGATCGTCGGATATCCTGCCCGGACATGCTCGCCTTCATCGACCAGATCGCCATCCCCTTCCTCGAAAGCCTCTACGGGACCTTCGGGTACCTCGGCGTCCTCATCGCGATGTCCATCGAGTCCGCGATGATCCCGCTCCCGTCGGAGCTCATCCTCCCGTTCGCGGGTTTCATGGTCTCGGACCCGAGCCAGATCGAGCCCCTCACCGGCCAGCCCTGGAACTACTGGATCGCCGTCATCGTGGCGACGATCGGGAACACGACGGGCTCCCTGATCGCGTACGGCATCGGCTACTACGGCGGCCGGCCGTTCCTCGAGCGGTACGGCAAGTACTTCCTCATCCGGCACCACGAGATCGAGATCGCGGAGCACTGGTTCGCGCGCTGGGGCTCGCCGACGGTCTTCTTCAGCCGGATGCTGCCGATCGTCCGGACGTTCATCAGCTTCCCGGCGGGCGTGGCGCGCATGCCGCTCGGGAAGTTCATCGTCTACTCGACGCTCGGCGCGCTCCCGTGGTCGATGGCGCTCGTCTGGGCGGGGGTCCAGCTCGGCGACAACTGGGAGCAGATCCGCCACGCGCTCGAGCCCTTCGACCTCGTGATCGCGATCGGCGTCGTCGGGATGCTCG
>JALOOH010000147.1 GCA_025454515.1 Chloroflexota bacterium
CGGACGATCGCCCCAGCGCCCCCGGGCGCGTGCCGTGCTAGGGTCGCTGTCGATGCGCCGCCTCTCGCACCTCCTCGCCGGACGCCTCCTGCCCGCCGCCCTCACGGCCGCGGGCGTCGCGCTCGTGGTCGCCGGGCTGCTCGCATGGGGCGACCCGCGCGCGATCGGCGCCGTGCCGTCGTCGGCCCCGTCGAGCCCGCCGGCCACGCCCGCAGGGACGGCCACCCCGGTCCCGACGCTCCCGCCGCTGCCGTCCATCGGTGCGGCGACCCCCTCGGTCGGCCCCGAGGTCTCCATCGTCCCGACCCCCACGCCCAGGACGGCGGTCTCCACGCGCGTCGTCGTCCCGGCGCTCGGGATCGACCTCCCCGTCATCGCCGCGCCGCCGGACGAGACGTTCCCGTACTGCGACGTCGCCGAGTACTCCGCGGCGTTCAGGCAGCCGGGCCAGGACGGGCCCGTCTTCATCTACGCCCACGCCCGTGACGGGATGTTCCTCCCGATCCTCGAGGCGTCGAAGGTGCGCGACGGCGAGAAGATGAAGGGGATGCTCGCCCAGGTCTACACGAGCGACGACATGGTGTTCCTCTACGAGATCTCCGAGGTGTTCCGTCGCCAGGACACCCTCGACGTGGTGTTCGACGCGCAGGGGGAGAACCTGTTCCTCCAGACCTCGGAGGGTCCGCCGAAGGGATTCCCCGGCTACACCGGGACCGTGGTCATCCTCCAGGCGGTGCCGCTCGGCTCGCAGCCGGCAGATCCGACGGAGGCCCACCCCACGCCGCGGCCGGTCGTCTGCTCCTGACGAACGGGTCCGGTCAGATCCAGTCGATGCGCCGCAGGACCGCCGCCGTGAGCCCGGCGAACAGCACGATGATCGCGGTGACGATCCAGAAGCCGGTGTGCTCGCCGCCCTCCAGCGCCGCCCCGGCTTCGCTCATCCCGAAGATCCCGCCGATGGCCGCGACGCCGGCGAGGATCACCGTGACGCCGGTCAGCCGCTTCATGATGTTCGAGAGGTTGTTGTTCACCGACGTCAGGTAGACGTCGAGGATCCCGGACGCCACCTCACGGACGCTGTCGAGCTCCTCGTTGAGCCGGACCAGGTGGTCGTACACGTCGCGGAAGTACAGGATCGTCTCGGCCTGGACGAGCCCGAGCTCGCGGTTGGTCAGCTGGTTGAAGACCTCGCGCGTCGGAGAGACCACCCGCCGCAGGTCCACGAGGGCCCGCTTCACGTCGAGCAGGCGCTCCAGCGCGGCCTTGTCCGCCGAGGCGAGGATCTCGTCCTCGAGGGTGTCGATCTCCGTGTCGATCCCGTCCACGATCGGGTAGTAGCTGTCCACCAGCGAATCGATGAGCGCCCAGGCCAGGTAGTCGGAGCCGCGCGCGAGAAGCGGCGCCGGGCCCATCCGGAGATGGTGCGTCTCGAGCGGATCCCAGCCGGCCGGGTGCGAGGTGAGCAGGTAGTCCCGCGCCAGCACCATGTCGATCTCGGTCGTCTCCAGGCGGTCGCCGTAGGCGATCGCGTACACGACGATGTGCGCCTCGTCGCCGGTGATCTCCAGCTTGGGTCGCTGGCCGCGCTCCGCGATGTCCTCCGCGACGAGCGGGTGGATGCGCAGCGCGTCCGCCACCTCCGCGACGAGGCCATGTGTCGCGTCCGCGAGGTCCACCCAGATCCGCGTGCCGGCGTCGGCGACGAGCTCGCGGAGGCGGACGAGGTCGCGCGTCTCCTCGGCGGCGCCCGACGGCAGCAGCGCCCAGACCCGGAGGTGGTCGGCAGCCTCCTTCGCGAGGACGCCCTCGGGCAGGGAGGACCGTTCGACGCCGACGCCGGGGACGGGCTCGAGCCGACGCGCCGGGTACCCGGGCCGGTGGACGACGACCGCCTCGGCGCCCTCGCCCGCCTCCGAGTGGCCGCCGTGGGACCCGATGCCGTGCGCGGCGATGCCGGCCGCCGCGCCCGGAGCCGGCCCGCCCGGTGCGTGGCTCGACACGGCGCCGGCGGATGCCCGGCCAGCGGGCGTCTCAGAGCGCGACGGGCTCGGCTTCTCCGTCGCGTCCATCGTCACCTCCGCCAGCCGGTCCTCCCGCGCCGGCCGTCCCGACGGCCGGCGCGTCTGCCGGCAGCATACGCGGGCGCGCCGCGAGCGCGAGGCCGGGCGGGATCGCGACGATCGTCACGACCCCGGCGACGAGGAACAGGACCGTCATGGTCTCGGCGGCCTGCTCCGCCGCCCATGCCTCCAGCGCCTCCACGACGAGCGGGTCCTGGAGCGGCCGGTCGGCGAGGTCGGGGGGCAGCACCTCGCGGTAGGCGTCCGGCGTGCCGTAGATCCGCTCGGAGAGTCGGTCGATCTGCGTGGAGCCGTATGCCGTGAGGACCGCCAGCCCGACGGCCATCCCGATCATCCGCGCGACCGTCACCGTCGCCGACGCGACGCCGAAGCGCATCCGGCCCGCCGCCTCCACCGCGGCCGTCGAGCGCGGCGTCACGGTGAGCCCGAAGCCGAGCCCGTACAGGCCCATGAAGAACCCGAGCTCCGGGAGGGTCGCGGCCGAGGTCCAGCGCGACATGGCGAGGAGCGCGACGGTGGACGCGGCGAGCCCGGCGACCGTCACCACGCGCAGCGACACGAAGCGGACGCCGAACCCCGACAGCAGGGCGCCGAGCGCCGTGGCGCCCGCCAGGGCGCCGAGCGCCACCCGCTGCACGTCGGGACCGCCGTACAGCACGCGGTCCACGAAGATCGCCCCGCCGACGATCGCCGTCGCGAACGCGTAGCCGGTGAGGAGCGAGACCACGGCGGCGGACGAGAAGACCCGGTCGCGGAACAGCCGCGGGTCGAGGAAGGGCTCCGGCGCCGTCAGGCCCCGCCACAGCGCGAGGATGCCGGTCACGCCCGCCACGACGAACAGCACGACGCTCACCGCGAGCGTGGATGCGCCGCCCGCGGTGCTCTCGTCGCCGAGCAGCGTGACCCCGATGAGGGCGCTCCCCACGGCGACGGTGAACAGGACGGCCCCGGCGACGTCGAGCCGATGGCCGTGGCGCGGCGTCTCCCACCCGTAGCTCGCCGCCCACGCGACCGCGAGCGCGGCGATGCCGATCGGGACGTTCACGTAGAAGACCCATCGCCACGCCGGCGTCAGCAGGTCCGGGAGGATCCCGTCGACGATGCCCAGCCGGATCAGGGGGGTCTCGAGCCGCGCGTAGTCGAGCACGAAGGCACCGACGAAGGGCCCGGCGGCCATCCCGAGGAACGTGAGCGCGCCGATGATTCCGAGCGCGCGCGGCCTCGCCGGACCATCGAAGAGGTGCGAGGCGGCGGCGGTCGCGACCGGCACGAGGGCGCCGCCCCCGATCGCCTGCACGATCCGCCCGACGATCAGCTGGTCGAGCGACTGGGACATGCCCGACATGAGCGAGCCGACCGTGAACAGCACGAGCGCCCCGAGGAAGAGCCGGCGCGCGCCCCACAGGTCGGCGAGGCGGCCCGCGAGGGGCATCGTGGCGACGTAGAAGAGCAGGTACGCGTTGACGATCCACGACGCCTTGCGCAGCTGCGTCCAGTCGCCGATGTCCGCGATGATCCGCGGGAGCGCGACGGCGGTGATCATCAGCTCGAGGCCGGCGAGGAAGACCCCGATCCCGAGGACGGCGAGCAGGACGTAGGCCGAGCGACGATCCATCCGCGAGAGTGTACGGCGGGAGGGTGGGGGTGCCCGCCGGAGCTGGCCGTGGGTCGACGGACGCGGACGCCGCTCGGAGCCACAGGCTCCGGGCGAAGCTTCGGCGCCGCGGGGGTCGACCCACGGCCCGCTCGCGTCAGGGACGCCGGCTCCGCGCGAGCGCCTTCTCCGCCTCCGCCGCCGGCATCGGCTTCGCGAAGAGGTAGCCCTGGCCCCGGTCGAGCCCCAGCCGGACCACCGCCTCGAGCTCCTCCTGCCGCTCGATCCCCTCCGCCGTGACCTCCACGCCGAGGCCGCGCGCGAGTGCGGAGACCGCCGCGATGATCGAGTGGTTCGCCGTCGAATCCGCCAGGCCGGCGACGAACGACCGGTCCACCTTGATGATGTCGAGCGGCAGCCGCGAGATGTACGCGAGCGACGAGTAGCCCGTGCCGAAGTCGTCGAGGGCGAGCCGGACGCCGAGGTCGTGGAGCCCACGGAGCGTGACCCAGGATGCCTGGGCATCGCGCATCGCCACCGTCTCGGTGATCTCCAGCTCGAGCGACGACGCGGGGAACCCCGTCGACGCGAGAGCCGCGAGGACCGAATCAGCGAGGTCGGGCCGCGCGAGCTGTCGCGCGGAGAGGTTGACGCTCACGACGAGCGGCGGCGTGGACGGGTACGCGAGCTGCCACGCGCGCGCCTGCCGGCAGGCCTCGACGAGGACGCGGTCGCCGAGGGGGATGATCAGGCCGGTCTCCTCGGCGAGCGAGATGAAGTCGTACGGCCCGAGCAGGCCGCGCGTCGGATGCCGCCAGCGCGCGAGCGCCTCGTGGCCGGCGACGGCGCCGGTGCGGAGGTCCACGAGGGGCTGGTAGAAGACCTCCAGCTCGTCACGAGCGAGCGCGCGTCGGAGATCGGCCTCCAGCTCGAGGCGCTCGATCGACACGTCGCTCATCGCCGGCGTGAACACGGCCAGGCGCCCGTCCGGGTCCGCCTTCGCCCGGTCGAGCGCGATCGCGGCCTCCCGGAGCAGGCCGGCGGCCGTCGCGCCCTCGTCCGCGAGCGCGATCCCGACGCTCACGCTGAGGTACGTGTCGCGCCCCTCGACCGGGAACGGCGCGGACAGCGTCTCCAGGAGCCGCCTGGCGACCGACCGCGCCGCCCCCTCCGTCCCCGCGCCGGTGACGAGCACGGCGTACTCGTCGCCCCCGAGGCGGGCGAGCGTGTCGCCCGGCCGCAGCGCGTCCTCGAAGCGCCGCCCCACCGCCGCGATGATCTGGTCGCCCACCGCGTGGCCGAAGCTCTCGTTGATCCCCTTGAACCGGTCGAGGTCCAGGACGAGGACCGCCACGCGCGGCTCGCCGTCCTCGCGCTCCCAGGCGAGCGCGTGGGCCGTCCGGTCGAGGAAGAGCGAGCGGTTCGGCAGGCCGGTCAGCGCGTCGTAGAGGGCCTGGCGCGTCAGGCGCTCCTCGATCGCCCGCCGCTCCCGGATGTCCCGGATCGCCGTCGCGCGCGCCGGCGCCACGGCCGCGGACGGGATCGGCCGGCCGATCAGCTCGACCCCGGCGAGCGCTCCGTCGGGGAGGAGGACCGCGGTCTCGACGGGGACCTCGGTGTCCACTTCCAGGTGACGCGCGATCGCGTCGCGCTCCGCCTCCGGGAAGAGCCCGAGGACGGGAAGGCCCGCCACGGACGCGGGGGACCGTCCGAACAGCTCCACGAACGCGCGGTTCACCTCGAGGATGCGTCCGTCTCGGTGGATCACGAGCGCCTCGAACGACGCGTCGGCCAGGCGGCGCAGGCGCTCGGAGCCCGCCCGCAGCTCCTCCTCGGACCGCTCGCGCGCGGCGATCTCCGCGCGTGCCGCCGCGTGGAGGCGGGCGTTCTCGAGCGCCATCGACGCGAGCTGGGCGAACCGGCCGATCGCCGCGACGTCGTCCGGGCTGTACGTCCTCTCGCCCGCGCCCGCCGCCACGCCGATCACGCCGACGACCTCGCGGCCGTCCGTCAGCGGGACGCCGACCGTGGACCCGATCGGCTGGCCGGCGAGGCGCACGGTCCGCCCCGTCCACGAGGCGTAGTCGGTCACCACGAGGGGCTCGCCCGTCTCCCACACGCGCCCGGCGAGACCCTCGCCGCGCGCGAGCTCGAAGCCGTCCCACCCGGCGAACATCCCGAGGCCGACCGC
>JALOOH010000027.1 GCA_025454515.1 Chloroflexota bacterium
CCCTGACCTGCTGGACGGACCTGCGCATCATACGGACCCGCATGGCCGCCGACGAGCCCTGCGGGGCCTCCCGTCACCGCCTGCTGTCGTCGAATGCGCGCGCAGCGGCGTCCACCGTCGCCGCGTCCATGAAGAGCTCGTACGCTGTCTGGGCGACCACGGTCGCGGCGAGCAGCGTCACCTCGTCCGCGCGCGCCGTCGCGGCGGCGTCCCGGAACTGGATCGAGTGGCCCGGGGTCCCGGCGTCGCAGATCGCGAGGCAGGGGTGGATCGCCGGGACGACCCAGCTGACGTTGCCCATGTCGGAGCTCCCGAGGTTCGGGTCCGGCGGGCCCGGCTCCACGCCGTAGGCGCGGAGGTTCCGGTCGAAGACGTCGACGAGGACGGGGTTGTCGTTCATCGTCATGGAGCCGCCGGAGAAGACCGCCTCGCCGCGCGTGCCCGTCGCGAGCGCGGCCGCCTCGACGAGCGCGACGAACCGCTCGCGCATCTCGTCGAAGTAGGCCTGGTCGGTGGAGCGGAGCATGAACCGCCCGGCCGCCCGGTCGGGGATGATGTTCGCGGCCGTCCCGCCCTCCAGCACGATCCCGTGGACCCGCGCGTCGGGCCGCAGCTGTTGCCGCCACAGGCCGATCGACGAGAACAGCAGCACGAGCGCGTCGAGGGCGTTGAGGCCCATCCACGGGTCGGAGGCCGCGTGCGACGCGCGCCCGGTGAACGCCACGTCGACGTCGACGCTCGCCAGCAGGCCGATCCGCACGTGGTCCTTGTCGGACGGGTGGTAGAGCAGAGCGGCGTCGAGCCCGGCGAACAGGCCGTCGTCGATCATGAACTGCTTGCCCGAGCCGCGCTCCTCCGCCGGCGTGCCGAGGAAGACGACCTCACCGGGCAGCTCGTCGCGGACAGCCGCCAGCCCGATCGCCGCTCCGACGCCGGAGGCGGCCATCGAGTTGTGCCCGCAGCCGTGGCCCAGGCCGGGGAGCGCGTCGTACTCGGCGAGGATCCCGACGCGGGGCCGGTCGCCTCCCTTGCCGCCGCGCAGCGTGCCGCGGACCGCGGTCTCGAGGCTGCCGACCGGGTGCTCCACGACGAACCCGTGCCGTGCGACGGCGTCGGCCACCCACCCCGCCGCGCGGACCTCCTCGAAGGCGGGCTCCGGGTTCTCGTGGATCCGATGCGAGAGCGCGAGGATCTCCTCGCGGGCCGCCTCGATGGCGGCGGCGATGCGCGCCTTGCCGTCGGCGTACGGCGCGGCGGGCGGCGTGGACGAGAGCGGGCTGGGCATGGCGACCTCCGGGACCGCACGGGGCGGTCGGATCGAGCGGGATGCGTCCCCGCGGGGCGAGCGCGGCGGGCGACGTGTCAGCGGTCGACGGTCAGCGTCACCTCCGCGAAGGCCACGATGGCCACGATGAAGAGGACGATGGGCGGGCTGAGGACGCCCTGCAGGCGCAGCGCGACCACCAGGCCCACCACCAGGCCCACCCAGCCCGCACGCCGGAGCGCGCGACCCCAGTCGCCGCGATACGCGATGCGACGGTGGCGCGCGTACACGGCGAGCCAGGCGAGGGGCGCGATGGTGAGTGCGCTCGCGAGGCCCATGAGCGCAGCCCCGCGGAAGCCCGCCACCGGGTCGGCGATGGGATCCTGCGTGACGACGATGTACGCGACCGCGCACCACGCCACCGCGGCGGCGACGAGGAGGGCGATGTTCGCGATCCGGTCACGGCGTTCCATCCGTCGTCGAGTCTAGGGGGCCGCGCGCCGGCGCGCGGCCCGGCGACCCGGGGTCGCGCCGGACGTCGCATCGCGGACGTCGCGACGGGGTATCGTCAGGGACGCGTCCCCCGCACCTGACGCGACGTGTCGCGCCCACGCAGGCGACCACGCATCCCAAGGAGGGGACGGATGAAGGCAAGCCGACCGCTGACCTCGCTCGTGCTTCTCGCAGCTGCGGCGCTGCTCGTGAGCGCGTGCTCCTCGGGAGGCGCGACCCCCGCACCCTCGACCGCCGCCAGCGCGGCCCCGTCCGTGGCCGCCGGCTGCGAGGCAGGCGCCGCGGCCGGGCTCACCCAGATCCCGGACGTCGTCGACGGGAAGTTCAACGTCGCCATGGTCCTCATCGGGCCGCACAACGACGGCGGCTGGAGCCAGGCCCACTACGAGGGCCTGGTGTACCTCTGCGAGAACATGCCCGACGCGCATGTCGCGTACATCGAGAACGTCCCCGAGGGCACGGATTCGGAGCAGGTGTTCCGGAGCCTCGCGCGCAAGGGCTTCGACTTCATCATCGGGACGAGCTTCGGCTACATGGACCCGATGGCCACCGTGGCGGAGGAGTTCCCGGACCAGACGTTCCTCCACCTGACCGGCTACAAGTCCAACGGCAAGAACTTCGGCAACTTCTTCGGCGCCGTCGAGGACATGAAGTTCCTCGCCGGCATGCTCGCGGGCTCGCGGGCGAAGCTCGACGGGAATCCCAAGATCGGGTACATGGCGACCTTCCCGATCCCCGAGGAGATCCGCCTGGGCAACGCCATCATGCTGGGCGTCAAGAAGACGTGCCCCGAGTGCACGATGGACGTCCGCTGGATCAACACGTGGCACGACCCCGTGATCGAGAAGGAGGCCGCAGCCTCCCTGTTCGACGCCGGCGCCCAGGTGGTCTTCACCGGCGCGGACACGCCGGCCGTCGCCGACGTCGCGCAGGAGAAGGGGAAGTGGGGGGTCACGTACGACCACCCCGGGTCCTGCAAGGTCGACGCCTGCCTGACCGCGCCGTACTGGATCTGGGGTCCCGAGTACACCCGGATCGCCGAGCTCGTGAAGGCCGGCACGTACAAGGCAGGCTACGAGTACTTCGATGCCGACGCCGGCGCCATGGGACTGTTCGGCTTCATGGAGGGCCAGACGCCGCAGCCCGGCATCAAGGACCTGCCGGCCGCCGACGTCCAGCTCGTCAAGGACACCCTCGCCAAGATGCTCGCGGGCGAGTTCGACCGGTTCGACGTCTTCGCCGGCCCGATCACCGACAACGCGGGCAAGCAGGTCCTTGCCGCGGGCGAGACACTCGTGCAGCCCGACCTCGACCAGTTCCCGCCCGGCGCCCCGGGCTCCGAGTGCACGGTGTGCATGAAGTGGTTCGCCGAGGGCATCAACGGCGAGCTGCCTGAGTAGCCGACCGAGTCCGAAGAAGCCCGCGATCGCGCACGCCTCGCGGGCTTCTTCGTTCGGGGGAGTCGCCGTCGACCATGGCTGACGACATCGCCGCGCCCGGGCCCCCGCTCGCCGTCGCGATGCGCGGCATCGTCAAGCGGTTCCCCGGCGTGGTCGCGAACGACGGGGTCGACTTCGACCTGCGCGTCGGCGAGGTCCACGCCCTGCTCGGCGAGAACGGCGCCGGGAAGAGCACCCTGATGAACGTGCTCGGCGGCCTCTACCGGCCCGATGCCGGGGAGGTCGCCGTCTTCGGGGAGCGGGTGGACTTCCACTCCCCGCGCGACGCGATCGCGGCCGGGCTGGGGATGGTGCACCAGCACTTCGCCCTCGTGCCCACCCAGACGGTCACGGAGAACGTCCTCATCGGGCTGGATCGGCCGCGCTTCCGGATCGACCTCGCCCGCTTCGACGACGAGATCGCCGACCTCGCCCGGCGGCACGGGCTCGCGCTCGACCCCCGCGCGAGGATCTGGCAGCTCTCCGTGGGCGAGCAGCAGCGCGTCGAGATCCTCAAGTTCCTCTACCGCGGCGCTCGCGTCCTCATCCTCGACGAGCCGACGGCGGTCCTCGCCCCGCAGGAGGCTGACGACCTCTTCCGGACGCTCCGCTCGATGGTCGCCGACGGCGCATCGGTCGTGTTCATCAGCCACAAGCTCGCCGAGGTCTCCCGGATCGCCGACCGGGTCACCGTCATGCGCCGGGGTCGGGTGACGGCCGCGGGCATCCCGAGCGCGGGCACGACGCCGGAGGGCCTGGCGCTGCTCATGGTGGGGCGCGAGGTCCTCGAGACGATCGAGCGGACGCCGTTCCGGCCGGGTCCGGTGGTGCTCTCCGTCCGTGCCGTCGAGGCGACCGGCGACCGCGGCGTCCCGGCCCTCCGCGGCGTCTCGCTCGACATCCGGTCCGGGGAGATCCTCGGCGTCGCGGGCGTCGCGGGCAACGGGCAGTCCGAGCTCGCGCAGATCGTCACCGGCCTCCGGCCGACCACGGCCGGCTCGGTCACCGTCAACGGGGACGACGTGACCAACCGGCCGCCGCGGGAGGTGATCCGCCGGCACGTCGCCCACGTCCCGGAGGACCGCACCGGGGTCGGCTCCGCGCCGGACCTGTCGATCGCGGACAACCTCATCATGAAGTCGTATCACGACGCCCCGATCGCGCGCCGCTGGGCGATCGACACCGGCGCCGTCCGCCGGTTCGCGATCGGCCTGAAGGAGCGGTTCGACATCGCCGCACCGTCCGTGGACATCGACGCCCGCCTGCTCTCGGGAGGCAACCTCCAGCGCCTGATCCTCGCCCGCGAGATCACGAGCGATCCGAGCCTCATGGTCGCGGTGCAGCCGACCCGCGGCCTCGACGTCGGGGCCATCGCCACCGTCCACCGCCTGCTCCTCGCCCAGCGCGAGTCCGGGTCCGCCACGCTCCTCATCAGCGAGGACCTCGACGAGGTGCTCGGCCTCTCCGATCGCGTCGCCGTCATGTACGAGGGGCGGATCGTCGGCATCTTCGACGCGGTCGAGGCTGACGTCGCGGCGATCGGCCTGCTCATGACCGGCGGGTCCGCGCCCTCCCTCGCCGAGCCGGGCAGCCCGGCGGAGCTCGTCTCGTGACCGCGCCGGCGCCCGCCCGCGCGCCGAGCCGGGTCCGGATCGCGCTTCCGTGGTCCGTCCGGCTGGAGCGCCGTCTCGAGACGCCGCGCTGGCTGCCGGCGATGACGACCGTCGGGGCCGTCGTCGTCGCCCTGCTGATCAGTGGGGTCGTGCTCGCGCTCGCCGGCGGGGAGCCGATCCCCGCCTTCGTGCACATCGTCCGCGCGTCGTTCGGGAGCCTGGGCGTCATCTCCGACACGCTCGTGAAGGCGACGCCGCTCATCCTCACCGGCCTCGCCTGCGCGCTCGCCTTCCGCATGCGCCTGTGGAACATCGGGGCGGAGGGCCAGTTCCTCATGGGCGCGTGGGGCGCCTCGGCGGTGGTCCTGATCCCGATCGTGCCCGCGGGCACGCCGTCGATCATCACGATCCCGCTCATGATGGCGGCCGGGATGCTCGCCGGGGGCGCATACGGGGCGATCCCGGGCATCCTCAAGGCGGTCCGCGGCGTCAACGAGATCATCGTCACGCTCATGCTCAACTACGTGGCGGCCCTGTGGATCGCGTACTGGGTGTTCGGCCCCTGGAGCGAGGGCGGGTTCCAGCTCACCGCGCAGTTCCCGCGGGAGGCATGGCTCCCCCGCCTATCGGACTTCGCCGACGCGATCCCGGCGTTCTCCGGGCTGACCGTCCACTTCGGGTTCGTCATCGCGCTCGTCGCTGCCGTGCTGGTCCGCTTCCTGCTGGTCCGCAGCCGCCTCGGATACGAGATCCGCCTCATCGGCGACAGCCCGCGCGCGGCGCGCTACGCGGGCATCGACGTCGCCCGCACGATCGTCATCGTGTTCGCCCTCTCGGGCGCTCTCGCGGGCCTCGCCGGCATGTCCGAGGTGTCCGGCGTCGTCCACCGGCTCCAGCTCGCCATCTCACCGGGCTACGGCTTCACGGCGATCATCGTGGCCTACATCGCCAAGCTGAACCCGTACGGCGTCGTGGTCGCGTCGATCGCCTTCGGCGCCCTCATCCTCGCGGGCCGCGAGATCCAGCCTTCCGGCATCCCGGCGATGATCCAGGGGATCCTCCTCTTCTCGCTCATCGCGAGCGAGGTGGTCCTCCGGTACCGCGTCCGCGTCACACGGCGGGTCGCCTGATGGACCCGACCATCATCCTGGCCGCCGGGGTCGCGTCCGGGACGGTCCTCCTCTTCGCGGCGGTCGGCGAGATCTTCGCCGAGCGATCGGGCGTCATCAACCTGGGCGTCGAGGGGATGATGCTCATCGGGGCCGTCGTCGCCTTCGGCACGGCGGTCGCGACGGGCGACGCCTGGCTGGGCCTCGTGCTCGGGACGCTCGCCGGCGGCCTGCTGTCCGTGCTGCACGCGATCGTCACGATCAGCTTCCGCGCCGAGCAGGTCGTCTCCGGCCTCGCCCTGACGTTCCTCGGCACGGGGCTCGCCCGCGTGCTCGGCGAGGACCTCTCCAAGGCCGGAGCGATCTCGCTCCTGCCCCGGATCACCGTGCCGGTCCTGTCGTCGATCCCGGTGATCGGGCCCATCTTCTTCACCGACCAGAGCGTGCTGGTCTACGTGGGCTTCATCGTCGTCCCGGTCGCCTGGTACTGGATCGGCAGGACGCGCCCGGGGCTCCATCTCCGGGCGGTCGGCGAGAACCCGGCGGCCGCCGACACGCTCGGGGTGGACGTCGCGCGACTGCGCTATGCGTACGTCGTCGTGGGCGGACTGTTCGCCGGGCTCGCGGGGGCGGCGATCACCCTCGCGGTGTCACCCGGCTGGTTCGGCGACCTGACCACGAGCGGGCAGGGCTGGATCGCCGTGGCCCTGGTGATCTTCGCGCAGTGGAGCCCGCTCCGGGCCGCCTTCGGTGCGTTCGCGTTCGCGGCGATCCGGCGGATGCTGCTCGACATCCAGGGACCGCAGGACCTGTTCGGGATCCCCAACCCCTTCTACCACGACCACACGCTCACGTTCTTCCTGCAGATGCTCCCCTACATCCTGGTCATCCTGGTGCTCGTCGCTGTCTCCGGCGAGGCGATGCGCAAGCGGATCGGCGCCCCGGCGGCGCTGGGGATCCCGTACGTGCGGGGCGAGCGCGGCCACTGACGCACGGGCGACCCCTCCGGCCGACCTCCTCGCGGTCACAGGACCGGTCCGAGGACCTCCACGATCTCCTCCAGCGCGTCGATCTCGACGTCGGGGCCCGGCGCGCCCGGCTCGGGATCCCGACCGGCGCCCGGCAGGGGCGATCCGGCGTTGTCCGCGTGCAGCCACGCCGCCCGCCATCCGGCCCGGCGCGCACCGGCGACGTCGGCGCGGGGATCGTCGCCCACGTGGAGGATCGAGCCCGGCGGCGTCTCCGGCATCCCGAGCGCGCGCTCGGCCGCCCGGAAGATCGCCGGGTCGGGCTTGATCGCGTCGACGGCCGCGGAGACGACGACCGCGGACAGGTACGGCCGCCATCCCGCCCGGTCCACGAAGGCCTCGATCGTCTCCGTGTGCGGCCAGTTCGAAAGGATCCCCACGCGCCGGGTCGCGGCGACGGCGGCGAGCACCCGGTCCACGCCGGCCGGGACGGGGATCCCTGCCACCCACCGGTCCCGGTAGGCGTCGAGCGCCCAGGCGACCTCGGCCGGGTCCACCAGGGCGTCCACGGCCCCGTCGTCCCAGCGCACGTCGGGCGGCGGCGCGGGCATCCCGCGCGACCGGGCGATGAGCCGGGCGAACCGCCTGGCCATGCTCATCTCGCGGCGGTCCTCCAGGACGTCCTCGCGCACCTGGCGGTCCCGCTCCTCCACCCACGCGGTGAGGAACGCATCGCGGTCACCGAGCGCGAGGCGTTCCACCACGTCGCCCGCCGCGGCGCGGACCACCGCGCGGAAGGCCGGCGCCGAGACCGGCACGAGCGTGTCGCCGAAGTCGAACGTGACGGCGACGACCGCCCGCACGTCGAACGACCGCCCGCCGTCGCGGTCGCCGCCGCCCCCGCCACGGCCGCGACCGCGACGCTCCTCGCCCCACGCCGTCATCGCCGGCCCGCCCTACCGTGCCGCGCTCGACGGGCAGACGTCGCGGAAGGCGCAGTAGCCGCACGTCACGTAGTCCGGGCGGGGCGCGAAATCGCCCGCTCGGATCCCATCGGCGGCGTCGCGGATGGTCGCCCGCGCCTTCTCGAGCCGCGCCTCGTCCACGTCGGACCGTCCCACGAGCCCGGTCTCGAGGAAGCGGAGCGCGACCTCGTCGGGTGGCTGCCCGGTGACGGCCAGCCACGCGAGCGCGTAGATCGACAGCTGAAGCGACTCGCGCGCGCGCCGCCGTGCCTGCGCCGGGTCGCGCACGTCGCTGGACTTGTAGTCGGTGATGACCACCCGCTCCCCCGCGCCGAGCGCGAGCGTCGGCGTCACGAGGTCGAGCGCCGGGGCGGCCCCGTCGGCCGCGGCCCCCGGGGTCGCCCCGCCGGCCGCAACGGCCGGGGCGCCCTCACGCGAGCCCGCCGCCACGGGCGCCCCGGGGACGCCGGACCCCGAGCGATCCACGACCCCCGATGACGTGCCGGGCAGGATGTCCACGCGATCGAACCTCCCCCGGACCCGGTCGCCGCCGAGGAGGAACGAGAACTCCTTCTCCACGTACGCGGGCGGTCCCGTGCCAGCGGCGAGCTCGTCGGCCCGGAAGCGGAGCAGCGCGGCATGCCCTGCCGCCCGTCGGGCCTCCTCGTGCTCCCGGGTGAGGAACCCCTCGTTCGTCCATGACCGGTCGAAGGCCTCGACCAGCTCCTCGTCCGTCATCGTCGCGCCGGCCGCCTGGCGCCGGTGGAACTCCTGCACGGCCCGATGGAGCGCGGCTCCGTAGACGATCGCGTGGTGCGGCGCCATCGGGAGCCGCAGCACGTGGACGTAGCGATACTTCAGCGGGCAGGTCAGGTAGTCGTCCACCTGGTAGAAGCTGAGCGAGAGCGGGCCGGACGCGGGCTCCCGCACGACGGGCGGGGCCTCCGCCGGGCCGGCGCCCGCCCGCGCGAGCCGCTCCATCGCCGACGGCGTCGCCGCCGTGCCGACGGCAGATGCCGCGGGGAGGTCGAGCGCCTCAAGCACGAAGGGGCTCACGCGTCGGGTCCGCTTCGCGCCGTAGTCCGCGGCGTGGGTGAGCACCAGCTCGTCCCGTGCACGGGTCATCGCGACATAGAAGAGGCGGCGCTCCTCCTGCAGGTGGACGTCGCCGGACGCCGGCGTCGCCGGGTCCGCGAGCCCGTCGGGCAGCCCCAGGCGCTCGCGACGCCCGGTGGAGGGGAACCGCCCCGCGACGAGGCCGACGAGGTACACGACCGGGAACTCGAGGCCCTTCGCCTTGTGCACAGTGAGGACGGAGACGGCGTCCGCGTCCGAGCCCAGGTCCGCGGACGCGGGGTCGTCGCCCGCATCGACGAGGGTCCGCAGGTGCGGGACCAGGTGGACGGCCCGGTCGTCCTCGAGGAGCGCCGACCGTGCCCGCACGATGTCGAAGAAGCGCGCCACGTTGAGCAGCGCCTCCTCGTCGCCGAGCGAGGCCGGAGCCGCGTACCGGGCGAGCAGGCCGCTCTCCCGCAGGAACGCATAGAGCACCTCGCCGGCGGGGCGCTCGTGCGCGAGCGACGCGAAGCGCCGGAGCTCGGCGACGAGCCGACCCGCGGCCTCGCGCGTCTCCGGGGCGAGCCGGAGCACCGCGGGCCGCTCTCCGATCTCCTCGAGCGTCTCCCAGAGCGTCCGGTTCGTCCGCCGCGACCGCGCCACGATCGCCGTCAGGTCGGTCCCGCCGAGGCCGTACACGTCGGAGGCGGCGAGCGCGTAGACGTCCGTCGACGCGTCGAGGTCCACGATGGCACGGAGGAATGCGAGGAGCAGCCGGACCTCCGGGCGCGCGTATAGCCCCGACGTCCCGGAGAACCGCCAAGGGACGCCTGCCATCGTGAGCGAGCGGAGGAACGCGTCGGCGTCCGCGTTCGCGCGCACGAGGATGGCGTGGTCCCGCGGCGCCGCGCCCGCCGCGACGCGCGCGGCGATGTCGGCCGCGACCGCGTCCGCCTCGTCCGAGCCGGTGGCGAACGCCCGGTGGCGGACCGGGACCGGGTGGCTGCCGCGACGCTCGGCGACGAGGCGCTTGGAGATCCCCGCACGGACCTCGAGGCGGTCCGGGTCGTTGAACCGGATGAGCCGGTAGGCGGCGTCGAGGATCGGCGCCCGCGACCGGTAGTTGCGCCTGAGCACGACCGTCCGCGCCCCCGGGTACCGGTCGAGGAACCCGAGGATGTTGCTGATCGCCGCGCCGCGGAAGCGGTAGATCGACTGATCGTCGTCCCCCACCACCGTGACGCGGCGGTCGGGCTCGGCGAGCGCGGCCACGAGCTCCCACTGGGCGCGATTCGTGTCCTGGAACTCGTCCACGAGGATGTAGCGGAACCGCGACCGGAGCCGTGTGAGGGCGGCAGGGGACGCGCGGACGAGACGGAGAGCCAGGCTCACCTGGTCGCCGAAGTCCACGTGTCCCGCGCGGGCCATGAGCTCCTGGTAGCGGGCGTACGCGCGGGCCAGCTCGCCCTGGCGGCGGGCGAGGTCGGCGGCGGCCGCGGCGGCGTCGCGGTCCCCTTCCGGGGCGCGCGGGTCGGCGGCCCGGGCTTCCGTCTCGGTCGCGATGGCCGTCAGGCGGTCCACGTGCGCGAGGTACGCGGCCGGGTCCACGTCCTCGTCCTTGCACCGGCTGAAGAGCGCCACGAGGGCGTCCAGGAACCGCGTGGGGTCGCCGAGCGGGCGGTACAGGTCCAGGTCGAACGCGTACAGCCGCTCGCGGAGGAACAGCACCGACTCCGGCCGGGTCAGGACGCGGACGTCCGACGGGAGCCCGAGCTCGAGGGCCGACTCGCGGATCACGGCGTCCCCGAAGGCATGGAACGTCGAGATCGCGGCGTCCGTGTAGCCGTACGGGACGAGCCGGTCCACGCGCTCCTGCATCTCCTCGGCCGCCTTGTCCGTGAAGGTGAGGGCGAGGATCTCGGAGGGGCGCGCGCGTCGGGTCGCGATGAGCCACGCGATCCGGCGCGTGATCACCTGGGTCTTCCCGGTGCCGGCGCCGGCCACGACGAGCAGCGGGCCGCCATCGTGGGTCACGGCGCGCCGCTGGTCGCGGCTCAGGCCCTCGAGCAGCGCCTCCACCCCGCCGGGGGGGCCGTGCTCGCCCGGCGTCGCGGCCGTCGCGCCTCCCGTCCCGGGCGCGGCCGGCGTGGCCGCCGCCGGACCGACCTCGGCATCGGTCCACACGGGGATCTGCTCGAGCGGTCGCGGCTCGCGGCGACGTGACGCGCGCCGCGACGAGGACGGCCGCGTCGCCATGCGGTCAGCCCTCGAGAGCGATCCGGAGCGCCTCGGTCTCCTCCGCCGAGAGGGCGGCATCGGAGCGGCCCGCCCGGACGGGCTTCGCGTACATGCGCGTCGCCTGGCGCGTGTGGAGGCTCGTGAGGATCGTGCCGTTCCCGTCGGCGTCGAGGAGCGCCAGGGCGAAGCTCTGGTTGCCGCCCGTGTCCTCGAACGGGTTGTACCGCACGAGGCCGAGGCGCTGGAACGCCCGTCGTCCCTCGGCCTCGAGCGTCGCCGTGCGCCGCAGCAGCCCGTCGGTCTCCCGTGCGACGGCGTAGACCTTGTCGAGGTGGGTCTCGATCACGCCGGTGAGGCTCTTGCCGTCGACGCCGCGCGTGAGCGACTCGAGGCTCCGCTCCACTCGCCGGAGCCGCATCGTGAGCGCGACGCAGGCCGCGCCGGCCACGGCCGCGAGGCCGACCGCGACGAGAGCGATGATGGCCGAGGTGTCGATGTCGGGACCTCCGGGAAGAGCGAGCCGGGGCTCCCGAGTCTAGCAGGACGACCCCCGCCGGAGATGACCCGGGGGACGGCCGGCGACCTCGACGACCGGCTCCCGGCAGCACCGACGGGATCAGGCCGGGCGGCGCCCGGTCCCCGGTGGTATCCTCTCGCGTCGATGCGTCGCGCGTCCGCAGCGGGTTGTCGCCCGCGGCGACGGTACGCGACGACCAGCCCACGGAGGCCCCGCACGAGCATGGCGAAGCGCCAGCGCGCCGTCCGCCCCGGACAGCGCCGACAGACGACCCGGCCCGGGTCCAAGCCCGTCGCGACGACGGCAGCTCCCGCGCCGGCGACCAGCCTGACCGCGGCCGAGGAGGCCCGCGCCGCGGAGCTCGAGGCGCAGATCGTCGCCGAAGAGCGCGCCGCCACGACCGCGTCGGATCGCTCGCGCAGCCGTCGGTCCGACCCCGACGCCGCCGCGCGCGGGCGGACCAAGGAGAGCGGCCTGCTCGCGTCGCGGGCGACGCTCGAGTACGCGTACGTCTCCGCGGACCTGCGCCGGATCGCGATCGTCGCCGGCGCCCTCTTCGCGCTGATGATCGTGATCTGGGTCGTGCTCACCGCGACGGGGAACGTCCCCTTCTGATCCGCCCCTGAGGTCGCGGCCGGACCCGGCCGTCAGGCCCGCGCGAGCGCCGCCGCGAGGTCGTCCTCCACGTCGCCGGGATGCTCGGCGCCCACCGAGAGCCTGATCAGCCGGGGCGGCACGTCTGCGATCGCGCGACCCTCCTCGCCCTGCTGCTGGTGCGTGGAGATCGACGGGATCGTCGCGACGCTCTTGACGCGCCCCAGGTCGGTGGCACGCCGGACGAGGCGGAGCCCGTCGAGCACGCGGCGCGCCGCAGGCTGGCCGCCCCGCACCGTGAAGGCGAGCAGGTGCCCGAAGCGGTTCGCCGGCTCGCCCTCGCCATCGGCGCCGTCCGCGAGCCACATGTCGCGCGCCGCGACCCCGTGGCCGGGATCGGACGCCAGACCCGGGTAGTGGACCCGCTCGACGGCGGGGTGTGCCTCGAGGAACGCGGCCACGCGTCCGGCGCTCCGGCTCCACGCGTCCATCCGGCCGCGCAGCGTCCGCAGGTCCGTCAGCGCCATGAGGGCGTTGAAGGGGCTGAGCGCCGGCCCGTGGTCCCGCATCGGGAGGAGCTTCACGTGGAGCGCGAAGTCGTCGCGCATCTCGTCGGAGCCCCAGCGCGACACGATCCCGCGGCGTGCGACGACGGCCCCCGCGATGGCCAGACCGGACGCGGCGATGCTCTTGCTCACCGAGTGCACGACGATGTCCGCGCCGAGGCCGAGCGGCCGCAGGAGCGCGGGGGTGGCGACCGTGGCGTCGACGACGAGCGGGACGCCCGCGTCGTGGGCGATCCGCGAGACGGCCGGGACGTCGAGGACCGAGAGCGACGGGTTGCTCGGCATCTCCCCGTAGAGCAGCCGCGTGCTGCCGTCCACGAGGCGTGCCCACTCGGCCGTGTCGAGCGGCTCGCGGACCCAGCGGACGTCGACCCCGCGCTCGCGGGCGAACCGCTCGCGGAACAGCTGGAACGTGCCGCCGTAGCACTTCGCACCGACGACGACGCTCGGTCGCCGGCCGGTGCCATCGTCGGCGAGGAGCGGCGTGACGGCCATGTCCACCGCGGCCATCCCCGATCCCGTCACGACCGCCGACGCGACGATCCCGGTGCCGTACGCCTCGAGGAGCGCGAGCGTCTCCTCCAGGTAGTGCAGGGTCGGGTTCGCGATGCGCGTGTACCCCCAGGCGGGCATGAGGTAGCCGAGGGCAGCCTCGAGGTGGTCGCTGTCGGCGAAGTGCTGGGCCGGGCTCAGGTACGCCGGCTCGATGAGGCTCCCCTGGTGCGCGAGCGCGGCCTCGGCCGAGTAGATCCCGTGGACGGCGATCGTGTCGAAGCGCATCCCGCGCATCCGCGCACGCTCCGCCTCCTCGGCGGCGGTGATCTCCGCGCCGTGCGCCACCCACGCGTCGAGCCCGGTGGCCATCTCGAGTCCCGTCATCGTCGTCGCCTCCCGCGTCGCCCGCATCAGCCCGCGAGCGGCTCGAATCGCGCCTGGAAGAACCGCAGGTAGCGCGGCTCGTAGACCATCCGCAGGCCCGTCGCCCGGCCGCGCGCGTCGTACACCGCCTTCACCGACTCCGCGACGACGTCCATGTGCGCCTGCGTGTACACGCGTCGGGGGATCGTCAGCCGCGTGAGCTCGAGCTTCGGGCGGATGTGGTCGCCGGTGGCCGGATCGCGGCCGGCGCTCGCGATCCCCCGCTCCATCGACCGGACGCCCGAGTCGAGGTAGAGCTCCGCGGCGAGCGTCTGCGCGGGGAACGCGTCCTGCGGGAGCTGCGGGTAGAACCGCCTCGCGTCGAGGAAGATCGCGTGCCCCCCGACGGGCAGCACGATCGGCACCCCCCAGTCGGTGAGCAGCTCGCCCAGGTACCGCACCTGGCCGATCCGCGCCCGGATGTGGTCGTCCGAG
The DNA here is from genome assembly GCA_025454515.1 of Chloroflexota bacterium. Lineage (GTDB taxonomy): Bacteria > Chloroflexota > Limnocylindria > Limnocylindrales > CSP1-4 > CAIYQJ01. The sequence continues at coordinate 14,196 of JALOOH010000027.1, forward strand.
ACCGACTCCTCGATCCCGATCGCGAGCGCCTCCATGTCGCGCCCGCTCAGGCCGCCGTACGTGTGGAGGCCCTCGTAGACGACCACGAGGTTCCGCAGCTCCTCGTAGACCGCGTCGTCGTTGACCGCGAGCCACCCGCCGATGTTCACGAGGTTGTCCTTCTTCGCGGACATCCACGCACCGTCGGTGTAGGAGCAGAACTCGTGGAGGATCTCCGCCACGGACCTCCCGGAGTACCCGGGCTCGCGCTCCTGGATGAAGAACGCGTTCTCCGCCATCCGGGTCGCGTCCAGGAGCAGGCGGATCCCATGCCGCGCGGTCAGCTCCCGGAGCGCGCGCACGTTGGCCATGCTCACCGGCTGGCCGCCCGCCATGTTCACCGTCCCGGCGAGGCTGACGTACGGGATGCGGTCCGCGCCGACCTCGGCGATCAGGGCCTCGAGCTTCGCGAGGTCCACGTCGCCCTTGAACGGCTCGAGGCTCTCCGGGTCGTGCGCCGCCGGGACGATCACGTCGTGGAACGTCCCGCCGGCGAGCTCCTGGTGCAGCCGGGTGGTCGTGAAGTACATGTTGCCCGGGATGTGGTCGCCGGGCTTGATGAGGACCTGGCTGATGAGATGCTCGGCGCCGCGCCCCTGGTGGGTCGGCAGCACGTGGCGGTAGCCGTACCAGGTCCGGACGGCCTCCTCGAGGTGGTAGAAGTTCCGGCTGCCGGCGTACGCCTCGTCGCCGAGCATCATGCCGGCCCACTGGCGGTCGCTCATCGCGCTGGTCCCGGAGTCCGTGAGGAGGTCGATGTACACGTCCTCCGACCGCAGGAGGAACGTGTTGTACCCCGCCTCGCGGAGCGCGGCCGCACGGTCCTCGCGGGAGATCATCCGCAACGGCTCGACCATCTTCACCTTCCAGGGCTCCGCCCAGGAACGGCGGCCGAGCTGCTGGCCCATCGTCTGCGGGATGTCGTGCGTCATCGGGAGCCTCCGGTGGGTGCGGGTGCGGCGGGTCCGCCGGGACCGGCGGGAGCGAGGGGCAGGGCCGTCGTGGCCTTGACCTCGCGGAGGACGAGGCTTGTCTGGACCTTGGCCACGCCGGGGATCGGGGTCAGCCGATCCACGATGAAGCGCTCCAGCTCGCTGCGGCCGCGCACGACGACCTTGAGGAGGTAGTCGTACTCGCCCGTCACGTGGTGACACTCGAGGACCTCCGGCATCGCCGCCACGCGCCGCGGGAACGACGCGACGAGGCTGGGGCGGTGCAGCTGCAGGCTGACGCTCACGAAGCACAGGAGGTCGAAGCCGGCGCGCTCTCGGTCCACGAGCGCGACGTACCCGCGCACGAGGCCGTCGCGCTCGAGCCGCCGGACGCGCGCGTGCGTCGCCGCCGACGAGAGGCCGACCGCGCGCGCCAGGTCGGCGATCGTGGCCCGGCCGTCGTCCTGCAGCAGGACGAGGATCGAGCGGTCGATGTCGTCGAGGGCGGTCGCCATGCGTGGTGTATACCGCGTTCACTGGCCGGCGTCAACGGTCCTTCGGTGCTGCGCGTTGTCGGCCGACGATTGCACGGTCGGCTGTCCGCGTCGCCGACGTATCGTCATCGCTGGCGTCGGCCGCCACGCGCGCCGGGACGAGGCGCCGCGGCAGCGGCGTTGACCGCCGCGCATCAGCGGACGTACCGTCCGGGCGGCGCCGTGGGACGCCGGGTCGCCCGTCCCCGCGATGGGCACGAGCCGCGAGGTCCAACGCCGTGTCGCTCCGCGCTCCCTCGCTCCCCTTCCTCGGCGGCCCCGCCACGGGGGATCCGGCGACCATCCGGACCCCGTACGTCTTCCTCGGCATCCCGTTCGGCCCGCCGTACGCGCCGGAGGACCTCGTCGTGTGCGCTGATGCCGCCGACGCCGTCCGCGCGTCCGCGCACCGGATGGAGTACGACACGATGTGGCTGTCGCACGACTTCGACTGGGGCGGGCCGCTGTTCCCGGACGGCGTCCCGACGGTGACCGACTGCGGCGACGTGATCGGGGACGTGCGTGACCCCGACCGGATCTGGGACGACGCGGGCGCCGTCCTCGACGTGCTCGTGGCCGACGGCCGGGTCCCGCTCGTCGTCGGCGGCCTCGACGCCATCCCGCCGATGGTCGTGGGCGCGTTCGAGGGGCGCGAGACCGTGAACGTCCTGCACGTGGACGCCCATCTCGACTTCCGCCACGAGCGCGACGGAGTGACGCGCGGGTACTCGAGCCCGATCCGCCGCATCCGCGATCTCGCGTGCGTCGCGGAGGTCGTCCAGGTCGGGATGCGCGGCGCCGGGTACAGCGGCGATCCCGAGGTCGCCGACGCCCGCGCGTGCGGGAACCGGATCATCACGGCCTGGGACGTGCACGAGCACGGGATCGCGAGCGTCGTGGAGGCGCTCGCGGCCTCCGGCCGCTGGATCGTCACGATCGACTGCGATGGGCTCGACCCGACGGTGGCCCCCGGCGTCGGGTGGCCGGAGCCCGGCGGGCTCACGTACGCCCAGGTGGCGACGCCCATCCGGGCGCTCGCGCGCGCTGGGCGGGTCGCGGCGCTGGTGGTCACCGAGCTCCGGCCCGCGCTCGACGTGCGCGGCGCGACGGCGCACGTCGCCACGCGCCTCTTCATGAACGTGATCGGGCTGCAGCGGACGCCCGGGGCCGCGCACCCGGCCGCCTGAGGGCCGCCGGGGCCTGTACTCTCGCGTCGGAGCCCGGAGCCCGGCGCGGAGGTCCCGGGCCGTTCGGCGGACGGGAGCGACGTGTTCGACGCGGCGGAGATCGGGGGGCACCTTGACCGGCACGCGCCCCTTGCCGCCCGCCTGCGACCGCGCACCCTGGACGACGTCGTGGGGCAGCGGCACCTCCTTGGCCCGGACGGCGCGCTGCGGCGGTGGGTGGCTGCGGGCCGCATCCCCGCGCTGGTCCTGTGGGGGCCGCCGGGCTCGGGCAAGACCACGCTGGGACGGCTGCTCGCCGATGCGCTCGGGCTCGGCTACCTGACGCTCGACGCGACGTCGGAAGGGCTCCCGGACCTGCGGCGGCGGCTCGCGGAGGCGGACACGCTGCGCTCGATCGAGGGCCGCGCGCCGGTGCTCTTCGTGGACGAGCTGCATCGGCTGGCGAAGAACCAGCAGGACGGCCTGCTCGGCGCCGTGGAGACGGGCCGGATCACGCTCGTGGCGGCCACCACCGAGCCGCCGATGGCCGGCGCGGTCATCGCGCCGCTCCTCTCGCGGCTCACGGTGCTGCGGCTGCAGCCGCTCTCGGACGGGGACCTCCAGGTGCTCCTCGACCGCGGGCTCGCCGCGTACGTGGCCGAGGGGCGGTCCGTCCGTCCGGACGAGGCCGCGGTCCGGAACCTCATCGGGCTCGCTGCGGGGGACGGCCGGCGCCTGCTGTCGCTCCTCGAGGGCTCGGTCGCGCTCCTGCCGCCGGGGCGCGAGGAGCTCGACGCGCCGTCGGTGCTCGCGGCCGCGCAGTCGCGGACCGCCCCGTACGACCGCTCGGGGGCGGTGTCCGCGATGATCAAGAGCATCCGCGGCGGGGACGAGGAGGCGGCGCTGTACTGGCTGGCGGTCCAGCTCGTGGCCGGCGACGACGGCCGGCATGCCGCCCGGCGCCTCGTCGTCGCCGCCGGGGAGGAGGTCGGGGCCGCCGACCCGGCCGCGCTGCCGATGGCGGTGGCCTGCCTGGACGCGGTGGAGCGCGTGGGCATGCCGGAGGCGCACTACGCGCTCGCGGCCACGGTCAGCTACCTGGCCCGGACGGGCCGCGACTGGTGGCCGGGCGCGGCGCTGCACCGCGCCGTGGAGCTCGCGGAGGCGGGGGCCGACCCCGTGCCCCCGCACCTGCGCCCCGCGGCGAAGACGTACCGCCATCCCGCGGAGGATCCGTCCGGGAAGCCGCAGGCGTATCGCCCGAAGGGGCGTGCGGCCGGCTTCCTGGGCCCGCGGACGCCTCCGACCGGACGGACCTGAGCGGCGCCGGGCGTGGGCGCTCGCGCACCCGCGCCGGCCGCGCGAGCGGTCGGCGCGCCCGCGCGAGCGGACTCTGGGAGAATCGCCGCCGGCGCGGGTCGCGGAAGGGCCGGCGCGAGGAGGAGTGATGCGGATCCTGGTCGCGGAACAGCTGGCGGTCGAAGGGCTCGACGTGCTCCGGGAACGCCATGAGGCGGACGAGCGCGTCGGCCTCTCGCCGGACGAGTACCGGGCGATCCTCCCCGCGTACGACGCGCTCGTGGTCCGGAGCCAGGTGCAGGTGGACGCCGGGATGATCGCCGCGGGCACGCGCCTCGCCGTCATCGGGCGCGCCGGGGTGGGCGTGGACAACGTGGACCTCGACGCGGCGACGCGGGCCGGGATCGTCGTCGTGAACGCGCCGACCGGCAACACGATCGCGGCGGCGGAGCACACCCTCGCGCTCCTGTACGCGCTCGCCCGGCGGATCCCCGCCGCGGAGGCGTCTCTGCGGCGGGGCGAGTGGGCGCGCGCACGGTTCACCGGCGTCGAGCTGCGCGGCAAGACCCTCGGCCTCGTGGGCTTCGGGAAGATCGGCCAGGCCGTCGCCGCGCGGGCCCGGGCGATGGAGATGCCGCTGCTCGTGGCCGACCCGTTCGTCTCGCCGGAGCAGGCGGCCAACCACGACGCGGAGCTCGTCGTGCTCGACGACCTCCTCGCCCGTGCCGACGTCGTCAGCCTCCACGTCCCGAAGACGCGGACGACGGCCGGGCTCATCGGGGCGACGGAGCTGGCGCGCATGAAGCCGACGGCCTTCCTCCTCAACGTGGCGCGCGGCGGCGTCGTGGACGAGGAGGCGCTCGCGGCGGCGCTCGCGGCAGGCACGATCGCGGGTGCTGCCGTGGACGTCTTCGCCTCCGAGCCCCCGACCGGCTCACCGCTCCTCGACGCACCCGACGCGGTCCTCACCCCCCATCTGGGCGCGTCCACGGCCGAGGCCCAGGTGCGCGTCGCGGTGGAGGCCGCCCAGCAGGTCGTGGACGTGCTGGAGGGGCGTTCCGCCCGGTACGCCGTCAACGCGCCGCTCCTGACGCCCGAGACGGCCCGCGCGCTGGCGCCGTACCTCCCGCTCGCGCAGGCGATGGGCTCGTTCCTTGCCCAGTACGTCCGCGGCGGCGTGGACGGCATCGCCGTGGAGGTCTCCGGCGAGCTGGCCGCGAACGACACGTCGCAGGTGGCCGCCGCGGCCCTCCGC
>JALOOH010000148.1 GCA_025454515.1 Chloroflexota bacterium
CGTCGAGGAGGTCATGGGAGAGCTGGCGGACCGGACGGGCCGCCGCTACGGCCTCGTGGACTACCACGGCGCGCCCGACGCCGACCGCGTCATCGTCGTGATGGGCTCGGCCGGTGGCGCCATCGCGGAGACCGTGGACACGCTCAACGCCGCCGGCGCGCGCGTCGGCATGATGAAGGTCCGGCTCTTCCAGCCCTTCCCCGCCGAGTGGTTCATGGCGGCCCTCCCCGCGACGGTCCGCTCGATCGCGGTCCTCGACCGCACGAAGGAGCCCGGCGCCGTCGGCGAGCCGCTGTACCAGTCGGTCGTGGCCGCGCTCGCCGAGGCGATGGACGGCGACGCGCCGCGCTTCGCCACGATGCCGCGGGTCATCGGCGGCCGCTACGGCCTCTCCTCCAAGGAGGTGACGCCGGGGATGATCAAGCCGGTCTTCGACGAGCTCGCGAGCGACCGGCCGAAGCGCCACTTCACCGTCGGCATCTACGACGACGTCACGCACCTCAGCCTCCCGATCGAGACCGGGTTCCGGACCCCGCGTCCGGCCGGAGAGGTCCAGGCGGTCTTCTTCGGCCTCGGGTCGGACGGGACGGTCGGCGCGAACAAGACCTCGGTGAAGATCATCGGCGAGGAGACCGACCTCTTCTCCCAGGGCTTCTTCGTCTACGACTCCAAGAAGTCCGGCGGGATGACGGTCTCGCACCTGAGGTTCGGACCCGAGCCCATCGGGTCCGCCTACCTGATCGATGCGGCCGACTTCGTCGCGTGCCACCAGTTCGGCCTCCTCGAGAAGGCCGACGTCCTCGGCTACGCGAAGCCCGGCGCCACGTTCCTGCTCAACTCGCCGTACGGCCCGACGGAGGTGTGGGACCACCTGCCGGCGACGGTCCAGCAGCAGCTCCTCGAGAAGTCGATCGACCTCTGGGTCATCGACGCGGTCGCCGTCGCGGCCGAGGTGGGGATGGGGAGCCGGATCAACACCATCATGCAGCCGTGCTTCTTCCAGCTCGCGGGCGTCCTCCCCGCGGAGCAGGCGATCGCCAAGATCAAGCAGTCGGTCGTCAAGACGTACGCGAAGCGCGGCCAGGCGGTCGTCGACCGGAACTTCGCCGCGATCGACCTGTCGATCGAGCGGATGAGCCACGTCCCGCTCGGCAGCGGCGTGACCGGCCACGCGATCCCCGCGCTCGTCCCCGAGACGGCGCCCGACTTCGTCAAGACCGTCACCGCGGCGCTCATGGCCGGCAGGGGCGACCTCCTGCCCGTGAGCGCCTTCCCGGTGGACGGGACGTTCCCGGCCGGCACCACCAAGTTCGAGAAGCGGGCCATCGCGCTCGAGATCCCCATCTGGGACGAGTCGATCTGCATCGACTGCGGCAAGTGCTCGATGGTCTGCCCGCACGCGGCCATCCGCATGAAGGTCTTCCCGTCGGAGGCCCTCGCCGGCGCACCCGCGGGCTTCAAGAGCAAGGAGTTCAAGTCCCGCGACCTCGTCGACCACCGGCTGACGATCCAGGTCGCGCCCGACGACTGCACCGGCTGCGGCGTCTGCGTCGACGTCTGCCCCGCCAAGAGCAAGACGGAGATCCGGCACAAGTCGATCAACCTGGAGCCGGCGCCCGAGCACCGCGACATCGAGCGGCCCCACTGGGAGTTCTTCCAGTCGATCCCGCCGCTCGACCGGACGCTCATCCCGCACGACACGGTCAAGGGCTCGCAGGTCCTCGAGCCGCTGTTCGAGTTCTCCCTGGCGTGCAACGGCTGTGGCGAGACGCCCTACCTCAAGCTCATCTCGCAGCTGTTCGGCGACCGGATGATCGTCGCCAACGCCACCGGCTGCTCGTCCATCTACGGCGCCAACCTGCCCACGACCCCGTGGACCACGAACGCCGACGGTCGGGGCCCCGCGTGGAACAACTCCCTCTTCGAGGACAACGCCGAGTTCGGGCTCGGGATGCGGCTCGCGCTCGACACGCAGGTCGATCACGCGCGGCGCATGCTCGCCGACCTCCGGCCGACGGTCGGCGACGGCCTCGTGGACGCGATCCTCGACGCCGACCAGGAGACCGAGGCCGGCCTCGAGGCGCAGCGCCGGCGGGTCGCCGAGCTCAAGACGATCCTCGCGGGCGTCGCGGGCGATCGCGCGAGCGATGCCCAGCACCTGCTGGCCGTCGCGGACGACCTCGTCAAGCGGAGCGTCTGGATCGTCGGCGGCGACGGCTGGGCCTATGACATCGGCTACGGCGGCCTCGACCAGGTCCTGAGCTCCGGGCGCAACGTGAACATCCTCGTGCTCGACACCGAGGTCTACTCCAACACGGGCGGACAGGCGTCCAAGGCGACGCCGCGCGGCGCGGTCGCCAAGTTCGCGGCCGCCGGCAAGTCCACCGGGAAGAAGGACCTCGGCGCGGTCGCCCGGGCGTACGGCAACGTGTACGTGGCCCAGATCGCGATGGGGGCCAACGACGCCCAGACCACCAAGGCCCTGCTCGAGGCGGACGCGTGGCCCGGCACGTCGCTCGTCATCGCGTACAGCACGTGCATCGCGCACGGCATCGACATGTCGAAGTCGATGAGCCACCAGAAGGACGCGGTCCGGAGCGGCTACTGGCCGCTGTACCGGTTCCACCCGAGCGACATCGAGGACGGCCAGCCGTTCAAGCTGGACTCGTCGGCTCCCTCGATGCCGATCAAGGAGTTCGTCGCCGCCGAGACGCGGTTCGCCGTGCTCGCCCGGACCCATCCCGAGCGCGCGGCGGAGCTGGGCGAGCTCATCCAGGCGGACGTCGACGAGCGGTGGCGCTACTACGAGCAGCTCGCCGGGATGCACCGGAGCGTCCCGCACGCCCACCACGAGGAGGCACAGCCCGAGGCCGACGCCGCCCTGGGGGCGGCCGGCGCGACGGGCGACGGGGGTGACGAGGCATGACCGTGGACCTGCGGACCCGCTACCTGGGTCTCGACCTCCGCTCCCCCATCGTCGCGTCGGCCTCGCCCCTGACGGGCGAGGAGGACGGCGCGGCCCGTCTCGAGGACGCGGGCGCGGCGGCGATCGTGCTCCCGTCGCTGTTCGAGGAGGAGATCCTCGCCGAGGAGCTCCAGCTCGACCGCGCGCTCGACGCGGGCACCGAGCAGTTCGCCGAGGCGCTCGACTACTTCCCGGACTACGCGTCGTTCGCCGGGGTCGGCGACCGGTACCTCGAGCTCCTCCGGCGCATCAAGGCCCGCGCCTCGGTGCCGGTCGTCGCGTCGCTCAACGCCACGACGATCGGCGGCTGGGTCCGCTACGCGACGCTCATGCAGGAGGCGGGCGCGGACGCGCTCGAGGTGAACCTCTACCGGCTCGCCGCCGACCCGAGGCGGACGGCGGCGGAGCTGGAGGCGATCGACCTCGAGCTGGTCGGTGCCGTCCGCTCCGCGGTGACCATCCCGCTGGCCGTCAAGCTCAGCCCCTACTACACGGCGCTCGCCGGCTTCGCCGGACGCGTCACGTCGCTCGGGGTGGACGGCCTCGTCCTGTTCAACCGCTTCTACCAGCCCGACCTGGACCTGGACACCCTCGACGTCGTCCCGCGCGTCGAGCTGAGCGGGCCGGCCGAGCTGCGCCTGCCGATGCGGTGGATCGCGATCCTGCGACCGCAGCTCCCGGCGAGCGTCTCCCTCGCGGCGACCTCCGGGGTCCAGACCGGGACCGACGTCGTGAAGGCGGTCATGGTCGGCGCGGACGTCGCGATGACCACGTCGGCACTGCTGCGGCACGGCCCCGAGCACGTGCGGACGATCGAGAACGGACTCCGCTCCTGGATGGAGGAGCACGAGTACACCTCGGTCACGCAGCTCCGGGGCAGCGCGAACCAGGCGGCCGTCACGGATCCGTCCGCGTTCGAGCGCGCCAACTACATGAACGTGCTCCACTCGTGGGCGACGCCGGACCGGCGCCTCCCCTGACGCGGTGACGGTCGAAGGGGCGCGGCGGGCGACCGCCGCGCCCCTTCGTTGATTCAGCGCGGGAGCCGGGATTCAGTTCAGGAGGCGCGGGGCGTCCTCGAACGCCGTCTCCCCGCCGAAGCGCGCGCGAAGCTCCCCGTCGATGGCGTCGGCGAGGTTCCCGACCTCGGCGCACGCGTGGCCGATGCGGTCGGCGTCCACAGCCGCGGCAGGGAGCTCCGTGGCGAGGAAGACCCCGTCGGCCGCGCACAGGGCGCGCGCGAAGACGACGCGGACGTTGACATCGTTCACCGCGGCCAGGAGCTCAGGGCTCGGGGCGACCCCGCGGAGGACGGGCGAGAAGACGCGGACGATCGGGGGTGGCCCCGGGAGCAGGCGGACGAAGACGACCGCGCTCCCCGAACGGATGCGGACGTCCCCGTCGTCGTCGTGCACGATCTCGTCGGCCCGCAGGTATCCGCGCAGGGCCTCCTCGAGCCGTTCCGCGAGCTCGGCCTCGTCGGGCGCCGGGCCCACCTCCCGCCCCGGGCGCGGCCACGGTCCGCCGTCGACCTCGATGCCCAGGGCCGGTTCGACGAACGCCCGCCCCGCGTCGTCGAACCGCCGGTACACGAGGTCGGCCGGCCGGTCCACGCCGTACACCTCGCGCAGGGTCCGGACCGCCAGGCGGGCGACCTCCCGGAAGGGAGCCCGCATGGGCCACTGGCGGCTGAAGTCGCGATGGTCTCCGCAGTGGTCCGACGGCCACTGCCACCCGAGCGCGCCGAGCCGCTCCTCCTGGGCCGGGGACAGCGCCCGGGACGCAGGGAGCGACCGATTGCCCACGGCGCGTGCCCGGAATCCCGGCCGGCCACCCTGGGCGAAGTGGACGTGGTACGCCTCGTCAAGCTCGCCCCTCGTCGACAGGACGAGGTGGCTGTCGACCGCCATCCGCGCGAGGACCGCGGCCAGCCGCGCCTCGAACGCCTCCCACGCGGCCGCGCCGGCCGCCCCATCGTCCGCTGCCGGGCCGGCCCGGTCGTCCGTCCGGCCGTCGCTGCTCCGTCGATCGTCGATGTGCATGCGCTCCTCCGTGCATCGGCCAACGCGCGGACCGTCCGCGCCGGGCGCCGTCGTGGAGCCGGCAGCGCGCCCCCTCCGCCGGCCGGCTCCTCGACGACCCGATCCCATCGGCGGCGACATCGTCGCCGGCAGGCGTGCCACCTTGGATGGCACCGCGCCCGGCGACGGGCGCGGTGCGGCCCTCCGTGCGCGCCGATGGTGAGGCCGGGTGCATCGGCGCGGTCTACGATCGGCTCATGCCGCGATCGATCGACGTGCCCCCCGCCGCTCGTGCGCCACGCGATCACGGTGTGCCCGGCGCCCGCGGTTGGTGGCGCCGAGGCGAGCGGTTCGCAGGGGTGACCGGCCGGCCGCGCCGGACGGCCGCGCGAGGCGCCGCGGCGCTCATCGCCGCATGCATCGCCGTGGCCGCACTCGGACCGTCGCCGGCATCCGGGGCGGCATCCTCCTCGGTCCTCGGATCGATCGGGCAGTCGTACACGCTGACGGCCCGCCTGGACGTGGAGCACGGGCGCGTCTCGGCCGTGGAGCGGCTGACGATCCGGAACAGGTCGCGCGGTCCCATCGACGCACTGGACCTGTCGGTCCTCCCCCGGGCGCTCGGGGCCTACCACGCGGACGGCCCGGTCTCCGTCGGCGGACGGCGCGCGACCACCCGCTGGACCACCGGGACCAACCTGCGCGTCAGCGTGCGGCCGGCACTCGCCCCCGGCGCCACCACGACGGTGACGATCCCCTTCCGCCTCGATCTCGGCGAGGGGGCCGGGAGCTTCGGCGCCCGGATGGGCCGCACTGGCGGCGTCCTCAACCTCGGCGACTG
>JALOOH010000149.1 GCA_025454515.1 Chloroflexota bacterium
CCCGGGGTGTGGCGGTGCGGTCGGAGCCGTGGGGCTCGGGCGCGGGCGGGCGCGTGAGCGTCGACGGCCCCGCGATCGTCGCGCCGGCCCTCGAGCGCGTGCCCGCGGATCCGTCCGCGGCGGCCTTCTGGCTCGTCGCCGGCGCGGTCCACCCGGACGCGGAGATCGCGCTCCGGGCCGTGGGGACGAACCCGACCCGGCGTGCCATCATCGACCTGCTCCGCCGGATGGGCGCCTCGATCGACGAGACCCCGGCCGGCGGTGGCGGGGAGGGCGACGACGGGGAGCCGGTCGCCGACCTCGTCGTCCGTTCGAGCGAGCTCCACGGCATCGACGTCTCGCCACGGGAGGTGGCGGCGGCGATCGACGAGGTGCCGGTCCTCTGCCTCGCCGCCGCGCTCGCGTCCGGGACGACGCGGATCGACGGTGTGGGCGAGCTCCGCCACAAGGAGTCCGACCGGGTCGCCGGCATCGCGACGGGCCTCGCCGCCATGGGCGCGCGCGTCGCGGTGGAGGGTGACACGATGACCATCGACGGCGGCGGCCGGTTGACCGGCGCCGTCACCGAGAGCCTCGACGACCACCGGCTCGCGATGACGTTCGCGATCGCCGGCCTCATCGCCGGGGGCGAGACCGCGGTCCTCGACGCAGGGTGCGCCGCGATCAGCTACCCGGGCTTCTTCGACGAGATCGAAAGGGTGCGCGCATGACGAATCGCGTCGTCCTCATCGGACACCCGGTCGCCCACTCGCTCTCGGGCGGGATGCAGCAGGCGGCGTTCGACGCCGAGGGCCTGGACATCCGCTACGAGCTCTGGGACCGCGTCCCGCTCGAGCTCCCCGACGCGATCGCCGAGCTGAAGGGGGAGGAGTTCGTCGGCGCGAACGTGACGATCCCGCACAAGGAGAAGACGGTCCCGCTGGTGGACAAGACGACCGAGGACGCCCACGCGACGGGCGCCGTGAACACGATCACGAAGGACGGCAAGCGCCTGATCGGCCACAACACGGACGTCGCCGGGTTCAACGTGGCGCTCGAAGCCCTCGTCGGCAAGCAGAAGATGCCGCGCCAGGCGGTGGTGCTGGGTGCCGGCGGCGGCGCGCGCGCGGTCGTGTACGGCCTGATCCGCGAGGGATTCCAGCGCGTCATCGTCTTCAACCGCCACCTCCACCGCGCGGAGGGCCTGACCCGCTTCTTCGCCCGGAGCGCGGCGCACATGGAGCTGCGCGCGATGCCGTGGCACGAATCGGTCATCGAGGCCGAGCTCGCGAAGGCGAAGGTGGTCGTGAACGCCACGTCGGTGGGCCTCCGGGCCGACGAGACACCGGTGCCGGCGGAGCTGATCCCGCCGGACCTGCTGTTGCTCGACCTCGTGTACAACCCGAACCCCACGCGCCTCATGCGCGAGGCGGAGGCGGCCGGGTGCACGGTGATGGGCGGCGAGCTGATGCTCCTCCACCAGGGGGCGGCGGCGTTCGAGCTGTGGACCGGCCGGAAGGCGCCGCTGGACCTCATGCGCGAGAAGCTGGAGGAAGGGATCGCCGCCGGGGCGGCGGGAGCGGCCGACGGCGAGGTGGCCGCGGAGGGTCCCGCCGCCGACGCCGCGGCCGGGCCAGCGTCCTGAGGCCCGGCCGGTGGGCGCGCTCCGATACCTCACGGCCGGCGAATCGCACGGCCCGGGGCTGGCGGTCATCCTGGAGGGCCTCCCGGCCGGGATCCCGCTGACGGAGGACGACATCGCGATCGACCTCGCGCGGCGCCAGCGCGGGTACGGACGCGGGGCGCGCCAGGCGATCGAGCGGGACCGGGCGGTCATCGGGGGCGGCGTCCGCCACGGCCGGACCCTCGGGTCGCCGATCCTGCTCACGGTCGAGAACCGCGACCACGAGAGCTGGGCGCGGATCATGCAGGCCGCGCCCCTCACGGACGAGGACGCGGCGGAGATCCTCGCCCAGGGCGAGTCCGGGGTGAAGCGCGCGGTGCCGGTGACGCGCGTGCGGCCGGGCCACGCCGACCTGGCCGGCGCGCTCAAATACGGCACGCGGGACGTCCGCGACATCCTCGAGCGCGCGTCCGCGCGCGAGACGGCGGCCCGGGTCGCCGCGGGCGGCGTGGCGCGGGCGTTCCTGCGGACGCTGGGGATCGAGGCCTGGTCGTTCACGGCGGAGGTCGGCGGCGTCGCGGTGGATCGCGCGCGGTGCACGCGGTCGCGCGAGGTGGCCGAGGAGAGCCCGCTGCGCTGCCCCGACCCCGGGGCGGAGACGCGGATGGTCGCCCGCATCGACGAGGCCAGGGCGGCGGGGAACACGGTCGGCGGCGTCTTCGAGGTGGTGGTGCACGGGCTCCCGATCGGGCTGGGCAGCCACGTCCACTGGGACCGGCGCCTCGATGCCGCGCTCGCGGGTGCGGTCGCGAGCATCCAGAGCATCAAGGGCGTGGAGTTCGGGCTCGGGTTCGAGCAGACGCGGCGGTTCGGATCCGAGGTGCACGACGTCATCGAGGGGCGCGAGCCCGACGGGGCGTGGGTCCACCGCTCGAACAACGCGGGGGGCCTGACCGGCGGGATCACGAACGGCGAGCCGCTCATCGTCCGCGGGGCCGTGAAGCCGATCTCGACGCTCGCGCGGCCGCTCCCGTCGGCGGACCTCGTCACGGGCGAGCCGGTCGAGAAGGCGCACTACGAGCGGAGCGACATCAGCGTCGTCCCCGCGGCGGGCGTCATCGGCGAGGCGATGGTCCTGCTCACCGTCGCGGACGCGGTGCTGGAGAAGTTCGGCGGGGACAGCCTCGAGGAGACGGCCGACAACCTCCGCCGGTACCGGGGGCGGATCGCCCGCCGGCCGGCCGGGGCGGCGGACCCGAAGGACGCGGAGGACGCTGCGGGCTCCGGGGTCGGCTCCGGCGGCGACGACTAGCCGATGGACCTCGTCCTCGTCGGGCTTCCCGGGACCGGCAAGACCGCCGTCGGACGGCGCCTCGCCCGACGGCACGGGGCGGCGTTCGTCGACCTGGACTCGACGATCGAGGCGGCAGCCGGCCGGCCGATCCCCGCGATCTTCGCGGAGGAGGGCGAGGCGGGGTTCCGCGCGCGCGAGCGCGAGGCGGTCGGTGCGCTCGGGCCTCCCGACCCCTCGCCCACCCTGTCGCGCGTCATCGCGACGGGCGGTGGCACCCCGCTCGACCCGCGGAACAGGTGGGCCCTCTACCGCGGCCGCCTCGCGGTCTGGCTGGACGGGCCGCCCGGGATCCTCGCCACGCGCCTGCGGCGGAGTCCCGTGAGCCGGCCGCTCCTCGCGGGCCTGGACCCGGAGGCGGCGATCGCCGCTCTCGCGGCCGCCCGGGAGCGCGTGTATGCGCCCGCGCTGCGCGTGAACGGGGTGGCTCCCCTCGGCCAGGTGGTCGCCACCGTGGAGCGACACCTCGACGACGCGGTCGGCCCGGGCGGGGGGCTGCTGCGCGCGCGGACCCCGATCGGGACGCTGGAGATCGGCGACGGGGTCGCCGCCGCGGGGATCGCCCGGGCCCTCGGTTCGCTCGAGGCACGAAGGGCGATCGTGGTCTCGGAACCGAAGGCGTGGTCGGTCGCCGGGGAGGCGCTCGCGGCCGACCTCGCACGCGACGGGGTGGCGGTGGAGACGGTCCTTCTCCCGCGTGGCGAGCCGGCGAAGACGCTGCGCGTCATCGAGCGGGCGGCGCGCGATCTCGCGCGCCTCCGCGCCGAGCGTCGCGACCCGATCGTCGCCGTGGGCGGCGGCGCGCTGGGCGACGCCGCGGGCTTCCTCGCGGCCACCTGGCTCCGGGGCGTGCCGGTGGTGCACGTGCCCACGACGCTCGTGGCACAGATCGACAGCTCGATCGGGGGGAAGACGGCCGTGGACCTGCCCGAGGGGAAGAACCTCGTCGGGGCCTTCCACCAGCCGGCTGCGATCGTCGCCGACGTCGCGGCGCTCCGCACCCTTCCGTCGCGGCATCTGCGCGCTGCGCTCGGCGAGGCGGTGAAGATGGGCGCGCTCGGCGACGAGCGCCTCCTGGAGCTCCTGGAGATCGGCGGTCGCGCGATCGCCGCCGGGGACGGCGCAGCGTTCGCGAGCGGCGCGGTCGCCGAGGTCGTGGAGCGGTGCGCGTGGGCCAAGGTGGAGGTCGTGGTCGCCGACGAGCGGGAGCATGGCGAGGCCGGCGGACGGATCGCGCTGAACCTGGGCCACTCGCTCGCGCACGCGATCGAGACGGTCGCCGCGTACCGGGGGATCCTGCACGGCGAGGCGGTCGCCTATGGCCTCCGGGCCGCGGTGCGGATCGGGGCCGAGCTCGGCGTGACGCCGCAGGCGCACGCGGAGCGCATCGAGTCGCTGCTCGACGGGCTGGGCCTCGGCGCGCGGCCGCTCGCCGCACGCCCGGAGGCCCTCGTCGCGGCGCTGGCCGTCGACAAGAAGACGGCCGGCGGTCGGCTGCGCTGGGTCCTGTCGACCGGTTCGGGGGTGGTGGTCCGCTCGGATGTCCCGGACGCGCTCGTGGCGGCCGCTGCTGCGGGGATCGTCGCGGGACGATCGGCGGCGCCCGTCGGCGGCACGGGCGCGGCGCGCGCCGGGCGCGGGAGGTGATCGGGATGCGCGTCCTCGTGCTCCAGGGGCCCAACCTGAACCTCGTCGGGACCCGCGAGCCGCACATCTACGGCTCCACGACGCTCGACGAGATCCACGCGATGATCCGCGAGCACGCAGCCGGCCTGGCGATCGAGGTCGAGACGTTCCAGTCGAACCATGAGGGAGCGCTCATCGACCGCGTCCAGCAGAAGGACTTCGACGCCGCGATCGTGAACGCGGGGGGCCTGACGCACACGTCGGTCTCCCTGCGCGACGCGCTGCTGGCGATCGACCGCCCCTTCGTCGAGGTCCACCTCTCGGACCCGTCGCAACGGGAGCCGTTCCGCAGCGTGAACTTCCTCTCGGACGTCGCGGTCGCGTCGTTCGTGGGGATGGGCCCGCGCGGGTATCTCGTCGCGCTCGACGAGCTGGCGCGGCGGCGAGAGGACGGGGGGTTCCGATGAGCAGCGACGAGCGGCCGGCGACCGCCATCGACGCGCCAGACCTCGGCGCGGCGCTCGGTCCGCTGCGCGAGCGGATCGACGCGATCGACGCGGAGATCGTCGGCCTCCTCAACGAGCGCGCCCGGATCGCCCTCGAGATCGGCCGCGTGAAGGACGCGCAGGGAGAGAAGCCCATCCGCGACCCGGCGCGCGAGGCGGCCGTCATCGAGCGTGTGACGAGCGCGTCCGAGGGGCTCTTCCCGACGCCGGAGCTCGTGGCCCTCTACCGGAAGCTCATCGCTGCCACGCGGAAGGTGCAGGAGGAGCAGCGGCGGGCGAAGAGGCCGGGAGGCGACGACCCGGCATGACCGGGATCCCCGACGCGGTGCACCTCGACGGCGGCGATGTCGCGGGGCGCCGTGGTGAGGGAAGGGCACGGCCCGACCTGTCGTCGATCCCGCGCGGCGCGACGACACGCTTCGCCCCCGCGCCCACCGGACGGCTCCATCTCGGCCACCTGGTCAACGCCGTCTACGTCTGGGGGCTCGCGCAGGCGGCCGGCGGGCTCGTCGTTCTGCGGATCGAGGACCACGATCGACAGCGATGCAGGCCCGGGCACGAGCGCGACCTGCTCGACGATCTCGACCGCCTGGGGCTCCGACCCGACCGACCCACCACCGATGACCTGCGCGCGGGCGCCTCCGTGTACCGCCAGAGCGACGATCCCACGCCGTACGACGCGGCGATCGCGCG
>JALOOH010000150.1 GCA_025454515.1 Chloroflexota bacterium
CGCACGTCTCGCACGCGCCGGGGCCGTCCGCGCGGGCGGAGACGGTCACGTGGCCGTCGGGGCAGTACCAGGCCGGGATCCGATGGCCCCACCAGAGCTGACGGCTGACGTTCCAGTCCCGGATCTCCGTGAGCCAGTGCTCCCAGACCTTCTCGAACCGCTCCGGGAGGATGACCGTCTCGCGCGAGCGGGTCGCCGCGAGCGCGGCCTCGGCGAGCGGCTGGGTGCGGACGAACCACTGGGTCTTGAGGCGCGGCTCCACCACGTCGTGGCTGCGCTGGCAGCGCCCGATGACCATCTCGTGCGGCTTCGCGTCCACGAGGTCCCCGCGGGCGTCGAGGTCCGCGAGGATCCGCTGCCGGGCCTCGTAGCGGTCCAGACCCACGTACGCCCCCCCGGCGGGCGAGATGCGGCCGTCGTCCTCCAGGACGTCGATGACCGGCAGGCCGTGGCGCTTCCCGGTCGCGGCGTCGTCGTGGTCGTGCGCGGGGGTGATCTTCACGGCGCCCGTCCCGAAGGCAGGGTCCACCACGTCGTCCGCGACGACCGGGACGTCCCGCTCCACGAACGGGATGCGGACGGTGCGGCCGACGAGCGTCCTGTGGCGTTCGTCGTCCGGGTGCACGGCCACGCCCGTGTCGCCGAGGATCGTCTCCGGCCGGGTGGTCGCCACGTCGATCCCGCCCGCCTCGACGTCGCCCGTCGCCGGGTCGACGAGGTGGTACCGAACGGTCCAGAGCGTGCCCGTCTCGGGCGTGGCGACGACCTCGAGGTCCGACAGGCTCGTCCGGCAGCCGGGGCACCAGTTGATGAGCGTCTCGGCGCGGTACGCGAGGCCCTCGCGGTACAGGCGGATGAACGCCTCGCGGACGGCACGGCTGGACGCCTCGTCCATCGTGAAGCGGAGCCGGCTCCAGTCGAGCGAGGCGCCGACCCGGCGCTGCTGGGCGAGGATCACGCCCTTCGTCTCCTCGACGAAGTGGCCCATGCGCTCGAGGTAGCGGTCCCTGCCCAGGCTCGCGCGGGTGTCGCCCTCCGCCGCGATGACCCGGTCGAGGACCACCTGCGCCGCGATCGAGGCGTGGTCGAGGCCCGGGAGGAAGAGCGCCGGGCGTCCCTGCATCCGCGCGTGGCGGATCATGAGGTCCTCGACGGTGGACCGCTGCGCGTGCCCGAGGTGGAGCGACCCGGTGACGTTCGGCGGGGGCTGGATGATGACGAACGGCGGCGCGTCCGCGTCGGCGCGTGACCCGGCCCCGTCCGGCGCGAAGACGTCCGCCGCCACCCAGCGCTCGTAGATCGCCGATTCGACGTCCGCCGGGCGGTACGCCGAGGCGAGCCTTCGTTCCTCGCTCACCTCAGGCCGTCTCGCCCTCGGCGGCGAGCCAGTCCGCGTAGTTGGACTCGTCCACCCCGCGGTCCACGTCCGACTTGGTCAGCAGCAGCGGAGGCCGCCCGTCGCGGATCGTCTCCTCCGTGATGATGCACTTGCGGATCTCGCCCCTCTCCGGGATCTCGTACATCACGTCGAGCAGCGACTCCTCGACGATCGTCCGCAGGGCGCGCGCGCCGGTCTTCCGCGCGAGCGCACCCTCGGCGGCCGCGCGCAGCGCCCCCGGCGTGAAGACGAGCTCCACCTTGTCGAGCGAGAGGAACTTCTCGAACTGGCGGGTGATCGCGTTGCGCGGCTCCACGAGGACCCGCACGAGGTCCTCCGCCGACAGGGACGCGAGCGTCACCACGACGGGAAGGCGCCCGACGAATTCGGGGATGAGCCCGAACTTGAGCAGGTCCTCCGGCATCAGCCGCTCGAAGACGCGGTCACGGTCCACCTGGGCCGACGCGGTCTCCGAACCGAAGCCGATCGTCTTGCGCCCGACGCGCTCCTCGATGATCCGCTCGAGGCCGTCGAAGGCGCCGCCGCAGATGAAGAGGATGTTCGTCGTGTCGATCTGGATGAAGTCCTGGTGCGGGTGCTTGCGCCCGCCCTGCGGCGGGACGTTCGCGACCGTCCCCTCGAGGATCTTGAGGAGGGCCTGCTGCACGCCCTCGCCCGACACGTCCCGCGTGATCGACGGGTTGTCCGCCTTCCGCGCGATCTTGTCGATCTCGTCGATGTAGATGATCCCGCGCTGTGCACGCGCCACGTCGAAGTCGGCGGCCTGGATGAGCCGCAGGAGGATGTTCTCCACGTCTTCGCCGACGTAGCCGGCCTCGGTGAGGCTGGTGGCGTCGGCGATGCAGAAGGGGACGTCCAGCACGCGGGCGAGCGTCTGCGCGAGGAGGGTCTTCCCCGATCCGGTGGGCCCCACGAGGAGGACGTTCGACTTCTGCAGCTCGACGTCGTCCACCTGGTGGCCGGCGTTCACCCGCTTGTAGTGGTTGTAGACGGCGACCGAGAGGACCTTCTTCGCCCGCTCCTGGCTGACGACGTACTGGTCGAGCGAGTCCTTGATCTGGCGGGGCTTGGGGAGCTTGGGCGCCGGCGCCTTGGGCCGGGGCGCCTCGAGCATCTCCTCCTCGATGATCTCCTGGCAGAGGTTGATGCACTCGTCGCAGATGTACACGCCCTGCCCGGCGATCAGCTTGCGGACCTGCTCCTGGCTCTTGCCGCAGAACGAGCAGCGATACGGGACCCGCGGCGTCTTCCCGGTCGACATCCCGTCCTCCCCGTCCTGCCTGCGCGCGCCCGGCCGCTGTCGGTCAGGCCCCGGTCGGCTCGTCCGAGCCGCCCTTGCCCTTGCCGCCCTTGCCCGGCCGGTCGGCCGCGCCGGCCTGCTCCGCCGTGCCGGCCTGCTCCGCCGTGCCGGCCTGCTCCGTCGCCAGCGCCTGGGCGTCCGCGAGCGCCTTCGCCGCGGCGAGCGACGGCGGATAGTACACCGCGTCGATGAGGCCGTACGCCTTGGCCTCCTCCGGCGACATGAAGAAGTCCCGTTCGGTGTCCTTCACGATCCGATCCTGGGACTGGCCCGTGTGGCGCGCGAGGATCTCGTGGAGCATCCCCACGAGGTGCTCCCACTCGCGCATCTGGATGAGCGCGTCCGGCGGGCTGCCCCGGAAGCCGCCGTAGCCCTGGTGGATCATCACGCGGCTGTGTGGCAGCGCGTAGCGCTTGCCCGTGGTCCCGGCCGCGAGGAGGACGGCCGCCATCGACGCCGCCATCCCGATGCAGATCGTGGAGACCGGTGCCTTCACGTACTGCATCGTGTCGTAGATCGCGAGGCCCGCCGTCACCGACCCGCCCGGCGAGTTGACGTACAGGCTGATGTCCTTCTCCGGGTCCTCGGAATCGAGGAAGAGCAGCTGCGCGATCACGAGGTTCGCGATCGTGTCCTCCACGGCATCGCCGAGGAAGATGATCCGCTCCTTGAGCAGGCGCGAGTAGATGTCGTACGCCCGCTCGCCGCGACTCGACGACTCGATGACCATCGGGACGAGCATGTTCCGTCCTCCTGCCGCGGCCTCGGCGCGCCCCGTCACGCGGCGGACCCCGGCGTCTCGCCGGGATCCTCGACGTGCGGCAGCGCGGGGTGATCGGGGTGGGCGGCGAGCCAGTCATCGATGATCCTCTCCACGACGAGCGACCGCCGGATCGAGCTGCGAAGCGATGCGCGAGCGCGCTCGGAGCCGACGTACTCGACGAGCCGCGGGTTGGAGGCGTACCGCTCGCGCGCCTCGGCCACTTCGGCCTCGATGCGCTCCGCGGGGACCTCCACCCCCTCGGCGTCCGCCACGCGCGACAGCACGAGCAGGGTCTTCACGCGGCTCGCCGCGTCCGGCCGCATCTCGCCAAGCAGCTCCTCCGCCGTCTTGCCGGTGACCTTGAGGTACGCCTCCTCGGTGATGCCCTGGCGCGCGAGGGCGGCCTTCATCTCGTCGTGCATCACCTCGACCTCCTCGTCGACGAGGACGTCGGGCGGGTCCACGGTCGCGTTCGCGACGGCGTACTCGATGATCCGGTCCGCGAACCGGTGTCGCGCGCGGTCGAGGGCGTTGCGCTCGAGCCGGCGGCGCACCTCGTCCCGCAGGGCGGCGATGTCCGCGTAGTCGCCGACCGACCGCGCGAAGTCGTCGTCCGCCTCCGGTGAGACCTTCTCGCGGAGCTCCTTCACCGTGGCGACGAAGTGGGCCGGCTGCCCCGCGAGCTCCGGCTCCGGGTAGTCCTCGGGGAAGGTGACGTCGAACTCGACGGGCTCGCCGATCGTGGCGCCGACGAGCGCCTCCTCGAAGCCCGGGATGAACCTCCCGTCGCCGATGATGACCGGCGCGCGCTCCGACGACCCACCCTCGAACGGGACGCCGTCCCGGGTGCCGGTGAACCCGACGATCGCGTAGTCGCCCGCCCGGACGGGGCGGCCCTCGACGGGGTCCAGCCGTGCCTGCTGGTCGCGCAGCTCGTCCACGACCTTCTCGACCTTCGCGTCGTCGATCTCGTCGATCTCGGGCGCGAACGGGAAGGCCCGGTAGTCGCCGAGCACCACCTCGGGCGGGACCGGGACGGTCGCCTTGAAGAGGACGGGCTTCCCCTCCTCCGCCTGCACGACCTCGATCGAGGCACGCGCGAGCGGGACCGTGGAGGTCTCGATGATCGCCTCGCGGTAGGCGGATTCGACGAGCCGCTCCACGGCGTCGTCGAGGATCGCGCCGTCGCCGAGGACGCGCTCGAGCATGGCCCGGGGCGCCTTGCCGGGCCGGAAGCCCGGGACGCGCGTCCTGCGGGAGAGGCGGCGCACGGACTCGGCGACCTCGCGGTCGAGCCGCTCGGAGGGGACCTCGACCTCGAGGAGGACGGAGCTGTGGGGTGCGGGGGCTGTGGTGACGTTCATCGCCGGCCGATGATAGCAGCGGGGACCCTCCCACCGAGGCCGGCCGCGAGGCGGGAGGTGCGCGGGCCCACCTCCGCCCGCCCGGCATGCGCCTGTGGGGCCGGTCGGCCCTCGCGGCGACGAGCACCGCGGCGCAGTCTCGAGCGGGCGCCGGATGGTGACCGGCACGATGCGGCGGGGTGGGCGAGGAGCCGCGGCGCCGCGACCCCGCGGGAGGTGTCGTCGATGTCGCTTGTCGATCGCCCGGGGAGCTCGGCGGGACCGGACGCACCGGTCGCACCGGATGCACCGGATGCAGCCGAGGGGGCCGATGCTCTCGTCTCGCGCGTCCGCGGGCACCTCCGGGCGCCGCGCGCGGCCGGCGTGGCGGGCCTGGCCTTCGCGCTCCTGTTCGCGACCGCCCTGGTGCTGCTCCGCGCCTCGCCGGCCGCCTCCGGGGACCCGATCGACATCGCCGCCGCCCAGACGGGCGAGGTGACGGCGGCCTTCATCTCCACCTTCTACCTCGTGCCCTTCGCGGGCGTCGCGTTCCTGTGGTTCGTCGCCGTCGCACGCGACCAGGTCGACGATCGCGAGGATCGGTTCTTCGCGACGATCCTCACCGGGAGCGGCGTGCTCTTCGTGGCGATCCTCTTCGTCGCGGCGGGCATCGCGAGCTCCGTCACGCTCGGCCAGCAGTACCTCGGCGATGCGGCGCCGGGGGTGGACCAGGTCCGCCTCGTCCGCGCGATGTGCTATGCCCTCCTCTTCGTCTTCGCCTCGCGCGCGGCGGGGGTCTTCCTGGTCTGCTTCTCGACGGTCGCCATCCGGACGCGCGCCCTGCCGACGTGGCTCGCCGTCTCGGGCATCCTCCTGGGACTCGTGCTCATGCTCGTCGTCACGATCTGGGAGTGGGTGGTGCTGGCGCTGCCTGTCTGGGTCGCGATCGTCAGCGTCGCGATCCTCGTC
>JALOOH010000299.1 GCA_025454515.1 Chloroflexota bacterium
CGTCGGTCATGCGACGGGCGTCTCCGGTCCGACCGACTCGAGCCACGTCTTCACGTCCCGCAGGAACGCGGCGGCACCGGCGCCGTCGTGCGCGCGGTGATCGAAGCCGATGACCATGTTCATCATCGACCGGATCGCGATGCCGTCCCCGTCGGGGGTCTCGACGACCACGGGCCGCTTCGTGATCGCCTCCATGGTGAGGATCGCGACCTCGGGCACGTTGACGATCGGAAGGGTGAGCGCGGACCCGAGCCACCCGGTGTTGTCGACGGTGAACGTGCCGCCGCCGAAGTCCTCCAGGCGCAGCTTGCCGGCGCGCGCGCGCGCCGCCACGTCCGCGATGGCCCGGTTGAGCCCCACGATCGAGAGGCGGTCGGCGTCGCGGATCACCGGGACGAGGAGGCCGTCGGCGACCGCGACGGCCACGCCGACGTTGATCGCGCGGCGGGCCACGAGGCCGCGCTCGGTCCAGTGCCCGTTGAAGGTCGGGTTCTTCCGAAGCGCCGCGATCGACGCCGCCACGACGAACGGGACGTACGACAGGGGGATCCCGTCCCGTGCCTGTGCGACGCCCCGGAGCGACCCCCGGAGGCGGACGAGCTCGGTGACGTCCACCTCCATCGTCACGTACGCGTGCGGCACCTGAAGGGCCCGGCTCATCTGCGCGGCGATGCCGCGGCGCATCTGGGTGACCGGGACGACGACCTCGTCCACGCCGGGCGGGAAGACGATCCCGGAGCACATCGGCGCGCGTCAGGCGGCCGCCGGCACCGGTGGGGACGATCCCGGCCCCGGCGATCCCCCGCTCGCGGAGCAGCCGGCGGACGGCCGGCGTCATGCGAGCCTCCGGGCCGGGCGGCGGGCCGATCGGGGCGGGCGCGACCGCTGCGACGGGGGCGGGAGTCGCCGCGGGGACCGCGGTCGCGGCGGGGGCGCTGGGGGCGACGGGGGCGATCGGGGCGGACGGGACGGGGGCGACGGGGGCGGCCGCGTCCGTGTCGGCCGGCGCGGACCCCTCCGCCCCGGTGTCGATGACGGCGATGTCCGCGTCCGTCGGCACGACGGCGCCCTCGGCGACGAGCACCTCGACGAGGACGCCCGCGAACGGCGACGGCACCTCGGCGTCCACCTTGTCCGTCACCACCTCGAGGAGCGGCTCGTCCTTGGCCTCCCCTCCGCGACGTTCTCGCCGAGCTGGGGCATCGTCACCTTGGCCACGCGGATCCCTCCTGGCGGCCCGCCGCTCGGCGGGCCTCGTCTGCTCGGTCGCCCAGTCTCCCAGATTGCGCGGGTGCTGTCCGCAGGGCGCCTCCGGGCCGCCCCTGCGGGCCTCTCAGAAGTTGATCGACCGGCCGTCCACCGCCATCGCCGCCTCCGCGAGGACCTCGGCGTTCGTGGGGTGCGGATGGGTCGCCAGGGCGATCTCCCACGGCTGCGCCTCGAGCACCAGCGCGAGCGAGCCCTCCGCGATCAGGTCGGTCGCATGCGGACCGATGACGTGGATGCCCATCGTCTCGCCGGTCGCGGCGTCGGCGACGACCTTGGCGAAGCCCTCGTGCTCGCCCCCGATCACGGCCTTCGCGATCGCCTGGAAGGGGACCTTGCCCACGCGCGTCGTGATGCCGCGCTCCGCGCACTGCGCCTCCGTGAGCCCGACCGACGCGATCTCCGGCCGGCAGTACGTGGCCCGCGGCTGCTTCGCGTAGTCGATCCCCTCGACGTCCTCGCCCGCGATCGTGTGGACCGCGATCATGCCCTCGTGCGCGGCCGTGTGGGCGAGCCAGAGCCCGCCGACGACGTCGCCGATCGCCCAGAGATGCGGGTCGGCGGTGCGCATGTGGTCGTCCACGACGACGATCCCGCGGTCGACCACGGCGCGGGTCGTCTCGAGCCCCACGCCCTCGACGTTGGCCGCCCGGCCGGTCGCGACGAGCATCACCTCGGCCGCGACCTCCTCGCTCCCCTGCTCGCCGTCTCGCGAGAGGGCGAAGCGGACGCCGGTCTCATCGACGGCGACCGCCGCCGGGTCGAACCGCGCCCTGGTGACGACCCGGATCCCCCGGCGCGTGAAGCTGCGCTCGAGGACCGCGCTCACCTCGGCATCCTCGAGCGGGACGACCGTCGGGAGGTACTCGATCAGCGTGACGGCCGAGCCCATGTCGTGGAAGAACGAGGCGAACTCGACGCCGACGGCGCCCGCCCCGACGATGACGATGCTCGCCGGCAGGTCGGAGCGCCGCAGGATGTCGTCCGAGGTGAGGATCCGAGTGCCGTCGGGCACCAGGCCGGGGAGGCTCTTCGTGCGGCTGCCCGTCGCGAGGATGACATCGGCCGCCGCGAGGACCCGCTCGCCGCCTGCCCCCGGCGTGCCGTCCTCGCCGTGGAGCGCGACTCGGACGGTCGTCGGCCCGTCGAGCCGGCCGCGGCCGGCGACCCATTCGACGCCGTTCTTCTTCACGAGGCTGCGGAGACCGGTGGTCATCCGCTTCACGACCGCGTCGCGGCGAGCCGCGACGACTGCGTAGTCCACGCCGACGGCCCCGTCGATCGTCACGCCGAAGTCCGCGGCCTTCGCCAGGCGCGCACGGAGGTCGGCCGATTCGAGGAGCGCCTTCGTCGGGATGCAGCCGCGGTGGAGGCAGGTCCCGCCGATCTGGTC
>JALOOH010000151.1 GCA_025454515.1 Chloroflexota bacterium
GCGGAGACGTCGACGCCGCGGACGCGCATGAGCTCGATGGGCGGACGGGTCTCGTCGGGCAGGTCGGAGAGGTCATCCGCGTCCGGGTCGATCGCCGTGCCCGGCGCGCAGACGAGGACCGGGACGCGCGCCGAGGCGCCCGCGAGGGCGACCGGGAGCGTGCCGAGCGGGCCGAGCACCGAGCCGTCGGCCGCGATCCGGTCCGCCCCGAGGAGGATCGCGTCGATGCCTCCACGCGACAGCAGCCAGCCGGCGGCTGCGTCGGCGAGGACCGTATGCGGCACGCCCGCCTGCGCGAGCTCCCACGCGGCGAGCCGGGCCCCGTCGAGGCCCGGCCGCGATTCCAGGACGTGGACGTGGATCGGCCGGCCGGACCGGTGGTATGCGATGGCGACGCCGAGCGCCGTCCCGATCTGGCCGCCCGAGAGCGCGCCCGTGGAGCCGAGCGTGAGCACCCCGAGCGGCCGCTCCGCGGGCGTCGCCGCGTCCGCGGCCAGCGGCTCGTCCGCGACGTCCTCCTCCGCCTGGCGGACGAGCGCCTCGAGCTCCGCCCGACCCGCCTCCACGAGCCGCGCGTGGTCGAGCGTGGCCTCCATGGCGATGGCGTCCGCCTCGGCGCGCAGGGCATCGGCGATGGCGCCGCCGTCCTCGATCAGCTCCCCCACGGCCGACATCCGGGCGAGCATGCGGTCCACGGCGCCGCGGAGGGCGGCCGGGGCCAGGCGGGCACCGGCGAGCGAGTTCGCCGTGCCACGCAGCGTCGCGAGGCGGACGTACGGCTTCGCGTCCCGCGTCCGCTCGGCGGAGAGGGCGAGGCCGAACGCAGCGACCTGCGCGATCGCCGGCGCCCCGCGCACGGTCATCTCGCGGATCGCCCGGGACGCCTCGGCGCCCGACTGGCACTCGACCTCCACGCTCTCGAACGGGAAGCGGCCCTGGTCGAGCACGTAGAGGGCGGACGCCTCCATCCGGAACGGGCTCCGGTGGGACGCCGGCGGGAGCGGAGCCGACGGCGACGGGGCCGCGGTCGTCGTGCCCTCCTCGAGCAGCACCGCCGCGGCCTCGGCGGAGGTCCGCTGGAGCGCGGCGGCGACGCCGACGACCTGCGCGGCGGTCTGGATGGCATCCGCGGCGAGGAGGCGGAAGAACCGGCGCCTGCCGACGTCGGGGACCCCGGGGGAGGGCTCCGCGGAGGGCGGGGCCGCCGTGGGCGGGACCGGGTCGGGGGAGGGCGTGGCGGGACCAGCCTGCGCGGGCGCGGGATCGGGCGCGTGGCCGGGCCGCGCCGGCCGGCCGTCGTCGGTCACCCGCGCCCCCCGGCGTCAGTACTCGATGACGCTGCTGACGGGCAGCCCGTCGAGGCGCTCGCGGCCCTTGAGGAAGACGAGCTCGACGAGGAACGACAGCCCGACGATCTCCGCGCCGAGGCGCTGCACGAGATCGACCGTCCCCCGGACGGTGCCGCCGGTCGCGAGGAGGTCGTCCACGACGAGCACGCGCTGGCCGGGCGCGATCGCGTCCTTGTGGATCTCGAGCGTGTTCGACCCGTACTCGAGGGCGTACTCGACGCTCAGCGTCTCGTGCGGCAGCTTGCCGAGCTTGCGCACCGGGACGAGGCCCACGCCCAGCTCGTACGCCATCGGGGCGCTGAAGATGAAGCCGCGCGACTCCATCCCCACGACGAGGTCGATCGCCATGCCGCGGTACGGCTCGAGCATGAGCGACACCGCCTCGCGGAAGGCGGGGCCGTCCTTGAGGAGCGTCGTGATGTCGTAGAAGAGGATGCCGGGCTTCGGGAAGTCCGGGACCTCCCGGATCCGCGCGCGGAGATCCTCGGCAGGCATGTGGGTCAGCTCCTCCAGGGGGTCGGCGAACGCTCTCGCCGGAGTCGCAGTCTACCGCAGCGGCGTCCGTCCGCTGGGACCCTCCTGCCCCTCCGTGACGCGCGCGACGACGGCCCCGGCGAGAGCCCAGGCGCGCTCCGGATCGCGCGGCAGCCTGATCCGCGCCTGGTTCGAGAAGATCCGCAGCGACGGTGAGAGCCCCGCGAGGGCGTGCGCCGCGGTCGCGCGGTCGAGCGTGCCGAACCGGATGACGAGCTCGCCCTCCTCCCTCGAGAGGCTCGCGATCCCGGCCGCCTCGGCCGCCAGGCGCAGCTCCACGACCTCGGTCAGCCGGATGACGGGGGCGGGCATCGGCCCGAAGCGGTCGACGATCTCCTGGCGCAGCGCCGCCAGCCCGCCGACGGACGCGGACTTCGCGAGGCGTCGGTACACCTCGAGCTTCTGGGCCTCGTCCGGGACGTAGTCGTCGGGCAGGTGCGCGTCGACCGGGAGGTCGACCGTCGCCCCGGGCCTCTCCACGACCGCCGGCCGCGACTCGCGCCGCGCCCTGGCGTGCTCGACCGCCTCGGCGAGCATCCGGGTGTACAGGTCGAAGCCCACCGCGGCCATGTGGCCATGCTGCTCGGCCCCCAGGATGTTCCCGGCGCCGCGGATCTCGAGGTCGGCGAGGGCGATCTGGAAGCCCGCCCCCAGCTCGCTCGCGTTGAAGATCGCCTGGAGGCGCTTCCGTGCGTCGTCGGAGAGGCGCTCGCGCCGCCGGTACAGGAGGTAGGCGTATGCGCGGCGGCTGCTGCGGCCCACCCGGCCCCGCAGCTGGTAGAGCTGGGCGAGCCCGAGGGCGTCCGCGCGGTCGATGACGATCGTGTTCGCGTTCGGGATGTCGAGGCCGGACTCGATGATCGTGGTGCAGACGAGGACGTCCGCCTCCCCGGAGGAGAAGCGGATCATGACGGACTCGAGGAGGCCCTCGGGCATCTGGCCGTGGCCGACGACGATCCGGGCACCCGGCAGGAGCGTCCGCAGCTGCTCGGCCTGGGCCTCGATCGTCTCCACGCGGTTGTGGACGTAGAAGACCTGCCCGCCACGGTCGAGCTCGCGGAGGATCGCGTCGCGAACGAGGCCCGCGGTCGCCTCGGCGACCCGCGTCTGGATCGGCAGGCGGTCCTCGGGCGGGGTCTCGATGACGCTCATGTCGCGGATGCCGGCGAGGGCGAGGTTCAGGGTCCTCGGGATGGGCGTCGCGGAGAGCGTCAGGACGTCCACCGACGTCCTGAGGCGCTTGAGCCGTTCCTTCGCCGCGACGCCGAAGCGCTGCTCCTCGTCCACGACGACGAGGCCGAGGTCGTGGAACGCGACGTCCTTCGACAGGAGGCGGTGCGTCCCGACGACCACGTCGACCGTCCCGTCGCGGAGCCCGGCGAGGGTCGACTCCTGCTCCCGGGGCGACACCGAGCGGCTCAGGTGCCGGACGACGATGGGGAACGGCGCGAAGCGACGACGGAACGTCTCGTGGTGCTGCGCCGCGAGGACGGTGGTGGGGACGAGGATCGCGACCTGGCGCTCGTCCTGGATCGCCTTGAAGACGGCCCGGAGCGCGACCTCGGTCTTGCCGTAGCCGACGTCGCCGACGACGAGCCGGTCCATGGGGCGCCGCGCCTCCATGTCCATCTTCACCTCGGCGGTCGCCCGGAGCTGGTCGTCTGTCTCCTCGTACGGGAACGAGGCCTCCAGCTCCGCCTGCCACGGCGTGTCCTCCGCGAACGCGAAGCCCTCGGCCGTCTCGCGGGCCGCGTACAGGGC
Organism: Chloroflexota bacterium; assembly: GCA_025454515.1. Taxonomy (GTDB): domain Bacteria; phylum Chloroflexota; class Limnocylindria; order Limnocylindrales; family CSP1-4; genus CAIYQJ01. The sequence goes on from JALOOH010000151.1 coordinate 3,645, forward strand.
GAGGAGCTCGTCCGCCAGGTCCGCGACCGCCCTGCGCACGCGCGCCTTCGTGCGCGCCCACTCGCCGCCGCCGAGGCGCGAGAGCGCCGGCCGCTCCCCGCCCGCGTACCGGGTGATCCGCGCGATCTGCTCGACGGGGACGAAGATCCGGCCATCGCCGGCGAACGCGAGCTCGAGGTAGTCGCGCTCCTCCCCGGGCTCCCCCCGGCGGAGCATCCGCTCGTACCGCGCCACGCCGTGGTCCACGTGGACGACGAGGTCGCCCGGGTTGAGCCGGTCGAGGATGTCGCGGGGGACGACGCGGCGCAGCGCCTTGGGCCGCCGGACGCGGACCGTCCCGAACAGCTCACGGTCGGTGAGGACGACGAGACCGTCCGGGCCCCCGGTGAACCCGGCGTTCAGGCTCCGCTCCACGATGACGACCGCCCCCGGCGGCGGGGCCTCGTTGACCGCGGAGACGACCGCGACGGGGCGGCCTCCCTCGGCCAGGATCTCGGCGAGGCGGGGGGCCTGGTCGGACGTGACGACGACGCGCCGGCCGTCCGCCGTCCATCCGTCCACGGCGCGCGCCAGGGCCTCCGTCCTGCCCGGCGGCACCTCGGGGACGCGCCAGCCGAACGGGTCGTCCTCGGCCGGCCGCCCCGTGAGCGCGGTCGGGAGCTCGGACTCCCACGTGACCTCGAGCGTGCGCGCCCGGACGAGCATCGTCTTCCACGCGCGTCGGTCGGGGAAGGCCGGGGGCCACCGCTCCGGCAGCTCCCCGGACGCGACGAGCTCCGCGCGTCGCTCGTCGGCCTGGCGCCAGAGGAACTCGGCGGCGTCCGCCACCTCTCCCGGCTCGTCCACGATGAGGACCGTGCCCGCCCCCAGGTGGTCCAGTCCGGTGGCGGGGGCGAGGATGGGCGCCCATACCTCCGCCGCGTCGCCGACGGCGAGGGCGCGGCCGTCGTCGCCCTCGGCGAGCCGTGCGAGGTCGGCCGCGAGCCGCTCCGGCAGCCGGTCCGCGAGCCGGCCGAGGCGCGTCGCGATCGCGTCGCCGCCGCCTGTCGGCCGGAGGAACTCGGAGGCCGGCAGGATCGTGACCTCGCCGGCCGCGCCCACGGAACGCTGGTCCGTCGGGTCGAACGACCGCAGGGACTCGATCTCGTCGCCGAACCACTCGATCCGGACGGGCAGGGCGCTCCCTGCCGGGAAGACGTCCACGATGCCGCCGCGGCGCGCGGTCTCGCCGCGGCCCGCGACCTCGGTCACCGGCTCGTACCCGAGGCCGATGAGCTCGCGGACGAGGGCGTCCGGGCGGATGCGCGACCCGACCGCGATCCGGCGCGGCGCGTCCGGCAGCATGTCCGGCTCGATCGTCCGCTGCAGCAGTGCCTGGACGGAGGTGACCAGGACCCGCGGCCCGCCCGCGCCCGCCTCGCGCCACCGCGACAGCGCCGCGACGCGGGCGGAGCTCTCGTCCCGGACGAGCTCGCTCCGCTCGTACGCGAGCGCCGTCCGCGGCTCCAGGACCACGACGGCGGCCGGGTCGCCAAGCCATGCGACGAGCTCCTCGGCGACCCGGTCGCCGATCTCCGCGTCGCGGGCGATCCAGCAGACGCGCTCCCCCGCTCCGAGGGCGAGGGCGGCGACGAGGAATGACTTGGCGCCGTGCGGGACGGCGGTCACGGCCGCGTGCCGCCCCCGTGCGCGCCCTCCCGGCTCGCCCGCGAGGGCGCCGGCCAGCCGCGCGAACGCGGCCGTCTCGCGAAGGAGCGGCGGCAGGGCCGACAGGTCCGGGATCCGGCGCGCCGTCCCGGGTGCCGTGGCGGGTTGCGCGGCCGCGCCGGCACCCGGGCCCGCACCCGCCGCCGGTGGTGTCGCCGGGCGCGCGGTCATCGCGCCTCGTCGGCCGGCCGGACCCGGCGCCAGCCGGTCCGGGTGCGACGCACGCCGTCCGGGCCGGGCGGCCCGTCGACCTCGCCCGGGGGCGCCGTCCGTGTCTCGTCGGCCGGTCGAAGCCGGAAGGCGTTGAAGCGGTTCGCCGCCTTGCTGACGCCGTCGCGGGCCCAGGCCTCCACGGCATCGGCCGCCGCGTCGAGCAGCTC
>JALOOH010000152.1 GCA_025454515.1 Chloroflexota bacterium
CTGACCGACCTGACCGACTGCGGCGGCTGCGCCGCCAAGCTCGGCGCCGACCTGCTCGCGGACGCGCTGACCGGGCTGGGGGCGGACGCGCCGGCGGACCTGGTGGTGGGCCTGGACCCCGCGGACGACGCGGCGGCCTACCGCGTGGCCCCGGACCTCGCGATCCTCGGGACGGTGGACTTCTTCCCGCCCCTTGTCGATGACCCGGAGGCGTACGGCGCGATCGCCGCGGCGAACGCCGTGAGCGACGTCTTCGCGATGGGCGGCCGCGTGCTCTTCGCGCTGTCGGTCGCCGCCCTCCCCGAGGACCTGCCCCGCGACGCGACGGCGGCGATCCTCGGGGGGGCGTCGGCCACCGTGCGCGCCGCCGGCGGCACGCTGGCCGGGGGCCACACGATCCGCGACCCGGAGCCCACCTTCGGCCTCGCGGTGATCGGCGCCGCGCACCCCGACCACCTCCTGCGCAAGGGCGGTGCGCGTGCCGGCGACCTCCTCCTCCTCACGAAGCCCCTCGGGACCGGACTGGTCGTCTCCGGGGCGCGGTCCGGGCGGACCGCTCCGGCAGACCTCGCGGCCGCGATCGCGTCCATGCGGCGCCTCAACCGGGCGGCGAGCGAGGCGTTCGTCGCCGCGGGGCTGACGGGCGCCACGGACGTCACCGGCTTCGGCCTGCTTGGCCACGCCTGGGAGATGGCGCGGGCGTCCGGCCTGCGCTTCGTCCTCGAGGCGGCGGCCCTCCCGGCCCTCACCGGGTCCATCGACCTCGCGCGGGCCGGCGTGGAGACCGGCGGCGCGGCGCACAACCGGCGCTTCGTGGCCGGCGCGTTGACCGTCGCGGCGGGCGTGCCGCCGGAGGCCGTCGCGCTCGCGCACGACCCGCAGACGTCCGGGGGGCTCCTCGCGGCCGTGCCGGCGGAGCGACTCGCGGCCGTCACCGCCGCGCTCGATGCCGCGGGCGAGCCGTGGTGGCGGATCGGCCGGGTGGAGGCGTCGGAGGCGGCGGGCATGGCGCTCGTCTGACGCCGCGCGACCGCCCTGGCCGACGGTGCGCGGTCGAGCGCGGTCGCCGGTCGCGGCCCTGTGCCGCCGCGGCGATTACATCACATCGTCCCCATGTGGTATCATGAAAGCATGCAGCGGACCCAGATCTCCCTGGAGCCCGAGCAGGCCGAGCGGCTTCGACGCCTCGCGGCGGAGCGCGGTGTCTCCATGGCGCATCTCATCCGCGAGGCCGTGGATGCCGCGTACGGCGCCGACGCGCCGCACTCGCGGGAGGCTCGCTGGGCGCGGGCGCTGTCCGCGGTCGGGTGCGCGAGCTCCGGCCTCGGCGACGTCTCGGTGAACCACGACGCGTACCTGGACGAGATCTACGGATCGTGACGATCCTGGTCGACACGTCGGCGTTCCTCGCGATCCTGGATGGCTCGGACCGGGAGCGGGATCGCGCGGTCGCGACCATGGACGCGCTCGGCCGGTCCCAGGCCGAGCTCGTCACCCACCAGTACGTCGTCGTGGAGACGATCTCGCTGGCCCAGCGGCGCCTGGGCCTCGCGGCCGTCCGCCGCTTCGTTGACGACCTGCTCCCTGTCGTCGACGTCGCCTGGGTGGACCCGGCGACCCACGCCGAGGCGCTGGAGGCGCTCCTCGCCTCGGGCTCCCGGTCGGTCTCGCTCGTCGACCGCGTGAGCTTCCTCGTCATGCGCCGGCAGGGCATCGACGCCGCCTTCGCATTCGACGACGACTTCGCCCGGGAGGGGTTCCGGACGCTCCCCGCCTGATGCCGTCGCCGCGGGCATGGCCACCCCTCGCCTCGCTCGCGTCGCCCCTTGCTAGACTTCTCGGCCTGCGGTCGGCCGGCCCGGCCGCCGCATGGGTACCGTCGATGGAGGCGACAGTGCCGAGGAGCCATGAACGCCTGACGACGCCGCTCGTCCGCGACGGCGGACGGTCCGGCGCGCTCCGCCCCGCGACCTGGGACGAGGCGCTCGACCGCGCCGCGGCCGGGATCCGCCGGTCGGTGGAGCGCCAGGGGCCGAGCTCGTTCGGGATCTTCAGCTGCTCGAAGTCCACCAACGAGGTGAACTACGCGGCGCAGAAGCTCGCCCGGGCGGTCGTCGGCAGCAACAACATCGACAGCTGCAACCGCACCTGACACGCTCCAAGCGTCGCCGGTCTGGCGACAGTCTTCGGAGCCGGAGGCGGCACCAGCTCATACGCCGAGGTCGAGGAGACCGACGTCGTCCTCCTCTGGGGCAGCAACGCCCGGGAGACGCACCCGATCTTCTTCCACCACCTGCTGCGCGGCGTCCGCCGCGGTGCCCGCCTGTACGTCGTGGACCCGCGGCGGACGGCGTCGGCCGCGTGGGCGGACCTGTGGCTCGGGCTCGACGTCGGCTCGGACATCGCGCTCGCGAACGCGATGGGGCGCGAGATCATCGAGGCCGGCCTCCACCATCGCCGGTTCATCGAGCACGCGACGACCGGGTTCGCCGAGTACGCCGCGTCGGTGGCGCCGTGGACGCTCGAGCGGGCAGAGCGCGAGACGGGCGTGCCCGCGGACGCGATCCGCGAGGTCGCCCACGCCTACGCCACGGCCGGCCGGGCGATGATCTGCTGGACCCTGGGGATCACCGAGCACCACAACGCGGTGGACAACGTCCTCGCCCTCATCGACCTCGGCCTCCTGACCGGGCACGTCGGGCGGTACGGATCCGGTCTCAACCCGCTGCGCGGGCAGAACAACGTGCAGGGCGGCGGGGACATGGGGGCGCTGCCGGACCGGCTGCCGGGATTCCAGCACGTGGAGGACGATGCGCTGCGGGCGCCCTTCGAGGCGGCCTGGGGGGTGACCATCCCGCCGCGCCGGGGCTGGCACCTCTCGGCGATGTTCGAGGCGATGGAGCGGGGCGACCTCACCTCCCTCTACGTCATCGGCGAGAACCCCGCGCAGTCCGAGGCCGACCAGGGGAAGGCGGTCCGCGCCCTCGGGGGGCTCGACACGCTGGTCGTGCAGGACATCTTCCTCACGAAGACGGCGGAACTCGCCGACGTCGTCCTCCCGGCGGCCGCCGCGTGGGCGGAGACCGAGGGGACGGTGACGAACTCCGAGCGGCGGGTCCAGCGCGTCCGGAGGGCGCTCGCCCCTCCCGGCGAGGCGCGCGACGACCTCGACATCGTGTTCGCCCTCGCGCGACGGCTCGGGGCCGACTGGGGCGAGCCCTCGGCGGAGCGCGTGTGGGACGAGGTCCGCCGCCTCTCGCCGGTCCACGCGGGGATCAGCTACGCCCGCCTCGAGGCGGAGGGCGGGCTCCAGTGGCCGTGCCACGACGAGTCGCACCCAGGCGAGGCGTTCCTCCACGGCCGGCTGTGGGAGGAGCCGCTGCGCGGACGGCCGGCGCCGTTCGTCGCGGTCGAGCACGACCCGCCGGTGGATGCGCTCGACGACGACTATCCGATCCGCCTGACGACCGGCCGGCGTCTCGACTCGTACAACACGGGCGTCCAGACCGCCGGCTACCGGTCCCCGCTCCGGCGGGGCGAGTCGATCGACCTATCGCCGGAAGATGCGGCACGCTGGCGCGTCGGGGACGGCGAGCGCGTGCGCGTCGTGAGCCGGCGTGGGTCAGTCGAGGCGCCGGTGCGCGTGGACGAGGGGCTGCGCCCGGGACTCGCATTCATGACCCTCCACTTCCAGGACGACGTGCCCACGAACGTCCTGACGATCGACGCGACCGACCCGGCCTCCGGCACGGCCGAGTTCAAGGCGACGGCCATCCGCGTGGAGCGCCTCGGGCCCGATGGGCAGCCCGGGGAGCCGCTGGCCGCCGGCACGTGACGGCTGGGTAGACTCCGCCGATGGACCTCGTCACCCTCGCCCCGCGCGCGTCCGCCGAGGAGCGGGCGGCCGTGGACGCCCTCCTGGGCCCCGCGACCACGCGCTGGGAGGGCGGCGACCGCGACGTCCCGGCCGACGACCGTTCGTCCGTCGGGGGGCGCGCGGCACGCGACCGACGTCACCTCCTGCTGCCGGTCCTCCACGCGATCCAGGCGCGGGTCGGCTGGATCAGCCAGCCGGCCCTGGAGTACGCCAGCCGGCGCCTGACGGTCCCACCTGCGGAGGCGTACGGGGTCGCGGCCTTCTACCAGATGTTCTCGACGACCCCGAGGCCGCCGGTGGTGGCCCACGTGTGCGAGGACCTCGCGTGCCGCCTCGCCGGCGCCGAGGAGGTGTGTGCCGACCTGGAGCGCGCACTGGGGCCGGCCGGCGCGCCCGCCCTGGACGGCGCGGCGACCTGGGTCCGGACTTCGTGCATCGGCCGCTGCGAGCGCGGGCCCGCGGCGCTCTTCACGGTCGCGGGCGCGGCGCCGGAGTCGATCGCCGCGGCCCCCGTGGACGCGGCCGCCGTCGTCGAGCACCTGGAGCGGTCGCTCGCCGGCCGCGCTCTCGTCCCCCCGCCGGTCGCCATCGAGCCGGACGCGACGCACCTCGCGCACGTCCGCCGGTCGATCCCGCTGGCGGGCACGCCCGGCCTCCGCATCCTCCGCCGCGCCGGCGTCACCAGCCCGCTGAGCCTCGACGACTACGTCGCGACCGGCGGCTACCGCGGGCTCCGGCGAGCGCTCGAGATCGGCCCGGAGGCCGTCATCCGCGAGGTGACCGCGTCGGGGCTCCTCGGTCGCGGCGGGGCCGCCTTCCCCACGGGCCGGAAGTGGGCGGCCGTCGCGGCCCAGCCCGGGCTCCCGCACTACACCGTCTGCAACGCGGACGAATCGGAGCCGGGCACGTTCAAGGACCGCGTCCTCATGGAGGAGGATCCGTTCGCGATCGTCGAGGCGATGACCATCGAGGGGTTCGCCACCGGCAGCCAGCACGGCTTCCTCTACCTCCGCGCCGAGTACCCGCTCTCCGCCGCCCGGATGGCGAACGCCCTCGGATCCGCCCGTGCGGCCGGCCTCCTGGGCGACGACATCCTCGGCTCGGGCGTCACCTTCGACATCGAGATGCGGCGCGGCGCCGGTGCGTACATCTGCGGCGAGGAGACCGCCCTCCTCGAGTCGATCGAGGGGAAGCGCGGCGAGCCGCGCAACAAGCCGCCCTTCCCGGTCGAGGTCGGGCTCTTCGGCCGGCCGACGGCGGTCAACAACATCGAGACCCTCGTGAACATCCCCGCGATCGTCGCGGATGGGGGTGCCGCGTTCGCGGCGATCGGGACGGCCGGGAGCACCGGCTCCAAGCTCTTCTGCGTCTCCGGATCGGTCGAGCGCCCGGGCGTCTACGAGGTCGATTTCGGGGTCACGCTGGGCGAGCTGCTCGCGCTCGCGGGCGGGGTCGCCGGCGGCCGCGGGCTGGGGGCGGTCCTCCTCGGGGGGGCAGCCGGCGTCTTCGTCGGGCCCGATGCCCTCGACATGCCGTTGACCTTCGAGGCCGCGAGGGCCGCGGGGGCGACGCTGGGCTCGGGCGTCGCGATGGTCTTCGACGAGTCGGCCGACATCGCCGGGGCGCTCGTCCGGATCGCGGCCTTCTTCCGCGACGAGTCGTGCGGCCAGTGCGTCCCGTGCCGGGTCGGGACGGTGCGCCAGGAGGAGCTCCTCGCGCGTCTCGCGGCCGGGCGGCCGCGCGGGACCGTCGCCGACGAGGTCGCGCTCCTCGCCGACCTGGGCCAGGGGATGCGCGACGCGAGCATCTGCGGCCTCGGCCAGTCGGCCTCGATGGCG